>CAYSXO010000108.1:4521-12500 GCA_964434995.1 uncultured Sphaerobacteraceae bacterium
CGGAAGCCAGTTCTTCATCGTTCTCGAAGATCTGCGAGGCAAACTGCCAAAGAACTACACCATTTTCGGACGGGTCACCGAGGGCATGGATGTCGTCGATGCCATCGCCAATACGCCAACGTCGGTTGGCCGGTCTGGAGAGAAGTCCACGCCAAATGAACCGATCGTACTGGAAAAGGCCACGGTCACTGAGTCCTAGCCAGCGGCTAAGCGGCTGAAGCAACGACACGAGACGGGGCGGCCAGAATTGGCCGCCCCGTCTCCTTGTGTCGCAAGGACAATCACGCGGCCTGATCGAACTCGCGGCAAACATCTTCGTATTCGCGCAGGAGCCGAAACCAGAACGATTCCCATTCGGCGACATCGGCCCCGGCGAGCACCGCTTCGTCGATCCGCCGGTATCCGTCCTCGAGCCGCCGCTCCAGCGACCGACGCTGAACCTCCAGGTCGGGCTCGCCAGCGACTGACTCAGGTGATGCATCTCGTCGACGGTTGCCATTCATTGCACGGGTTCCTCCAGTGCGACATATCCGTTAGGACGCCAGCGGGACTTCGGCGCGTCGCGTCTGAATCAGGTCAATCAAGGTCGATGCATCGCGCCGGCTCAAGTCACTTGCGAGCACGCCAAACTCCTGCATCGAACGCTCGTCGAGCGCGGCAGGGTCGAGTCCAGCTTCACGGGCGACGGCCTGCAGATAGCGGAGTTGTCGCTGCGTCGCAGCCTGCTCTGGCGCCGAAGCCGCGGGCGCATGCTCGGCCCGATCGGCAGACTGCTCACTCCGGACGAACCGGCTGACCTTGACCGGAGCATCTACCACGCGGCCCACGCTTGCGCCAAACTCGAAGTCCGGGCAGAACTGCGTGCCAAACCCAAGCGCCGCCAGCGCACGGCCAATGGCTTTGGTTTCCGCTTTTTCGAGATAGTCACGAAAATCCCCGGCCGACTCGCTGCCCCAGCCGGTCGCCGATCCGCCGTCGGGCAGGTTCACCCGCGCGCGGAAGACGGCCGTGTTCTGCTCATGAGACATGAGTTCGGTCTCGATTGTGGCGTCAGGGTGCCGGTCACGCATCCAGACGAGGCGCCATTTGACTTCAAGGTAATCTGAGCCGTTGACGCGGGTGAGGAACCTGGCTGGCTCGAAAGGCACTGTTGCGCTCATCATCTTCCTCCATTGCAGAACGTGTGTTCTGAGGAAATTTTAGAACGCACGTTCTTCTCTGTCAAGCAGTCACGATGTCCGAACGATGGGCCCGGAGACGGGAAGCGGCGGGTTAGCCCAGCGACCCGGACGAAAAAGCAAGCATGCTATACTCCCGGAGATTGTGTACGGACACTCGAAATTCGGATGACTACCGAGGTGGTTTGAGGTGGAAGTCTCCTCTCCCCAGGATGTTTTGCAGCGTTCACTTGGCCAAGTGAGCCGTGCGGTTGCTACCAAGACGACATTCCCTGTCTTGAGCAACGTCCTGATCGAGGCGAACGGTGACTCCCTCAAATTGGCCGCGACCAATCAAGAGATTGGGATCACGGCCTGGGTTCCGGCGCAGGTCGATGAGCCCGGAAAGATCACGGTCGATGCGCGACTGCTATCCGAGTTTGTCAACACGTTGCCCGCGCAGCCGGTGAAGCTTTCCGTTGCCCCAGGCCGCCTCGTTCTGAAGGTTCGTGGGCTCGGGGCTGACGCGGAGATCAACGGGATCGACGCCGAGGAGTTCCCGCTGCTCCCCCATGTCGATGCCGGTGCATACTCGGCCAGGCTGGATCCCCAGGTTCTGCGCGAAACGATTGGACTGGTCGAGTTTGCGGCGGCAAGCGACGACAGCCGACCAGTCCTGGCTGGTGTCCTCATGCGTTTCGAGGATGATCGCATGACGCTCGCCGCCGCTGACGGCTTCCGACTGGCCGTGCGGGACGCGGAGCTTCTCACTCCAGTTGCGGAGCGGCTTGACATCATTGTCCCGGCCCGGGCGCTTCGTGAGCTGGCACGCATTCTGGGCGACCGGACCGATCCGGTTGATCTCACGGTGACTCCCAATCGCGGACAGCTTCTGGTTCAGGTCGACGGCGTCGAGTTTTACTCCCGGCTGATCGACGGAACGTTTCCCGATTTTCGGCAGATCGTCCCCAGGGAGTTTGCGACCAGGATCGATCTCGGCAGAGACGACTTTCTGGCCGCGGTACGGCGCGCCGGGTTTTTTGCGAGAGACAACAATGACGTTGTTCGCATTGGGGCCAAAGCCGGCGATGACGAGCTGATGCCCGGTAGTGTGGAGGTGTCGGCAACCGCCGCCGAGCGCGGAAACAGCCAGAGTGAACTGGCTGCCTCGATCAGCGGGCCGGAGGGGCAAATCGCGTTCAATTCACGCTATCTGATTGATGTTCTGTCTGTTTTGAAGTCCAATCGCGTGATGCTCGGCATGAATGGCTCTAATCAGGCCGGCGTCCTGCGACCGACCGAGGACGAAGCATACACCTACGTTATCATGCCAATGGTCATCGGCGCGCACTGACGAGGGATGTCGTCTTCACATGCACTTGCGGTCTCTGGAGCTTGATGAGTTTCGCTCCTACCGCAAGCTCCGCGTCACCCTCGCCCCCGCCGGTTTCAGGGCGATCGGCCTCAACGCGAGCGGAAAGTCGACGCTGCTCGAGGCAATTGCGATGCTGGCGACTACCAGATCGTCGAGAACCTCGTCCGAAAGGGAGATCGCGAACTGGGAGAGTGGCCTCGACGTTGCACTCCCACCATACGCGCGAATCCGCGGCGAATTCGATCGCGGCGACGGCGCCCATTCAGTCGAAATCGGAATTACCCTGGACAACCAGCTTCAGGGGAGGTTGAAAAAACTCGTCCGGTTCGATGACCGCCCGGTTCGTGCCATTGACGCCGTCGGGCAGCTAAAGACGGTCCTCTTCTCTCCCGAGGATGTTGATCTTATCTCTGGCCCGCCAGCGGCTCGACGCCGCTATCTCGATATCGCGATCAGCCAGGCGAGCCGGACCTATCTGGCATCGCTCTCCCGCTACGGAAAGGTCCTCGAACAGCGAAACAGCCTGCTGCGCTCGTTCTCACGGGACCGACTTCCGCCGACGTCTCGACGTGTTGTGGAAGAGCTTTCATTCTGGGACGCGGAGCTTGCAGCGTCTGCCGCTGACATCCTTGCCGAGCGGCTCGGCGCGATTCGCCTGCTTTCTACACGCTCTCAGATGCATTTTCAGACCTTGACGGGCATCGACTCGCTCCACGTTTCCTATTTCGCGAACCGGCTGCAATTGCCTTTCGTCGAGGAGCCGAACGCCAACTGGACAGTGCCAGCACAGGAACCGCGGCAAGCACTTTCGGCAGCCATGGCGACTGGGCTCGGAGAGTGGCGTGTCGAGGAGCTTCGCCGGGGCGTGACGGCGCTGGGGCCCCATCGGGACGACTTTTCCGTGCATGCCTCGGGCGTCGACTTGAGCAAGTTTGGCTCGCGTGGCCAGCAGCGGCTCGCGTTGATAGCGATCAAACTGGCGGAGCTGGATCTCCTGGAAGCATCTGCCGGGGAACCACCGCTCCTCTTGCTCGACGATATCCTGTCGGAGCTTGACGAGCGGCATCGAAGAACGGTTGTCGAATTGCTTGCTGCCCGAAGTGCACAGATCTGCGTCACCGCGACTGACCTATCGGACCTCGAGGCACCGGAGCTCGCGCACCTGCCGATATTGCGAGTTGCAGATGGAACGATTGAGGCGGCAACCGGGGAATAGCCGCGCCTCACCGCGCGAAAAGCCTGCCTGCACTCGGCGCGGGTGGCACACGCTGGCTCGTGACGTTGGTGACCGTCGAGGTCGACGATTCGTGTGGGTGATTCGATTCGCGATTGGGTTCCTGTGGATTGGCGCGATGTCGGGGTGCGGCCAATCCGCGGTTCGGTCAGGCGTCTATCTGGCAAGCACTGAGAACGGTGCACCCAGGTGGATAAGCGCATCGGAAGGCGCTCCCGTTTGGTCTCCCGACGGCACTGCTTTGGCGTGGGGGAATGAAGACGGCATCACACTCTGGACCGCGGAAACCGGGAACTCATCGATCCTGTCGGATGAGCCCGTGTCCGGGAGACCCGCGTGGGCGCCCGATGGCAAGTCACTGGCGTTCCTGACTCGGGATTCACGAATGCTCACGGTTATTGATGCCGCGACGGGAAAACGTCTCCAGCAGGCGCCTGTCGCAACCGAACCGTCGACCGGCGAGTTCAACCTTGTTGCGCTCGGTGGACCATCGTGGTCGCCGGATGGGACGGCCATCGCGTTTGCCTGCAGGGATCGGTTCGGTGACGAGCTCTGTACGATCGACGCCGATGGCCGACGCCGTCGGCAGTTGACCAATTTTGAGCCAGCCAAAGAGGGTAACCCCCGAGCCGCAAGCAACATCGGGCCTCCCGCCTGGTCGCCGGACGGCTCGAGGATTGCGGTTGCGGCCTACCCCGAGGTGCGAGGAGCGGCCGCGGGCGTGTTCGTCATCGACCTGGAGTACGGCAGCGCGTTGCAAGTGTCGCAGTTAGGTCCCAACTCGGAGCTCGTGTGGACCTCGGACAGTTCACGGGTGGTTTTCTCCGCGACGAGTGATGGGCAAAGCTCGATTTACAGAGCGGAGTCGGACGGGAGCTACGCGTCGAAAATATTCGGATCGCTCGCGCAATCTCTTCGCAATCCGAGTCTGTCGCCTGACGATCGATATCTGGCAGCCTCCGGCGACGGTGAAGTCGTCTTGCTACGAGATGGACGCGAAACCGGAGCAATTCAACTGCCAGGACTGGCGGCGTCGAACCCTGCCTGGAATCCAAGCGGAGAGGAAATCGCAATTGTGGCGCGACCTGATCCGATTCGGTCATTTCAATGAGGCGTGGCGGCGGCAATCGCTAGTGGCGAGTGACCGCGGGGTGACTCTCCTTCAGCGTTGGTGATCCCTGCCCAAGAGCGAATCCTCGCGACATATCCCACGTGCGGATCGAGAAAGCACGAAATACGGCTTCTCTCTGACTGTTGCCGGTGAATCCGTTAACTCCAGATGATGATGCGAGGCTATTCTCGATCAACGATGGCAAAGGTCCGGGGCTTCAACCAGATGTGGATTCTTGCGAATTGTGTTGTTGTTGACGACGACGCGCACTTGCATTTGGCCTGGCGCGAACGCTGGCAGGGGACTTCCAACCTGACCCAGCTTGCAATGAGGTGTTGCCGAGTCGCTCTCTGAACGACGCGTCGTTGCCGGTCAAATACCCGAATCTGAGCATCGCATTGGCCTGGATGCTGGCTGAGATCGTAGCAAGCGGCCGGCATGACAGGTTGCTGGAGGACAGACAGTGTCTATGCGTGGAAGCGCCGTCCGTATTTTGTCACCGTGGTCGGGGCGAGGCGAAGCTTCAGTGAAAGCAGTATTGCCTTCAGGCCCGATTGGGAACCCAGGGGGCTCGGAATGTGGAAAGCTCAACCGCGATCAAGCAGAAGCTCTTCGCACGTGGCAAATGGTGCTCCACCTGAGACTCAGCGGACGTTCGGTCATCCAATGCGGGGCAGAACCCGAAATAGCCGTGACCTTGAGCCTCGCTTAGTCGTGTTGAACCGGAGGCACGGAGGAGATTGGACGAACCGCGCCACAGACGCCATGTCCAGGCGCTGCATCCTCATGCGCCTCGTACCGTTGCATGCTTGACCAGAGCGATTGAATTCGCCAGGACACGGCTTACGGTGGCTCGAATTGAACGAACGAGGACGGTTGCGTCGAGGGCGTGTGGCTGGGGAGCAGGGATTCGAACCCCAACTGCCTGATCCAGAGTCAGGTGTCCTACCGTTAGACGACTCCCCAACGCGCAGCGCGGATTCTAGCACGAGCGGGTTGGCCGTTCAATGAACGTGGGCATCGCCTGATGTACTCTCGGTCGAATGGCCCATCGCTTGAGCGTACGCGGCGGTGATGGTGTTCCGGGCCAGCGCCATGGTTGTCACCGGAGTTGTTCCGCCGGGAACCGGCGTATATGCGCTCGCGACCGCGGCAACCGATTCCGCATCGGCATCGCCAAAGACCTTTCCACCGGCAACGTTGACGCCAAAGTCGATGACGACAGCACCGGGACGGATCATCGATCCGTCGAGAAGTCCTGGAGATCCGGCCGCAAGGACGATCAGCTCGGCCTCGCGGGTTTCAAGATCGAGCGCGGCTGTTCGGCTGTGGCAAAGCGTAACCGTGGCGTCTCGTGCTGTCAGCAGGGCGGCCATCGGCTTGCCGACCACGTTTCCCCGGCCGATGACCGTCGCTCGCTTTCCAGCGATGGGAATTCGGTAGTAGTCGAGCAGTTCCAGGCCGGCCTGAGGCGTGCTTGGATGAAGCGCCGGCAGGCCCAGGTGCAAACGCCCGACGCTGGCCGGCGAGATGCCGTCCACATCCTTTTCCGCGGCGATTGCCGAAATGACCTCGAGCCCGTGGATGTGGGAAGGCAGGGGCATCAGAACCAGGATGCCGTGAACGTCTGGGCGCTGATTCAGGCGTTCGATCGCCTCAACAACGCGCATCGTCGTTGCCGCAACTGGGAGAAGGACCTCCTCATGGATGATGCCGCAGCCGCCCATGGCGCGGGCGATGGCATCGTGATACGCGGCCGACGGCGCGGCGCTGCCGACCATCACCGTCGCCAGAGTCGGCTTGATCTCGGCCTCCTGGCGCAGCTCTTTCGCGGCAATCTGCACTTCCTCACGAATCCTGCGTGCAACCGGTGCTCCCCGGAGCAGTCTCGCGGTAGTCAGTGTTCCTTCCCCATTGCCCAATGGGCCTACCCGCGAACTCGGGTGTGTCTGAAATTCCAGCCGCGTGCCGGAAATGCCAACGCAGAACCAGGAACGCTCTCATCAGCTCGCGATCACGCAACACCGACTGTCGCCATCGCACCTTGAGGCACGCCGCACAAAGGATATCCCAGCGCTGCACGGGCGCGTCGAGGCCAGGCGCGAGGCGTCGATCCCCCTGATCAACGACACCTAAACGCAGGAATGCGACAGTATTGATGTCTCATTCACCGAGGAACTGGCAATGCTGTCGTAATGGGGCTTGCGAGAGCCGGCACTGTCGTCATTCGAGTCAAGAAGGGCAAGGGGTTGACCAGACGACAACTCGCTGATATGATCGTGTCAACGAGTTGCCCGCACGTTGACTCGTAGGCAACATAGCCGGGCGGTACCCCACCGACTCAGGCAGAGGTTGTGAGAGCAATGGGACAGGCTGGAGCGGATTTCGGGGGACTCCTCAAGGCAATGCGGGAAGCTCGGCGGGTATCGCAGAGCAAGCTCGCGGAACGTGCGGACTTCGATCACAGTTATGTGAGCAGACTGGAAAGCGGCGCCCGGATGCCAACCCGGGATGCGGTCGAGCGACTGGCCGCCGCATTGGCGCTCGCTCAGGCAGAGGAAGATGGCCTGCTTGCGGCCGCGGGCTTCCTGCCCAGGGATGTTTCGAGTCTCTTGTCAGATGAGCCGGTGCTGGGAGAGGTGCTCGACCTCCTTCAGAACGATTCGGTGCCAGTCGAGTACCGGGACAACATTCGGCAGGTGCTTCGACTACTCACCGAACAAGCGCGGTTCGCAATTCGCCCGCGCGTTCAGGATGGGTTCTCCGGGGTGGCCGCGTAGGGCAGTTCAACGGCGCAAGAGACCGTGAGTGCCGTAAGGCGCTCACGGTTTTCGTCTTCTTGACCTTTGAACTTTCGATCTTGGGAATATCGGAGGGTGTGGACCGGTTCAACGGCGAGCGACGGTGGGGTAGGATACGGAGCGTCCCACTTTGCCCCGCCCGCGTGAATGGCCTGGAGGCAACCTTGGCGGAATTCGCCCACCTGCATCTACATACCGAGTATTCGCTCCTCGACGGAATGGGCCGTTCCAGGGAATACGCGAGCCGCGCTCTCGAACTCGGCATCAAGCATGTGGCCGTTACCGATCACGGCGTCATGTA
>CAYSXO010000109.1:0-686 GCA_964434995.1 uncultured Sphaerobacteraceae bacterium
AGCGCACCCGGACCGGGCCCGCCAGATTGCCCGCCGCCACACGGTTCCCTACCTGGCGCGGGAGAACTACACCAACAACCCGCGGCGCTTCGGCTATGGCGATGGCGACTTTGCCGACGGCGACAGCGACCGGCTCGTCGACGCGCTGGTCGGCTGGGGCAGCCTGGACGACGCCGTCGACCGAGTGCAGGCGCACCTGAAGGCCGGTGCGGACCACGTCTGCATTCAGGGACTGCCATCCGACCCGACGGCCATACCGCGCCAGGAGTGGCGCGAGTTAGCCGGGGCGCTCCTCGGCTGAAGGCTGGCCCCGAGGCTACAGCGCGTTTCGCCAGTCAGCCGGCGAGTCGGCAGGAATGAGCGCATCATCGCGGCCAATGGCCAACAGCCAATAGCCAATAGCCCGCCACCACTCTTGACTCTCTAGCCACTTGAGGGTTGAGACTGCGAGGGAAGCGCTTCGCGGTCGTAGTGGCGTGTGCAGAAAAGGGGCGACGTGCAGTCACCCATCAATGTCGTGGTCTGGAATGAGTATCGACAGGAGCGGAGGGAGGAGCGCCTCAGGAAGATCTATCCCGAGGGGATTCACGGCCAGTTGGCCAAGGTGCTCCAGACGGACTCCCGCTTTGCGGTCCGCACCGCCACGCTGGACGAGCCCGAGCATGGACTGGCGGAAGAGGTCTTGG
>CAYSXO010000109.1:696-7289 GCA_964434995.1 uncultured Sphaerobacteraceae bacterium
CACCATGGCGAAGTCGCTGACGACGTCGTCGAGCGCGTGCGGCGGCGCGTCCTCGATGGCATGGGCCTCATCGTCCTCCACTCGGCCCACTTCTCGAAGATCTTCAAGGCGCTCATGGGGACCACCTGCGACCTCAAGTGGCGCGCCGACGGCGAGAAGGAGCGGCTCTGGGTGGTCGACCCGGCGCACCCGATCGTCGAAGGGGTCGGCGAGTACATCGAACTGCCGGAAGAGGAGATGTACGGCGAGCATTTCGACGTGCCGGCGCCCGAAACCCTCGTCTTCATCAGTTGGTTCGCGGGCGGCGAGGTTTTCCGCTCCGGCGCGTGCTACTCGCGAGGCGCGGGGAAGATCTTCTCCTTCCGGCCGGGCCACGAACGCCACCCGACCTACAACAACGAGGATGTCGGCCGCGTCATTCGCAACGCCGCGCGCTGGGCCGCGCCTTCCAATAGGCCGCGCCGAACGTGGGTTCTGGCCCCCGCCCTGGAGCCGATCGAGGCGCGCTAGCCGGCGCTGAACCATGCGCCATCCCGAGTGGAATGCGTTGGAGGGAGTGCCATGAGCGGTCGCAGGATTTCTCGACGAAATCTTCTCCATCGTAGCGGGCAACTCGCCACCCTCATGGGAGGGGTGGCCGCCATGTCGACAACGCGATTTCACGGGAGTGCCGCGGCGCAGGAGGCGACTCCGGCGGGGGAGGCCTTGCAACTGCCGCCGATCACCGGCATTCCCGAGAACCTGAAAGGCGAAGGGGAGGTCATCGTGGCCGTGTGGGGTGGGGCCGTCCTCGATGCGCAACTCGTGGCCACGATCGAGCCGTTCCAGGAGCTGACCGGCATCTCCGTGATCGTGGCCGAAAGCCCCGATCCCTAGTGGGAAGAGATGGACTCCTCGCACTTCGACACCGAGAACATCGCGCCCGAGTTCATCGGCCCACACTCGATCGCCAGCGTCCTCTTCGCCGAGATTCTCGCCTATCGCACGGATGCCCACGAAACCGAGCCCGCGGGCTGGGGCGACTTCTGGGATGTTGAGCGGTTCCCCGGGGGACGCGCCATGCCGGCGGCGGCACAGCTCCCGTTCGTGGAAGCCGCGGTCATCGCCGATGGCGTGCCGGTCGATGAGGCCTACCCGGTCGACCTCGATCGCGCATTCGCCTCGTTCGACCGCATCAAGCCGCATGTCGTCAAATGGTGGGAATCGGGCGCGCAGCCTGCCCAGATGCTGACTGACAACGAGGTTCCCATGTCGGTGGCCTTCAATGGCCGCATCACCCCAGGACAGCAAGCGGGAGCGCCGGTGGCGATCCAGTGGAACGAAGGGCTCATGGCTCGGGATGCCATGGCGATCATCAAGGGAGCAAGGAATCGCGAAAACGCGCTGAAGTCCTGCGCCTTCGCCTCCCTGCCAGCGCCGCGGGACCGGTTCTCCATGCAGATCCCGTACGGATTCGTCAATGCGAAAGCCGCCGAGCTGATACCGGCAGAGGTACTGGCGCAATTGCCAACCTCCCCGGAGATCTTGCCGAAGCTCTTCCTGAGAGACGAAGTGCGGTGGACTGAACATCGTGCCGAGGTGCTCGAACGATGGAACGAGTGGATCCTGGAGTAGAATAGGCGCCACAAACCTCCAGGATGGCGTTTCGGCGGGCGAAGGCCTGACGCGTGTGGGTGACGGGTACGTGCACACCGCATCCCCATGGACAACGAAATGACAGACGTTGCCGCGGATGCGATCGGCTCGCTTGGCGCCCGCGTCTTCTTCGACCGCATCGAAAAGCAGTACGGAACCGTGCTGGCGGTCGACGACGTTTCGCTGGACATCGCCCAGGGCGAATTCGTTACCCTGCTTGGCCCTTCCGGGTCTGGCAAGACCACCACGCTAATGATGCTGGCCGGATTCGAGATTCCGACCGCCGGCGAAATTTATGTCGACGACGACCCCATTGCGGCGGTGCCCTCGTACCGCCGCAACATCGGCATGGTCTTCCAGAATTACGCGCTCTTCCCACACATGACCGTCGGGGAGAACATCGCCTTTCCGTTGCAGATGCGAAAGCTGAGCAAGGGGGAAATCGCGCGCAAAACGCACGAGGTGCTCGCTCTGGTCGGGTTGCCTGGCTATGAGGCCCGTTACCCGCGGCAACTCTCCGGCGGCCAGCAACAGCGCGTGGCCGTGGCCCGGGCGCTGGTCTTCAACCCGCGCGTCCTGCTGATGGACGAGCCGCTCGGGGCGCTCGACAAGCAGCTTCGCGAGCGGCTGCAGCTCGAGATCAAGGCGCTCCACGATCAACTCGGCGTCACCATTATCTACGTGACACACGATCAGGAAGAAGCGCTGATCATGTCCGACCGCATCGCGGTCATGAACGAGGGCCGCATCGAGCAGTGCGGACCGCCAACCGAGCTCTACGACGAGCCGGCCACCCGCTTCGTGGCGAACTTCATTGGCGAGTCGAACTTTATCGAGGGCACACTCGAACGGGTCGAAGGCGGGACCGCCTGCATCGCCTCGCCGGGCCTCAAGGAGCTTCGCGCGCCCCTGCGGCCCGGTTTGTCCGCTGGCGCTCCAGTGGCGCTCACCGTCCGCCCGGAAAAAATCATCGCCAGCGAGAATGGGACCGGCCCGACAGTGAACGCGGCCAGTGGCCGCGTCGAGGAGGTCATCTTCGTTGGGGAAATGCGGCGCTACGTTGTCGTGTTGCCAGGTGGGCAGCGGCTGGTGCTGAAAGCGCAGAACCGTAGCGGCATTCACAGCTTTGCACGAGGCGACGATATTCGCGTGGCGTGGAATATCGACGACTGTCGCCTGGTCTGAGCGTGATTGCGCTTCGGCTGCACGGAGCGAAACGGACACACGCATGGCCACGTTGACGACCGAAATGGCGCGCCCCGCCAAGGAGGCGCAAGCCAGCCGCTTCCAGCAATTGCGGAGGCGGGAGCAGATGCGTTACCTGCTCCTCCTGATCCCGGCCGTCATCTTCCTCTTCTTCTTCTACGGCTATCCCGTTCTGTCGATGCTGACTCGCTCGTTCACCGACCCCGTCCTCGGGTTGCAGAATCTCGAGCCGCTCGTGCAAGCGCGGAGCACCATCGACATTCTCGGTCTCTCCTTCCCCATGAATGCCTACATCCGGGTGTTCGGCATCACGCTGCAGATCGCCGTTGTCGTCACCATCGTGACCCTCCTGCTCGGCTATCCGGTCGCCTATGCGCTCTCGTCAGTCTCCCCATCGCGGGCAAACCTGCTGATGATCTTCGTGCTCATCCCGTTCTGGACCAGCATTCTGGTGCGCTCCTATGCCTGGATGGTGCTGCTCGGGCAGGAGGGGATCATCAACGAGGCGATGCTCGCGGCCGGTGTACTCGACAAGCCGGTTCAGCTCCTGAACACCAGGATGGCCGTGTACCTTGGGATGATCCACATCCTGCTCCCCTTCATGATCCTGCCGCTTTACGCGGTCATGCGCGGCATCGACCGCAACCTGTTGCGCGCGGCCGGCAATCTCGGCGCGCCGCCCACGGCTGTCTTCCGGCGCGTCTTTCTGCCGCTGAGCCTGCCTGGCATCGCGGCCGGCTGCCTCCTCGTCTTCATCCTGTCGCTCGGTTTCTACATCACCCCGGCCCTACTCGGCGGGCAGCGTGACGTGATGGTGTCGATGCTCATTCAGCAGCAGATCAGCCAGCTGAAGTGGGGCTTCGGCGCGGCGCTGGCGCTTATCCTGCTCGTCCTGGCCCTGGGAATCTACGGCATCTTCACCCGGCTGCTCGGCGTCGAGCGCGTTTTCGGATCGGCCCGCGCATGACCGCCGCAACGCCCGCCGCATCCGCTCCCCGGCCTCGGCGCAAGAACCGGACTCGCCCGTCGCTCGCCACCGTGGTCCTCTGGATATTCGTTGGCCTCGTGCTGCTCTATCTCATCTTCCCGGTCTTCATCGTGGCGCCGGTCTCGTTCAGCTCGGCCAAGTATCTTCAGTTCCCACCGCCGGGCTGGTCGCTGCAGTGGTATCAGAACTATTTCGAGCGGCCAGGCTGGGTGCCCGCGACGTTCGTCAGCATCCGCGTCGCCATTATCACGACCATTCTGGCCACGACGCTTGGCACCGCCGCCTCGCTGGCGCTCGTGCGCGGCCGCTTCCCCGGCAAGGGCGCCGTCAATTCATTCCTCGTGTCGCCGCTGGTCGTGCCCGGCATTATCGTCGCCATTGGCGTCTACTTCTTCTACGCCCAGGTTCGCCTCGTCGGCAATCCGCTGGCGTTGGCGCTGGCGCACACGGCGCTGGCCCTTCCCTTTGTCGTCACCAATGTCACCGCTACCCTGCACGGATTCGACGAGCGGCTGGAATACGCGGCGATGAACCTCGGCGCGAACCGCTGGCAGACATTTCGCCGGGTCACCCTGCCGATCATCCGGCCAGGGGTCTTCGCCGGGGCGCTCTTTGCCTTCATCACCTCGTTTGACGAGCTGATCGTTGCCCTTTTCGTCAGCGGCACCGGTGCGGTGACCCTGCCGCGCAAGATGTGGGACAGCCTGCGTCAGGAGATCGACCCGACCATCGCGGCCGTTTCGACCGTGCTTATCGTCGTTTCCATCGTCGTGCTCTTCACCGCGGAGATGTTGCGCCAGCGCTCGGAGCGGACCCGCCTGACCACCTTTGCCATCGAGGATGACGAGCTTGGCGCTCGCGAGTAACCACGACGGAGCCACGCCGCTTGAGCGGAAGCGCCTCCGGGGGGGATAATCGACCTCACCCGCGTCTGGACGCCCTACGCGGACCGCGAGCAACCGCACGTCCGAGCAAAGGGTAGCGACGCCGCTCATGGCAAATCTGATCACGATCGCCCGGCTTATCCTCCTCTTCTTCGTCATCGCCATGATCCATTTTCGTCCGGTCGATCTCGCCCTGACGTCAATGATTCTGCTTGGCGTTGTCTTCGCCGGCGATGGCCTCGATGGGTGGGTGGCGCGCAAGCGCGGCTCAACCTCACCCTTCGGCGCGGTGTTCGACATCGCTGGCGACCGCATTGTCGAATCGGTGCTCTGGGTCTTTTTCGCCTGGGAACGGGTCATTCCCCTCTGGGTGCCGCTGCTGGTTATCGTCCGCGGCGGCATCGTCGATGCGCTCCGCTCGCTCTCCTACGTCGAAGGAATGACCGCCTTTGGCGAGAAGAACATGATGCGCTCGGCATTCACCCGCTGGCTGACGGCTGGCCGCTTCATGCGCGGCCTCTACGGCTACGTGAAAGCGGCGGCCTTCATCTTCCTGACTGGCTACTATGGGTTCATCCAGCCGGAATCGGCGGGCACATGGCTCGATCGGCTCTACAGCATCGATGCCATCGCCTGGTTCGGTTGGTTGAATGTCTGGCTGGCCGTTCTGCTCCTGGTCATCCGGGGCCTGCCCGTCATCTTCGATGCAATCCCGTACATCCAGCAAAGCGACCGGGAGGCGGCGGCCGCCAGCGCGCGTGGCCGCCGGGAATCGTGACCGATCTGCCGGGCATGGCCGGACCGTCGGTGGAAACCTCCGCGCGGCCCGAATCGGAGCATGCCCCCGACGGGCGTGCCGTCCGCGCGCCGCGACGGCCGAGCGACCGCTTTCAACGGGAGGCCCCCAGGCGTATTCGGCATCGCCTGGCCACGGGTCTGGCCAGCGCGGCTTCCCGCATCGTCTCCCTGATCCCGAACCGGATTCGCGACGGGATTGCCGATCTGATTGGCATGGTCTGGATTCGAATGACGCCCACGTACCGGGCCAATGTCATGGCCAATGCCAGCCAGATTCTGGGACCGGCCGTTTCCGAACACGAGCTGGAGGCGATCGCGCGCGGGGTCTTCAAGATATCCGCGCGCAACTTTGGCGAACTGCTCCGGGTCCGCCATCTCTCGCACCGGCAGCTAGCCGCGTTGGTGCCCCTCAGTGATAGCGACCTCGCGGCACTCCACGAGGCCCGGAAACGCGGTCAGGGCGTCGTTATCGCCACCGCGCACATGGGAGCCTTCGACCTCCTCGGCCACGCCATCGGCGCAAATGGCGTGCCGCTAACCGTGATCACGGGCCGAACGACGTCCCGCTTCCTCTTCGACGCGGTGACCCATCTCCGAAACGGGCACAACTGCATGATGGTCGAACCCACCCCAGCAGGAGTGCGTCATGTCATCCGCGCCCTGAGACGGGGAGAGGCGGCCGGCTTCGTGAGCGACTACGACTTCTTCCAGAATGGCGTGCCTGTCACCTTTTTCGGCCGAGAAACCACGCTGCCGCCGGGTCCGATCCGCATCGCCCGTGACACTGGCGCCCTGGTGGTCCCGATGTTCCCGTATCGCGAGGATGGCCGGCATCGGCTGCGGGTCGGCGCACCCTTCGAGGTGCCGAAGACCGCCAACGTCGACGCGGACGTTGCGGCAGGCATGGAGATCCTGAAAGCGCGGCTGGAAGAAGGGATCGGCGCCACGCCGCGCCAGTGGGTGCTTTTCCAACGGGCGTGGCCACTGGAACCCGCGCCGCCGATCCGCGTCTTTCCGGTTGGGTCGCCGCTGGCGGGGGAGCTCTCGAAGCGCGTTGAAGCCGTGTTGCCGCCGAGTCATGA
>CAYSXO010000109.1:7299-7875 GCA_964434995.1 uncultured Sphaerobacteraceae bacterium
GTCCCAAAAGTAGAATGATATTTGCAGGAATGTCACGGCAGCGGATGCCGCTGCCGGCAGACGATGGAATCTCACATTGCGCGGATCAACCAATGGGGCAGGTCAGCGATCCAGATCCCCGCCGGTTATCGGACAGGCACAGAGCCAGGTTTCTCAGACTAGTTAATACGTCAAACGAGGTCGCTTGATGCTCGGATGGAGCAGCACCTGCTGTCTTGGGGAAGGCAGCACCTAACGTTTCGTTCTGTCCAGCCTCGGCCATCCGAAGTTCGAGCGGCAAGGAGATTATCTCCTCGCTGTCTACATGAAAAAGGCAATCAACCTAAGGCGCATGCAACTATTGCGGAGAGTTCCAATAGAAAGCTGCGCAATCAATGTCTCAGTACCCAATTCGACCTCGGCGGCGTCGTCAGCCGGTCGTCGCGAACTGCACCTGTTCGGTGTCCTCGATAACACACGAGGCACGCAGAACCTCGAAGCGGACGACACCGCCATCCTCGCCAAAGTCGGCGATCACGCCCGGACGCACCTCGTCGCTCTCCCGAATCGGAGCATTCCGAAGCGTAATGACGAGCG
>CAYSXO010000109.1:7885-12372 GCA_964434995.1 uncultured Sphaerobacteraceae bacterium
CTCGCGATCATAAACTACCTTCACGGCTACTTCCTCGTCAGGTACTTCGCAATTCTTGACGTCTTGTAGACAGTGACGACCACCCGCTCGGCCGGCGTCTCCTCAATCACGACGCGGAGCAACATCTGCTGCCGCAACTGACTGTCGTAATACTGGCGCATAAGCACCATCCGTCTTGGCGAATCAATTTCCGAGAGTTCGGGCGCCGCGATCGCCAGGTCAACCTCGGCCCGATCAACGTTCCGCTCGACTAGCGCCGCCAGAGCATGAGCTGTCCAGCGCAGCGGCTTCACTCGCTCTTCGCTATTGAGACCATGGTACCCGGTCCAGACATCCGAATTCTCAAGGGATGTCCCGTTCCGCATGCCAAGCAGACGGGTCCAGCTAGCCTCCCACTCCGCACTTCAATTGCATTTGGGTGACCTGAGCAATCCATTGAGCAATCCATACTATGGCGCCTGGGTCTTATTCAGTTCAGCATTGAGGTCGAGCATCGCACGGGTCGCGCGGTGCAATGCTCACTACCTGGATCGATTGCTGATGACGGCGCTCGGCAATGATTTGGACCTCGGTCGCCTCTGCATCCTTCGCCTGGACATTGCTCAAGGCCAGGCTGAAGCACGCAATCGCAATCGTACGTTTGTCCCACTCACGATCGCGTGGGCTCATCGTGCCCGTGTCGCCCGCCATTGATCAGCTCGCCATCGGCACAGGCCGGCCGTTCCCGCGCCGTTCCGGCCGGTGCGTGCCCTTCGCGCGGGGCTTCCTGATTCGCGTGCGCCGCGAGCCAATCGCGCGCCGAACGTTGACGGCTCCACCCGGCGCATCTGCCCAGAGGTCGTACGGCCCAGCTTCGGTAATTCGCAGATCGACCATTGTACCAATCGGCTGCTCGCCGGGAACAAAGACCAGGCCATCAACCTCCGGCGCGTGGCGACGGGCTCTGCCGACCGAGATCGGCTCGGTGTTGCCCGCCTCGTCCTCCGCCTCGCCGACGGCCTCGATCAGCACCTGCATGGTCTGGCCTACCAGCGAGCGGTTCTTGCGCAGGGAGATTGCCTGCTGCGCCTCCATGATCGCGTTGCGCCGCTCCTCGGCCACGGCCGCGGGCACGGCCTCGAGGTCGAGCGTAACCGCCTTGGTGCCCGGCTCCGGCGAGTAGGTGAAGACCCCGACGTGATCGAACTCCTGCTCTTCGACAAAATCGAGGAGGGTCCGGAATTGCTCGTCCGTCTCGCCCGGGAAGCCGACAATCAGGGTCGTGCGCATGACCACCTCGGGCATCTTTTCCCGCGCGTGGTCGATCAGGCGGCGGGTCATGTCGATGTTGCTTGGCCGGTTCATGGTGCGCAGCACGGTTCTGTCGGCATGCTGGATCGGCATGTCGAGATACGGCAGGAGCGCGTCGTGCTCGGCCATGACGTCGACCATGCGCAACGTCAGCGGGCTGGGGTAGATGTAGAGCATGCGCAACCAGGGGAGGTTCGGCACGCCGTCCACGATCTGCTCCAGCAAGCTGGGCAGCCCGTTCTTGATGCCGAGGTCAGCGCCGTAGCGGATCGTGTCCTGGGCGACGAGGACGATCTCCTTTGTCCCCTGGTTGACCAGATCGACGATCTCCTGCAGCACGTGTAGCGGGCGCTTGCTGACCTGGCCCCCCTTGATGCTGGGGATGGTGCAGAAGGCGCAGGCGTGGTCGCAGCCGTCGGCCACTTTCACGTAGGCGGATGGGCCCGCCTGTGCGCGGCTGAAGCTGGTCAGCATCCCCTCGCAACCCGCGACCTCAGGCAAGACCGGCTCGCCAAGCAGCCCGCCGACGACGTCGCCAATGCGGTACCACTCGCGCGTGGTCAGGACATGATCGACTCCCGCCGGAATGTCGTTCCGGTAGTCGCCAAGCGCCGGCATGCAGCCGGCGGCAATGACCACCTGGTTCTCCTGCCGCCGATCGAGCAGCTCCGAGATCGCCGCCACCGATTCGTCGCGGGCCGCGCCGAGAAAACCGCACGTATTCACGATCACCACTCGCGCCTCTTCCGGACGCGCGGCAACCGTCATCCCGCGCGAGCGCAGGAGATGATCCATGCCGTCGGAATCGACCCGGTTCTTCGAGCAGCCGAGCGTCAGGATGTGGAAGGCACGGTTGACTTCACTCATCGGAAGGCGGAAGTCGGACGTCGGAAGCCGTTCGGCATCGTGCGGCGCATCGGGACGTTGCATGGGGATGGTCTTGCTCCTTGAATTCGGATCGCCGTCTTGCGGCTCACGACTTCCGACTTCCGCCCTACCGGTAGTTATTGAATTGCAGGGCGACCGGGTAGTCCTCGGCCTTGAGAGCCTGAATGACCGCCTGCAGGTCGTCCTTATTCTTGGCCTGCACGCGGACAGCATTCCCCTGGATTTGCGGCGTAACCTTCTTGAAGTCGTCGCGGATCTTCTTCGAGATCTGCTTGGCCAGGTCCTCCGGGATGCCGCGGCGCAGCTTCACTACCTGGCGCACGCGGGCGCCGGACGCCGGCTCCTCTGGCCCATAGTCGAGGATCTTCAATGAGAGCCCGCGCCGGATGAACTTCGACTCCAGCAGATCGCGCACGGCGCCGAGGGTGTACTCAGAGTCGGAATTGATCGTCAGTTGCGATTCGGTCGCCTCGATCGTCGTCTTCGTGTCTTTCAGGTCATAGCGGGTATGGATTTCGCGCGTGGTCTGGTCGAGCGCGTTCTTCAACTCTTGCTGATCGAAATCGGAAACGACGTCAAAAGATGAAACGGAAGCCATGAGCGATCACCTCCAGAAGCGGCAAACACACTATTCTACCCGATAGAGTCGCGATCGCTTCACGAAAGGGGGACCGTGCGGTGGATCTCAATGAACTGGTCCGCCACTATCGCACCGATATTCTCCAGATCGCCGGGAGCCATGGGGCATCGCGAGTGCGTCTTCTCGGCTCAGTTGCGCGAGGAACGGCAACACCGCAAAGCGATGTCGATTTCCTGATCGACCTGGAGCCTGGCCGAACCCTCTTTGATCTGGCAGCCATCAAGCTCGACCTGGAAGACCTTCTTGGCCGGAACGTCGACGTGCTCACCGAGGCCAGCATCAGTAAATGTATCCGTGCTGATGTCGTGCGCGAAGCTGTCGCTTTGTGAACCGCGATTTGGTCTACCTCAAGCACATTCCAGGATGCGATCAGCAGGATCGAGCACGATGTTGCCGTTGGAGAGGAATGCTCTCTCGCCGAAACGCACTGGCAGGACGCCGTCTTTCGGCAGCTTGAGATCATTGGCGAGGCGACGAAACGCCTGTCTCCCGAGCTTCGGACCCGCTATCCGATCGCCGCGTGGCGAGAGGCCGCGGCCATGCGAGACATCCTGATTCACAGATACGCGGATGTCGGCCGTTCCATCGTTTGGGCCACGACACAATCCGCGCTCCCAAACCTGAAGCGGCAAATTGAAGAGATTCTCAATGGCAACCCGTGGGAGTGAACAACCAATTTTGAGGCACGACTCTTTGTCCAACATGCCGAGCTTGCGCTCGACGGTGTCCTGACTGGCGCCAGAATGGCACGCGGCGACAGTGATCCCGCGATGCACCTCCCACCCTGGACGACCGCGCCGCACGCGTCGTCAAGAACGAAAGTGAGCCACAGAGCGCCATGCACCCGAACATCGTTGGTCCGTGGCGCTCTGTGGCTCACCTGGTCGCAGACGCTATGCGCAGGCGGCTGCCAGGACTGGGTAGGCGATGTCCTCCTCCTCGAGCGCGGCCTGCGCCGCGGCCAGGCGCGCGACCGGAACGCGGAAGGGCGAGCAACTGACGTAGTCGAGCCCCTGGGCGGCACAGAACGCGATCGACGCCGGGTCACCCCCATGCTCGCCGCAAATTCCGGTCGTCAACGAGGGGCGCTCTCGGCGGCCACGCTCGACCGCCGTGGCGATCAGCTCGCCGACGCCGTCGCGATCGAGGGTCGCAAACGGATCCGCCGCCAAAATGCCGTCTGCCAGGTAATTCGGCAGGAACCGCGCGCTGTCGTCTCTTGAGAGGCCATAGGTTGCCTGCGTCAGATCGTTCGTGCCAAAGCTGAAGAAGTCAGCATGGGCGGCCAGCCGGCCAGCGATGAGCGCCGCCCGCGGCAATTCGATCATCGTCCCGATCTTCATCGGGACCCTCCGCCGCCAGTCCGCGAAGAGGGCCTCGGCCTCCTCGACGACGACCTCGCGCTGGCGGCGCAGCTCTTCCGCGTTCGACACGAAGGGGATCATGACTTCCGGCAGGACGGTCACGCCATCATCCGCGCAGGCCAACGCGGCGCGGAAGATCGCCCGGGCCTGCATGCGGGTCACCTCAGGCCAGGTCACCCCCAACCGGCAGCCGCGGTGGCCGAGCATGGGGTTGGTCTCGTGCAGCGCTGCAACCCGCGCGGCTGTCCGGTCCACATCCGCTCCGAGCCTCGCGGCGAGCTGAACGATGTCATCCTGCCCGGTCG
>CAYSXO010000110.1:0-12368 GCA_964434995.1 uncultured Sphaerobacteraceae bacterium
CACAGCGGGCGCCGTGGCCTGTGGCGAGGCGTGGGGACGACGACCATGGCCGGCCAGCGCCGTCGCTCCCGGCTTCGCCCGCTCCAGCCACGTGGAGCCCGTCTTGCGGCTCATTCCGAACGGCCGGCGCACCGTAGTGATCGTGGCCCACTTCTGGCAGGCAGTGGCCACAGACTCCTGCCGTTCCGTCATCCGCGAGCACTCCTCCCACGGCACGCCGACCTCCTCCTTCTGGAGGCGCAGCATGCCGCATCAGGAGTTGCCCCTGTCCCTGGTCTGCACGCGAAGGCGGGATCTCGGCCGATGGGGACGACCCTCGCGGATGGGACGAGATGCCTCGCAAACGCGGAATGACAACGCTTCTGCAACGCGCTGTGACGCACTGGGAGCGGGACTGGGGTGAAGGCCAGTCGAGGCGCCCACGACAGCTTGTTGGCTTCCGCCTCTTCCCGATAGTCCAACGCCCTGAGATTTGAACCGAGGCCAGGGCAATCTCAAGCGGTGGGACTAAACCACCGCAACTCCGGCTCCAGCCAGCGCGGCGACCCGTGCCAGCAGCTCCGGCTCTTCGCCAGCCTCAAGCAGCTCCGGCGTGAAGGAGATGGAGGCCGGTCCATCGACCGCAACCGCGATTCGCGGATCGCCCTCCCAGAGGAGACGCGCCGCTTCCGCTCCGGACAACCCCGCGGTCTCGGTGAATGTCACGCGGCACCGCGGCGTCGGCTGGCCAGCCTCATTCGGGAAGACCCTCTCGGCAGCCAGGCTCGGAACCGAGGCGAAATAGTCGAGCCAGCGGGTAACGGTCTGTTCGTAGACCTCGACTCGCTCGCGCCAGTCAATGGCGACGTAGCGATCGACCGCTGCCAGCAGACCAATCATCTCTTCCTTGCCGACCTTCATCGGCCGCGCCAGGCGCTGGTGCGGCGCCGCGTTGACGGCAATGGCGTCGATCATCGCCTTCGTGCCGACAATCAGCCCGCTCGCCTGCGGCCCGCGCAAGTCCTTGCCTCCAGAGAAGATGGCCGCATCGGCGCCAAACTCGCGCGTGAAGCGCCAGAGATTTTCGGTCGGCGGAAGTTGCGCGGCCCCATCAACCAGGACTGGCACCCCGCGCGCGTGCGCGATCTCGACGACCTGGTCCAGCGGAAGCGCCCCGTCTGCCAGATGCGGCCCGGCGGCAAAGAAGACCATCGCGGTTCGGGGCGTGAAGGCGGCCTCGAACTCCCAGTGGAAGGTCTGCAGATGGTTTCCGACGTCAACGATGCGCGACCCGGCCAGGCGAATGGCCGGATCGTACGGAATGCGGTGAACCCGCTGGATGATGACCTCGTCCTTCGGCGATTCGCCGGTTTCGATTGCCCGGGCGATCGTCTGCAGGTCGCCGCCGTTCATCGAGGCGAGCGTAGCCAGGACGATGCCTGCCGCCGCGCCGGTCGAAACGAATGCCGCTTCATTCCGCGTCAACTCCGCGAGGCGCGCGCCAACGGTCTGCTGAAGCTCGTACATATCGACGAAATTGCCCGCCGCCTCCTGCATGGCGGCGAGAACGTCGGCCGACATCAGCGATCCACCAAGGCGCGTTAGCGTCGCGTCGGCATTGATGACCTTTCGCACACCCAACTGCTCGTAAATGCCCATTCCCTTGTGCCTTTCGCCCCATTCATGAGCCGGGGCTTCCGCAATCATTCGCCCACGGTGAACGCCATTGAAGCACGATCCGCTGGCGTCGTCTCGCCGGGCTTGCCGTCAGTACGAATGGTCCCGCTCTCGGGACCGAACGGGTCTATGCCTGCTGGTCACCGCGAACGATGATTATGACATCAGTAGCCGGTTCCCCTTCCCTCCCGGTTGCTGATCCGGTCCGCACACCGGACCACCCATCCCGCGACGCCCCGGCCCCGCCCGGGGCGTCGGCACGTCCGGGCCGGGGCCAACTCGGCCAACACCGGTTCACGCGACGAACTCGACCGTTGATCCCCTCAAGATTCCTACCCGAACCCGCCGGCCGTGCCACATTCAGGCAGCGTGACGTGAGACGCTAGCTTCGGGGATATGTCGCGTAGCGCGCCGCCTGCTCGCGGTCGCAGAATGCCAACTCCAGTTCCCCAACCATGACCCTCCAGTATCTCCGCGCGATTGGCCGGCCAGTCATCGCGCAGAACCTCCGATCCGGATCGACGTAGTTGACCGGCGGCGTGACCCACGTGCCCCCCATCGCCTGGTCGTGCGTTATCGACGCCCGTTTGTCCCAACCAGGCACGGCGCCTTCATTACTCATACCTCATACCCATAGGACGCTTTTGCCTGCTCGACACTCACGAACCCTTCCACGATGTCTCGTGCAACGGCGGCTCGGTCCCGCCTCCGGGGGTCGCCATAGCCGCCGCCGCCTGGCATTGCCAGTCGCACCTGGTCGCCCGGTTCCAGCCTGATTCCGGAAAACTTCGACGGCGACAGTGTGCCGAACGCGTCAACGAAGGTCCGCCACTGGTCGTCCCCCGCCCGCTTGATCCAAATCCCTCCCCTCGCGCCTTGCTTGCCGGCCAGCACGCCCCAGGGATCGGCTTTCATGCGGTTCAGCAGCGCGCTAACCGTCACGTCGGACGTCACTGTCAAAATCCGCTCTCCACCGAGTCCGCCCCGGAACTCCCCAGGACCGCCGGAATCCTGTAGAAGCCTGTAGCGCTCGATCAGAAAGGCAGGATAGCGGGTCTCGAAGACTTCAACCGGCGTGTTGCGGCAATTGCCGTTGATGGTTACAACCATGTCATTTCCGTCGAGCCCCTGACGGCCGCCCCAACCGACTCCCTCGAAGTGAAAATGCGCGTAGAGATCGCCGGTGCGCGGGTCGGTTCCGCCAAAGAGAAAAGGTGATGATGTGCCACCGCAAGCAGCCACCACCCGCTCCGGGATGGCCTCCTGGAGCGCTCCGAAAACCATGTCGGTGAGGCGTGGACTTGTTTCCGTGTTCCCGCCCGCGACTGGCGCGGGAAAGGTGCAGTTGACGATGGTGCCCGGCGGGGCAATGACCGTGAACGGCCGGTAGCATCCCTCGTTACGTGGAATCGTTGGATCCGTCAGGTGCAAGACGGCGTTGTAGACCGCCGACGCGGTAACGGCGTAGATGGCGTTCACTGGCCCGATCGCCTGCGGAGCCGATCCCGTGAAGTCGGCGATGATCTCCTCGTCTTCGACCGTCAGCCGCAGCCGCATGGGATAGGAACGATCGGTGATGCCGTCATCCTCGATGACATCCTCAAAGGTGTAGGCGCCGTTCGGAATGGCACGGATCTCGGCGCGCATGCGGCGCTCGGCGATCTCGATCAATTCATCGCACGCGGTCTTGACCATCGATGCGCCGTACGATTCCAGCAACTCGTGAATCCGCTCTTCCGCCAGGTCGAGCGAGGCCATCATCGCTCGGAAATCGCCATAGGTCACCTTCGGCGTACGGTGGTTGGCCAGGATGATCTTCCAGATGTCATCGTTGTCGACGCCCCGGCTCTTGATCTTGACCGGCGGCAGGAGCAACCCTTCCTGGAACACCTCGGTGGCGTCGCCTGAAAGCCCGCCAGGGGTCTTGGCGCCAGGTTCAGACATGTGCGCCACATTGGCAACGAAGCAAAAAAGCTCGCCCTCGTGGAACACCGGCTTCAACATCATGTGCTCGGGCACGTGCCCCGAACCACGATAGGGATCATTGTGCAAGATGACGTCGCCCGGCTCGAACGCGTCGAGGCCCAACTCGTCGAGCGTCCAGGTAACGGTGAACTTGATGGTGCCGATCTGCGATGGGCAGAACTCTGCTTGCGCCAGCATCTGCCCCCGCGGATCGAAGATGACGCAGGAAAAATCGAGCGATTCGTTGAAGATCGGCGAATAGCTCGTCTTCATCATCGTCACGCCCATATCCCGGCACGTTGACGTCAGATAGTTGTCAATGACGGTCAACGTGACCGGATCGAGGCCTGGCTTCTCAGTCATCTGGTCCTGCTTTCGAATTTCGGGCTTTTGGCTTTTGGCTTTTGGCTTTTGGCTTTTGGCTTTTGGCTTTTGGCACGGAGTATCCGTCGTTCTCCCCGTCCGCCCGTCACCCTCGCTACGCTCCGGTCTCGATCAGTAGTTGCCCATCAGGCAACATTTCCACCGACATGCCCGGCTCGACGAGCGTTGTCGAGCCCTGCTCCTCGATCAGGCAGGGACCCCCAATGACCGCTCCCGCTGGCAGGTCGTAACGGCGGTAGATGGCGGTTGGCAGTTCTCCCAAACCTCGGAAATGGACCAACCGGCTTGGTGGTTCAGCGACCGTGCCTGTGCCGAGTTGGGCGACGAGCCGCGGCGATTCACGGCGTCCAGTCACGGTGACGTGGAACGCCACCAACTCGATCTCTTCGCCGGAGATGGCGTAGCCATAGCGGTCATGGTGCAAGCGCTCGAAGGTCTGGAATGCCTCCTGCAGAAGCGCGTCGTTCAGGGCATCGCTCGGAATCGGCACCAGATGCTCGTAATTCTGCCCGGCATAGCGCATGCTGATGGAGTAGGCCGCCACCGGCACGCCGGCAAAGCCCTCCTCGCGAAGCTCTGCCTCCGCTGCCTCCCGAATCACGGCGAACTGCCTCGCCACGAGGTCGGCATCGACGCGGCTGGAGCGGAAGGCCTGGGTCCAGACCTTATCCACGCGCAAATCCGCCAGCAGCATCCCGAGCGCCGACGCATTTCCAGGAAAGATCGGGACCATAACGCGCGGAATGCGCAGCGCGCGCGCCACGGCGGCGGCGTGCAGCGGACCGGCCCCACCGAATGCGAAAAGCGCGAAGCGGCGCGGGTCGTGGCCACGCTCCAGCGAGACCATCTTGATGGCGCTGGCCATGTTTTCGTTCGCGATCTCGACGATCGATGCGGCCAGGTCGATCGTCGTCATCCCCGCGCGGTCGGCCAGTTCCGCCAGCGCCACCTCGGCACGGCCGAGGTCGAGGTGCATGCGGCCGCCCAGAAAGTAGCCCGGATCGAGGCGGCCCAGCAGCAGATTGGCGTCAGTCACCGTCGGCCGCGTCCCGCCAAGTCCATAGCAGGCGGGGCCCGGCACAGCGCGCGCACTCTCCGGGCCGACACGCAGAAAGCCGCCCGCGTCGCGCCAGGCGATGCTCCCGCCGCCAGCGCCGATCGACTTGATGTCGATCAGGGGTATGGCCGCCGGCACCCCCCATTCAATCTCATACTCGGTGGTATGACGCTGCTCGCCGCCAAGAATGATCCCGACGTCGGCGCTGGTGCCCCCCATGTCAAGGGTCAGCAGGTTCGACTGCCCGGCCTGCCGGCCAAGTGCCGCGGCCACGAGCATCCCTCCTGCCGGTCCGGACTGGGCCGTCTGAATCGGGTTCGTCGCCGCCACCGCCGACCGCATTGCCCCGCCGTTCGATTTCATGATCGTCCAGGGAACCTCAAGACCGGCCACCGCTAGCAATGTGGACAGGCTCTCGACGTACCGCTCCAGCAAAGGTTTCAGATACGCATCGGCGATAGTTGTCGACGTTCGCTCGTACTCGCGCCAGATCGGCGCCACCTCGTGCGAAACCGAGATTGGCAGGCCCGGCAGCTCACGCTCGACGATCTCCCGCACCTGGCGCTCGTGCTCGGGATTGACGTAGGAGAAGAGGAGACTGATAGCCACGGCCTCGATCGGCCGCTCTCGAACCGCCCGGCAGGCGGCCACCAGCGCCTCGACATCCAGCGGCCGGATCACCTGTCCTTCCGAGCCTACCCGTTCCGCAACGCCGACGCTGTCTTGCCGTGAGGTGAGCAACGGCTTCGGCTTCTGCCAGCGCAGATCGTAGAGCGACTTGCGATTGATGCGCTGGATATAGGGGATGTCTTCGTGGCCCGCGGTGACCAGAAGCAACACCCGCGCGCCCGTCCGTTCGATCAGGGCGTTGGTGCCGACCGTCGTCCCATGCACCAGCCCAGCAATGTCCGGCATCGCCAGTTCAGCGGCGTCAATAGCGTTGACCAGCGCCAGGCCCGGCTTGCTGGGCACCGACGGCGTCTTCGAGGTTGAAAGGGCTCCAGAAGCCGGGTCGAATGCGACAAGATCGGTGAACGTTCCACCCGTATCGATGCCAACGAGGAACCGGCCGACGCCGTCCGCCATCTGTGCTGCTTCTCCGTTCAAGATCCGAACGCGGTGCTTCTGACCGTCCGCCACTCGCGCGGGACAATTGACAGGCACGGTGGCTCACCATAGACTCCCATCGGCTGTGCAATCAAGAGGCGGCTCGCCAATAGGGGGGCCAAAATGGTCAGGGCATTCGCATCGAGGCTCGTGGTGGCCTTGGACGCGATTTTGCGCCCCGGATCAGCGACGCTCGTCGGGAGGCTGGCGCCGCGGGACTAACTCAGACGTCACCCGAGTGGTGGGATGCGAAAAGGAGCGTAACAGCATGGACAAGCGGTTCCTGAGTTTCGCAGATCGCAAGCGGCTCCGCGATGAGGCAATCGTTGATCTCCGCCACGGATACATCAATCGCCGCGAGTTCATGCTGCGCGCAACGGCGGTTGGGGTGTCCGCGGCCTTTGCGGGCCGGATTGCTGATGCGGCCGCCGCCCCGGCGCCTGCTCCCGCCCGCGGCCGCTGGCAAAGGCAGGCCGAGGCGACCGTGACCTTCATCAAGGGCCCACATCACCCCGAGGATCCCCAGTTCTGGGATGCCATGAAGGCCGAGTTCGAGGCGGCCCATCCCGATATCGCGCTCAATCCGACATTCTTCAACTGGGCGACGATGGACGCCGAGCTGACCGCCGGCTACGCCGCCGAGCCGCCGGACGTTGTCTACCTCGTCGATCTGGTGCTCGCCAAGTTCGTCAACGCCGGCCAGGTGGCGGACATCACGGCCTTTGTCGACACGGAGGACTTCGCCCCGGAGAAGGCCGCCATCGCGCCCTTTACCTGGGACGTGACCAGCTTTGACGACAAAACCTATGGCGTCGGCGCCCTTGGCGCGGCTTTCGGCATCTTCTACAACAGCGATCTCCTCGAAGCGGCGGGCATCACCGAGTTCCCGCAAACGCGCGAGGCACTGGTCGAGGCGGCCACGGCCCTGACAACCGATCAGGTCTGGGGCTTCCAGTTCCGCGACTCGTTCGCCAATTACGCGCATTGGGACTGGCTTCCCTACATCCACAACGACGAGGCCGACGTGTTGACGCCGGATCTTTCGGCGCAGAATCTCGATCCGGCGGCCGCGGCGGGCACGCAGTATCTGGCCGACATGCGGCTCGTCCATAAGGTTGCCCCGGAAGCGGGCGCCTATGACTGGGACAGCAACAAGGCGCTTTTCGAGGCTGGCCGCATCGCCATCCTGCAAGACGAGTTCCCGCAGGCGGTTGTCTGGGAGGTCGACAAGCCGGTTTCCTTCGGGCTCGGCGTGGCTCAGGCGCCCGCGACCACCGAGGGCGGCAAGCAGACGACCATGGGCAACTTCGGGTACGCCACTATCTCCGAAAAGAGCCCGAACAAGGAGGCTTCCTGGGAGTTTGTCAAGTGGTGGACCAGCGCGGACGTCATCAATCCGTACGCCGCCCAGATCGGCCTGCAGACTGTCCGTATCGACTCCAGCCCGGCTTACACCAGCTCGCTCCTGCAAACCGTGCAGGAAGAGTTCATTCCGGCGGTCCAGGGCATTCAGGTAACCGAGAACTATTACGAGATGCTGACCAACATCTGGCCTGAGGTTGAGCGCGCCTATCGCGGCGAACAGACCGGCGAGGAAGCGATGGTCAAGGCCGGTGAAATCGTCACCGGGCTGCTTGGCAGCTAGCAGATCGCGGAAGCCGGCTCGTTCCGGTCGGAACGAGCCGGCTTCGCCCCGGCAAATGATGACTGCACCAGTTCGCGCCCAAACTGGCGATTCGCATTCCAGCGGCACGCCCGCGATGCGCCTTTCCAGACAAGAGCATGTCCGTCTCAAGCGGCAGCAAAGCCGTCGCCGCGCGCTGACCGCATACGTCTTTCTCCTGCCCAACGCCATCTTCTTTGTCGCTTTTCTGCTGATTCCGGTCCTCTATCTGCTCTATTTGACCTTTCACAATGGCGGCATCATCACTCCAGCCGAGTTCGTCGGCCTCGACAACTGGCGCAGCACGTGGAGCGATGAGCTTGTCCGCACCACGATCCGCAACACGCTCTACTACTGCCTGCTCGCCATCCCGTCTGTCATCATCGGCATGATTCTGGCGCTCTGCCTGCAACGCATACCGCGCGGCAGCGGCCCATTTCGCTCACTCTTCTATGTACCAACGTTGACGCCGTATGTCACCGCGGCGCTGATCTGGCTCTTCATGGTGCAGCGCGACTTTGGCGCGCTGAACGTCTTCCTCGGCCTTTTCGGCATCCCGCCGCAAAACTGGCTCGGCAATCCAACCCTGGTCATGCCCTCGATCGCGATGCTCGAGGTCTGGCGCGGCGTCGGGTTCTGGACGCTCCTCTTCCTGGCGGCGTTGTTGGCGCTGCCGGGCGAGCTCTACCAGGCTGCCACAATCGATGGCGCCAGCGGCTGGCAGCAGTTTCTCCACATTACGCTGCCCCTCATGCGTCCGACGTTTTTCTTCGCGGTGGTGATGGCCACCATCTGGAACCTGCAACTCTTCGATTCGGTGAGCATTCTCACCGACGGCGGACCCTCAAACGCCAGCGCGACGGTGGTCTGGTACATCTACAAAGCGATGTTCCAGTTCAACGACAAGACCGGGTTTGCCGCTGCCCTCAGCTTCGTCCTGCTCCTCTTCATTCTGGGCCTGACGTTAATTGAGATTCGCCTGCTGCGAAAGCGGCCATAAGGACCGTTCGCGAAAACGAGAGGACCCGCCAGCTCCAATGGCCATCGAAACCGAGTTCGCCGATCTTCGCCCGAAGTCGGCCACGGCCGATCAATCCGCCCGCGCCTCCCGTGGCCCTGGCGGATCGGCCTACCTCATCGCCATCTACGCCATCCTCGCGGTCGCGGCGGTCATCTCGCTGGTGCCGTTTCTCTACGTCATTTCAACGTCATTCAAGAGCACCGTTTCCCTCTTTCAGTATCCGCCGGAGTGGATTCCCTCCGAGCCAACTCTCGAGAACTTTCAATCCCTGCTCAGCGACTATCCCTTCGTTCGCTGGACGCTCAACTCGTTCATCGTGGCGGCTGTCGTGACCCTCATCAAGGTCGTGATCGACTCGATGGCGGGCTACGCGTTTGCCAAAATGAGCTTCCCGGGCAAGGACGCCCTCTTCATCGTGGTCTTGATGACCCTGATGGTTCCCTTCGCGGCGACCCTCATTCCGCTCTTCATCATCGTGCGCGACCTGCACCTGACCAATACCTATCCAGGGTTGATCCTGCCGGCCCTGGCCAGCCCGATCGGCATCTTCATGATGCGCCAATTCATTGAAACCTTGCCCGGCGACCTGGAGAATGCCGCCCGCCTGGATGGCTGTTCGGAATTCGATATCTTCCGCCGCGTCATCCTGCCGCTGGTGCGTCCCGGCCTCGTTGTTCTCGGGGTCTTTACCTTCATGACCCAGTGGACAAGTTATCTCTGGCCACTGGTCATCGGGACCAAAGAAGAGATGTACACGCTGACCGTAGGCGTCCAGAGCCTGCGCTCCCTCTTCACGGTCAACTGGGGCGTCCTCTCCGCGGGCGCCGTCCTCTCCATGTTGCCCCTGGTGCTCGTCTTCCTCTTCTTGCAACGCTACTTCATCGCCGGGTCGATCGCGGGGGCCCTCAAGGAATAGCAGCGGTAGCGGACAGCCACTCGCATTCCGCGCAACAAACGGAAAGTGAAACCGTGGGTCAGGTCGATCTCATTCAGGTCAGCAAGCGATATGGCGACTCGATGGCAGTCGCCTCGGTCAACCTCGCCATCGAGGACCACGAATTCATCGTGCTGCTCGGTCCATCAGGCTGCGGCAAGAGCACGCTGCTGAAGATGATCGCCGGGCTCGAGGAAATCAGCGATGGCGAGATCTATATCGACGGGCGACTGGTGAACTATGTCAAGCCAGGCGACCGCAACGTGGCGATGGTCTTCCAGAACTACGCGCTCTATCCGCACATGACGGTTTTCGACAATATCGCCTTCCCACTGAAGATGACTCGCGTTTCGAAGCAGGAGGCGGCCGAGCGCGTTACGCGCGCCGCGACGGCGCTTGGTCTGGAGACGTTCCTCGACCGGAGGCCGGAGCAATTGTCCGGCGGGCAGCGACAGCGCGTCGCCCTTGGCCGCGCCATTGTGCGCGAGCCCGCCGTGTTCTTGATGGACGAGCCGCTCTCCAACCTTGACGCCCAACTGCGCGTGCAGACGCGCGAGGAGTTGTTGCGCCTGCACGCTCGGCTGCAGCGCACGACAATCTACGTCACGCACGATCAGATCGAGGCGATGACGATGGGCCATCGCATCGTTGTCATGCGCGGCGGCGTCGTGCAGCAGGTCGGACCGCCGCAGGAGGTGTATGACCAGCCGTCCAACACGTTTGTCGCCGCCTTCCTCGGCAGCCCACGCATCAATCTGCACGCTGGCCACGTGCAGCACGGCTCAGACGGCGCGACGTTTCAGGCCAATGGCGTCAACATCCCGCTCTCGCCGCGCCTGTCGCGTCTTGCCGGCGAGCGCAACGTATCCGGCGAAGCGGCGTTGGGCATCCGGCCGGAAGATATTCGTGTCCTGCTCGATCCTTCCCATGACGTAGACGGCGTCGATATCCCGGCAACGGTTTCTCTCGTCGAGCCAGTCGGCTCAGACCTCTTTGTCAGCGCGGCCACCGGCGATCTCGCCTGGACCGCTCGCGCCGAAGCGCGGCTGCCGGTTGTTCCTGGCCAGATCATCGGCCTTGGCCTTGACCTTCAGCGCGCCCATCTTTTTGGCCCGGATGGCAGAAACCTCGCAAGTACCTGATGACTCGCGCGGAATCAATCGATGAGTCAAACGGATTCTGGAGAGCACCATCGTGTCTGACCTCAAGCCCCTCGGCGGCAAGACAAAGGCCACATTACTGCGGGCAGTCGAGGACCAGCAGGACGCCCTCCTCGACCTTACTCGCGCGCTGATCGGCTGTCGCTCCGACAGTCAATCAGCGCACAACCCGGAGTTCGAGGGCGAAGCGACGCGCTGTCAGGACATCATCGCCGCCTGGCTCGCAGATTGCGGGGCAACCACCGAGCGATGGGTGGAGCCCCCTCGCTATCCCGTCGTTGCTGGCAAGATCGCCGGACATGGCGGAGGCCGCTCGCTCGCATTCAATGGGCACATTGACGTCGTCCCCGTCGGTGATACCGGCGCCTGGGCCAGCCCGCCATGGAGCGGCGAGATTCACGACGGCCGCATGTGGGGCCGCGGCGCGGCCGACATGAAAGGAGGTGTCGCCTGCGCCCTGGCCGCCATGCGCGCCCTGCGGGAGTCAGGCGTCGCCCTGGCAGGGGATGTCTGGGCGCACATCGTCGCCGACGAGGAAGTGGTTGGCCTCAGCACGCGCAACCTGTTGCAGCGGCTGCCGGCGGTCGATGCCGTTCTCGTGGCCGAGCCGACCGATCTGGCGATCATGCCGGTCGAGGGGGGACTGGTACACCTCCGCATCGAAATCGAAGGCCGCGAGAGCCACGCCGGTAACCGCTTCATGAGCATCCATGCCGGCGGGCTTGGCGACCGAGCCGGGATTAATGCCATCGAGAAGGGCTTTCGCATCGCGGAGGCGCTGCAGGATCTGGAGCGGCAGTGGGGCAACCTGCGCGACCACCCAATGCTGCCCGCGGGTTTCAATTCAATTATGCCCGGCATCATCTCCGGCGGACCTGGCGGAGGCGCGGATGGCCAGATCACGATGATCTCCAACCCTGGCACCGCGCCCGACTACTGCTCGATCGAATACAACATCTGGTTCCTGCCTGGCGAGACCTTCGACGCAATTCGCTCCGAAATCGAGGCATACGTCCTGGCCGCGTGCCAGCTCGATCCCTGGCTGCGCGAGCACCCACCCCGGTTCACCTGGAAGTTGCGGAACATCTACTTTCCGCCCGCGGAAACCGCCTCCGACCATCCCTTCATCCAGAGTCTGGCGGGAGCGCTCGACTTCCTGGAACGGGCGCCGCGCATCGAGGCGTTCAACGCCGCGTCGGAGTTGGCGTGGTACGCCGAGCGCGACATCGACGGCGCAATCTTTGGCCCGGGCCGGATCGCCCAGGCCCACAGCGCCAACGAGTATGTCGAGGTCGAGCAGCTCTTCGCCGCTTGCGCCGCCATGACGCTCGCGGCGGCGTCCTGGTGCGGCATCGCACGCTAGCCAGGAAACCTCACCAGTGGCGGTAGGGCGCTCCCATGGCCGTCGAAGGCGACACGCA
>CAYSXO010000111.1:0-12357 GCA_964434995.1 uncultured Sphaerobacteraceae bacterium
CGCAAATTCCGCGGCGAGGAGAGGAGACGTCATCCGTTCCTCGCCCATCGCAAACCGCGCGCTATGAAAGGCATCGCGGTCCAGGCGCAGAACGTCAACTGATCGACTGGCAGGATCGACGATCCAGTACTCGCGCACGCCCGCGCGGGCATAGAGCGCGCGCTTGGTCAAGAGGTCGTGGCCACGGTTGGAGAGGCTCAGGACTTCAATAACGAGATCGGGCGGTCCCTGCACGCCGCGACCCTGACCGACGGCCCGAGAACCGGGCAGAATCGCCAAGAGGTCCGGAATCACGGGATCAGCGGCCGGAAAAAAGACGTCGAGTGGCGCCGTGCGGAGTTGCCCCTTCATTGCGGAGACAATCGGCAGAAGGAGAGCGATGAGATTCATGATGACCGTGGAATGGTCCCAACTCGGCGACGGCATTTCGTAGAGCTCTCCCTCGATGATCTCATACCGGCGGCCATCATCAGGGAGGGCAAAGAGATCGTCGTAGGTCCAGGTTCCAGGGGCTTTGGCAACGGCCATGGCTGCGCTCCTCACGTCTCCCGCATGGTACGACAGACGCAACGGAGGGCCGGTCTATCCGGCCCTCCGCGAAGATCGTCGATGCGCTCGGTGTTGCTACATCCCTGGATCGATGAGGGGATTATCGAAGACCCCAAAGATCGAGGCGATAGCGGCGATGACGAGCAATACGAACATGATGGTATAGAGTGCCGTAATCAGTTTGATTCCGCCCATGCCCCAGTTTTACCTTTCGCCTGCCCAATCGTCCTCTTTACGCATGATACTGTAACGGAAGCTCCCCTGACCGTCCGGACCGCCGGCGCCGGCGCGGCGGAGCGTTGATGTCGAAATGGCCCGTTTTGGATTAGGCGCTGGACGCCAGCCGGGGCAACAATTCTGACCCAGTGACCCAGGTCTCGGCCGTGCTGCCCGCGTACCGCATCCGCCGGACGAGCCAGGGACTTCCGGCCACGCGAGGAGTCATGTCATGAGCGTTCAGCAGCTTTCACCGGAGCAATCCGCCTCTCCGGGCCCACCCCCGGCGAAGGAGATGATCTGGATTCCGGGCGGGACGTTCATGATGGGCTCGAATGACCATTACCCCGAGGAGGCCCCGGTCCATCCGGTCACCGTCTCCGGGTTCTGGATCGACCGCACCCAGGTGACCAACGCCGCCTTCCGCCGCTTCGTCAAGGAGACCGGTTACGTTACCGTGGCCGAGCGCGTGCCGGACGCGGCACAGTACCCCGGCGCGCTGCCGGAGATGCTGGTGGCCGGTTCGGTCGTGTTCAAGCAGCCTGCTGGGCGGGTCCCCATGCATACCCACTACACCTGGTGGGACTGGATGCCCGGAGCCAACTGGCGGAACCCCGAAGGGCCCGGCAGCACCCTCAATGGCCGCGAGCGTCACCCGGTCGTCCACGTCGCCTGGGAGGACATCACCGCCTACGCCGATTGGGCCGGCAAGGCGATCCCGACCGAGGCGGAGTGGGAGTATGCCGCCCGCGGCGGCCACGACGGCTGGCCCTTCGCCTGGGGGCAGGAGCTGGCCCCGAAAGGGAAGATGCTGGCCAACTACTGGCAGGGAGAGTTCCCCTGGCAGAACCTGAAACTCGACGGCTACGAGCGCACCGCCCCGGTTGGCAGCTTCCCGCCGAACGGCTATGGCCTGGTCGACATGATCGGCAATGCCTGGGAGTGGACGGCAGACTGGTACGCCAGCCGGCATGAGGTGCAGGCTGACTGCTGCGGCGGGGCGACGGTCAACCCTCTCGGCGGTGCACGCGAGGCGAGCATCGACCCGCGCGAGCCAGGGAGCATCCCGCGGAAGGTGCTGAAGGGCGGCTCGTTCGCCTGCGCCGAGAATTACTGCCAGCGCTACCGGCCGGCGGCGCGCATGCACCACCCCATCGACACCGGCACCAATCACCTCTCCTTCCGTTGCGTCGTGCGGCCGTAGGGCATGGAAGGCACGAATCTCCTCGTCATGCTGCTCGTGGTCGGCGCGCGCCTGATCGTGCCGCTCTTCATTCCAAAGTATCCGATTCCGGCGGGCGTCCTGGCGCTGGTCATCGACGGCGTCGATCAGACGATCTTTCAAGCGTTCACCACGATGCAGCTTGGCTGGTATCAGGGGTACGACAAGGCGCTCGACGTCTACTACCTGTCGATCGAGTATCTCTCCACCATGCGGAACTGGATCAATCTCTACGCCTTCCGCATGAGCCAGTTTCTCTTCTCCTTCCGGCTCGTCGGCACGCTCCTCTTCGAGCTGCTGCACGCGCGCGCGCTCCTCCTCCTCTTCCCGAACACGTTCGAGTACTTCTTCCTCTTCTATGAGGCGGTGCGCCTGCGCTGGAACCCGAAGCGCCTCAGCGCGGCGGCGGTCATCGGCGCGGCGTTCGCGATCTGGGTCTTCATCAAGGTGCCGCAGGAGTTCTGGATTCACATCGCCCAGCTCGACGTCACCGATGCGCTCAAGGAGCACGTCTTCGGCGTGCCTGTTGATACAAGCTGGGGGGTTATCGTGAGCGACAATATCCCCTTCTTCATCATCCTGACCCTGGCGCTGATCGTGCTGATCGCGCTGGCCCGCCACCTCATCGTGACCAAACTGCCGCCCGCGGACTGGAGTCTCTCCTTCGACGCCGATGCTCACGGCCGGGACGTGACCGAGGAGCAGGCCAACGCGGCCCGCCTCGCTATGGCGCAGAACTTCTTCACTATCGAGCTGTTCGAGAAGTTCGTGCTGGTGGCGTTGATCACCACCATCTTCTCGCGCATCCTGCCGGGGGTGGACGTCGGCCTCGTCCCGCTCTCTATCGGAATCGCGACGATCGTCATCGCCAACACCGCCATCAGCGAGTGGCTGATTCGGCGCGGCGTCGACATCCGGTCAGCCGTCGTTGAGTTCGTCGTCATGGCGCTGGTCAACGCCGGGCTAGTCGGCATCTTCTCAGTGGTGCTGCCGTGGATGAGCAGGGCCTCGCTCGATTCGCCGGCCGTCCTCTTCGGTGTGCTGTTGCTGACCCTGCTCGTGACCCTGTACGACCGCTTCCGGCCCTACCATCAGGTGCGGGTCGAGAGGGAGGCGGCAGCCTGACATCGTGGCCCGATTTCGCGCATCATTCCGCGTGCCGAGGAGGCCACGACGCCCCCTGCAGACGCGGAGATGCTGGTGACGAAGCCGAAAGACCGTCGTTCTGCCTTGTCGCGCCGGCGCCTGCTGCAGGCCAGCGCCGGCGGTGGATTTGCGGCCATTACGGGTCGGCGGGACCATGCGGCCCGGGCGCGGCAGGATGCGCCCGTTACCTTTACGCTGACGACGAACCGCGCGCCCTCCGACCTCGATCCCCATTCGGCCTATGACGCCGGCTCCGGCACCCTCCTCAATGGCGTCTTCGAAGGGTTGATCCGGCTGCGGCGCGGTACGGCTGACGAGTACGACCCAATCCTTGCCGAATCGTGGGAGGCGAATGCCGACAAGAGCGTCTGGACCTTCCACCTGCGCGACGGCATCACCTTCCAGGATGGCGCTCCCCTCGACGCCGAGGCCGCGCGCTCCTCGTACGAGCGCCTGTTGACGATGAGGCTGGCGCCATCAGCGGTCCTCGGCCGCTTCATCAGCGACCCGGCCATGATCTCCGCTCCTGATGACCGCACGCTCGTCTTCGATCTTGGCTACCCGCGGCCGCTGTTCGAGGTCGCCATGGCCGCCGCCTTCGGCACGGCCATCGTCAATGTCGCCGCCCTGCGCGAGCATGAAGTGGGCGGTGATTGGGGGCACGCCTGGGCGCAGACCACAACCGAGGGGTTGGGCACCGGCCCGTACCGGGTGACCGCGTTCGACACCATGCAGGGCGCGTCGCTGGAGCGCTACGACGACTACTGGCGCGGCTGGGAGGGCCAGCATTTCGACCGGGTTGAGCTGCGCGTCGTGCCGGAGGCGGAAACGCGCCGCTCCTTGATCGAGCGCGGCGATGCCGATATCGCCGCCAACCTTCCCCTGTCAGCGGTGCGTGAGCTTCAACGCGATCCAGCCATGGTCGTCGATCTTCGCTACAACCTTGCCGTCCGCTTCCTGGCGCTGACCGTCGCCGGTCCCCTGGCCAGCCCGGAAGCACGACAGGCGATGTGCTATGCCTTCCCGTACGACGAGGTCGTGGAGGGCGTCTATGGCGGGTATGCCAAGCGCGCCGTCGGCCCCGTCGCCGAGCTTTGCAACGGGTTCGACCCGAACACTTTCGTCTACCAGACCAATCTCGAACAGGCGCGTGCGCTGCTGCGGGAGGCTGGCGTGGCCGAGGGAACCGAACTGCGGCTCTTGTTGCCGCCGGGCAATCCCGAGAACAACGAGATCGTCGAGCTCTTCAAGGCGAATCTCTCGGCAATCAACCTAACGCTCAGTATCGAGTCTGTTGACTTCGCGACCTATGTAGGGATCTACGTTGGCGATGAGCCGGCGGAAGAGCGGCCCAACTTCTTCCCATCCTACTGGCAGCCGGACTACAACGACGGCTGGAGCCAGATCTGGCCCCAGGTCTCGTGCGATGCCTGGCAAGGCGGCAACGGTGGCCACTACTGCAATCAGCGCGTCGAATCACTGCTCGAGCAGGCCCGAGATGCCGCGGACGAGGCTTCCTATCATGAAGCGCTGAGTGAAATCCAGCAGATCGTCACCCTCGACGACCCGGCGGCCATTTACATCGTGCAGCCGCAGTGGCCGACCGTGCTGCGGCGCGACGTGGCCGGGTTCGTGCCCGATCTCGTTAATAGCGACATCATCGATTTCTACGCGCTCCATCGGGGGTAGCCGCGGACGCCCTCAACCCAACCCTTCTTCCCTTCGGATTAACGAGAGTAGGGAGTGGTATTGGCAACTTCTGCGCCGTTGCCGCGACGAGCCCTCACCCCCTCTCCCATGGCCATGGGACAGGGGTTGGGGTGAGGGTCAATTGGGGCCGGCGGCGCCTAGTCGCTGCCTGGGTCCTCGATCGCCGCGAGCACCGCGTCGACGCTGAAGGAGGCCGCCTCCTGCCGCGGCGGGAACTCGGCGAAGCTCTGCACCCACTGCGCGACATGGGCTTGCGCGGGCACCAGGAGGTAGCTCCGCCGGAACTCCCACTCCTCGTAATTTGCGCCCGTTGTGGACCTTGAAGGTCATGTCGCCGATGGTGACGCCTTCGAGGAGTTGCTCCTTGATGTCCGGGTTCCCCGCGGCTGCCAGGAACGTCGGCAGCAAGTCGGTGTGCGAGTAGATATCGTTGCCGATGGCGCCTGGCTCGATCACCCCCGGCCAGCGGATGAGGGCCGGCACACGGAATCCACCTTCCCAGTTGGTGGCCTTTTCGTTGCGGAAGGGGGTCGTGCCCCCGTCCGGCCAGAGAAACTCCTCGGCGCCGTTGTCGGTCGAATACATGACGATGGTGTTGTCAGCCACCCCCAGCTCGTCGAGCAAGTCGAGCATGCGGCCGACATGCCCGTCCGTCTCGACCATGCCATCGGCATAGACGCCGAGACCGGTCACCCCTTCCGATTCCGGCTTGAGGTGCGTGAAGACGTGCATGCGGCTGGAGTTCCACCAGCAGAAGAAGGGATTGCCCTCCTCCACCGCCTTGCGAATGAAGGCCTCGGCGTGCTCGCTTGCTTCCTCGTCGATCGTCTCCATCCGCGTGGTGTCGAGCGGCCCGGTGTCCTCGATGGTCTGCCTGCCGACCACACCGAAGTGCGGATCCTCCGTGGTGTCTTCTTCCTCGGTGGCGAAGGAGTGGATCACGCCGCGCGGGCCAAATGGTTCGATGAATGCTGGATCTGTCGGATAGTCCGGATTCTCCGGCTCTTCGTGCGTATTCAGGTGATAGAGGTTGCCGAAGAATTCGTCGAAGCCGTGCACGGTCGGCAGGTGCCCATTGCGGTCGCCGAGATGGTTCTTGCCGAACTGGCCGATGACGTAGCCGAGCGGCTTGAGCAACTGGGCGACCGACGGATCCTCAGCCTGCAGACCTTCTTCGGCGCCAACCAGTCCGACCTTGGTCAGGCCGACGCGCACCGGCGCCTGTCCGGTCAGGAACGCGGCGCGGCCCGCCGTGCAGGAGTTCTCGCCGTGCCAGGTCTGGAAGATCGCGCCCTCTTCGCCAATGCGGTCGATGTTCGGGGTCATGTAGCCCATCATGCCCCGGCTGTATGCGCTGATGTTCCAGATCCCGATGTCGCCTCCCCACATGATGAGAAAGTTGGGCAGAGCGCCCTTCGCGGCTGGCGTCGCGTCCTGGGCGTTGCTGGGCGAGGGTAGGCCGGCACGGGCCGCGGCAGCCAATGCGGCCGCGGCCAGGCCCCCTTGAGCACGCTACGGCGGCCCAGGCGCAAGTCGCCCGCGTAGTCGGCGCGAATCGTTGGTTCTCCGGTGCTCATCGCGATCTCCTCCTTCGAGGGACGGTGCGGTCCCTGCCGTTCTGGCGCCAGGCCAATGCTTCTGGCATCCGGGGCAGGCCGCGAGCGATTCGCGAAACGGACGCGCCAGATTGGGTGGCCCCAGGTCTCCCGATCATTGGTCCCGCGGAGCCTGCTGTCATGGACCATTTCGGGCCATATCGTGAGTCGCTCGTGAGCCACGGCCGCCGGCGACGCTAGCCCATGAGCAGCAGGACGATGAAGGAGACAATTCCGATCACGATGGCGCCCATCACCAGGTTTTCCTGGCGCTTTTCATCAGGCAGCGGAGGCGCCGGGCTGTCGCCAAAGGCATCGTCGTTGACGAACTCGACCATCTTCCTGTTGCGCCGCGGCGCGATGGCGATCACGAGGACGCCGATGGCCGTCGCCACCAGGGAGAAGATGCGCGATGGCGACTCGATGCCCGGGCCTTCGTCTTCGCCCTGCACGCCGCTGATCCCATCGAGCAAGGCAACGCTGCCGAAGCCGACGGTGATCAGCGCGAACCTGTTGCGATTCCACTTCATCAGGTCCGCATCGAGCGTCATCCGCGTACGCACCCAGGACATGTGGTCGTCTTGCTCCTCAGAGGGAGATAAGACATCGTCTGCCACGAGAGCCTCCCGGGCATCCCTGCCGTTCGGGTGTCAGCGCGGCGCCCACTCCGCGCCCCGCGTCGCATTGGGGAAGCGCGCCTGGCGCGGAGGGCGGGCACAATCCCACTTTCCTCTGCTCGCGACAGCCCAGCATGACCCGAATCGGGTCAATGCCCTGGCGGCATCGGGTACCATAGGCGGGACATGCAGCGGAATGTCGCGAGTGTTTGAAGGCGTCCCTTATTGTGGCCTCACGTGACCTGAGCCGCACGCCGTCTCTCGCCGAGCCTTTGCCCTCCGCGGCATACCTGGAATGTCTCCCCTGGTCGGGCGAGATCCGGCGCGGCAAACTGCGCGTGCCGCGCCTCCCCGTGGACGCCGTGGCGCGCCCGCGCCTGCTGCAGCGCATCGCGGACGAGGGCCGGCCGTTGATTCTGGTGACCGCGCCCGCGGGATTCGGCAAGACAACCTTTGCCGCGCAATGGGCCACCCAGGGACCGCCGGCCGCCTGGCTGAGCATCGATCCGCGCGACGCCCTGCTGGCCCGCTTCTGGGCACATCCGCGGATGGCGTTGGTCGACACTGCCGGCGACGTGGCGGCGGCCCTGGGCGAAATCGTCTCCTCCGCGCTAGCCATGCCACATCGCCCCTTGGCCCTCGATCTGGGCCGTCTCCTGGCGGACGAGCTGCTCGATGTTTCGGGCGTGCGGCTGGTCATCGACGATCGCCATCTCGTCGCGCACGATGACGCGCATGACTTTCTCGCTGGTATTCTCGAGTTCCCGCCGCCCGGCCTCCAATTGGTCATCACGTCGCGGGTTGAGCCTCCCTTGCCGCTCAACTGGATGCGCCTGCGGGGCACGCTGACGGAGATTCGCGGCGACGATCTCCTCTTTACGGCCAGCGAAGCGGAGTCTTTTGCGGCACACGCGAGCGCCGCGGGCCGGGAGTCTCCGGACACGCCGGTGGGTCAGATGCTCAGCGCGCATACTCGCGGCTGGGCCGCGGGGCTGCGGCTGGTGACGCTGGCCACCACGCATGCGAGCCCAGCGCTGGAGGTGGAGACACGTGCCGCCGGAGCGGAGCCGGAGCTGCTCGCCTGGCTCCTCGAAGAAACCTTGGCCGGACGGCCAGCGGACGATCGTGCCATCTTGCTGCTCGCGGCCCTCCCCGACCGCTTCAACCCGCGCCTGGTGATGGCGATGACCGCGGAGGCGATTCCGACCCTTGCGGTGCGCGAGTCGATCGACTTCGCCACGCGGGCCGACCTCTGCCGCTATTCTGCCCGCGACGACGGGGATTGGCTCGAGTTTCATCCCCTCTTCAGCGACACCCTGCGCCGGCAACTGGCGCAGGAAGAAGCGCCCGAGACGATTCGGGATCTGCACCGGCGGGCGGCCTGGCTGGAGGAGACGGGCTACATCGATGAGGCGCTCGATCACCTCATTGCCGCGGGAGACCAGGCCGCGGCCGCGGCCATCGTCGTCCGCGAGATACGGCCGGCGCTCAACCGCGAGGACTGGCCTTCGATCGCGCGCTGGCTGGCCAAGCTGCCGGCTGATCTGATCCGGAAGACACCACGATTGGTTTTGGCGCAGGGAATGGTCGCCCTCGAGGCGCGGTTTGCCCAGGGGGAGGTGAGCCAGCAGGAGATTTCCACTCTGCGTGGCGAGTTCGACAGCCTGCGCGTCAACAGCTCCTATGCGAATGCCATCGATCTGGCTGGCTCACTGGAATCCGCGCAACGCGCCATTCAGCGCATCGACCCGTCGCATCGCTACGAGCTCGGTGTTGCCTGGATGCACTTCGGGGTCGTGCTCGCCGCGACGGGAAGCTACCAGGAGGCGATCCACCGCCTGGAGGCCTGGGTCGAAGAGGCCGGGCCGGAGGTCGATGCCGGCTCGATCCGCGGCTACCTCGGGTTGCTCCTGGTCCACGCGCAGGCCGGCAGCCTGGCCATGGTGGAGACGACCGCGCGCACGGTCATCCCCCTGGCCGAGCAGCATGGCCTGCGGATCATGGCTGGTTGGGGCCGTCGCTTCCTGGGCGACGCGCTGTACGAGATGAACGATCTCGACGGGGCCGTCGAGCAGTACAGCGCGGTCGCGCGTGACTACGAGTACGCCCACCTCAAGGCCGTGCGCGAGGCGCTTTTTGGCCTGGCGCTGGCCTATCGGGCCACGGGACGCCAGGATGAAGCAGGACGAGCATTGTGTCGCGCACGGGAGATTGCCGCCGGCCTCCTCCACGATTTACCCGTCATCGAGGCGACGCAAGCCAATCTGGCGCTCATGTGTGGCGGCCGTGGGGCGGCAGAGCGCTGGGCGATCGTGCATGATCCCGATGTTGGCGGCGAGTCGTTTGGGGTCGTGATTCACCCGTTGGTCATCCGCGCCGCCATCCTCTGCGCGTCGGACGACCGCAAGCATGTGGCGCATGGGTTGGCGGCGCTCGACCGCATGCGCCGGGAGCTGGTGCACTGGCGCTATGCCGGGCTGCTGGTACGGATCGACGCCTTGCGTGCCGTTGCCTTGCTGCGGTGCGGGCGGCGGGAGGCGGCGATCGAGGCTATGCGCGCCGCTCGCGCCATCGCGCGGCCCAACGGCCACGTCCGCTCTTTCCTCGACCTGCTGCCGATCTTTCCGGCCGAGCTGGACCATCTCGCCGCGGCGTTCATGCTCCCGCCAGCGGCGCAGAAGGCGTTGCGTCTCGCCGCCTGCGCGGACGCCCACGGCGACCGGGCGGCGCGGGCACAAAGCCCGCTCGAGGCGATCACGGAGCGGGAACAGGAAGTTCTGGGCCATCTCGTGCAGCGGCTTTTGTATCGCGAGATCGGCGACCAGCTCTATATCTCTCCCCACACGGTGAAGCGTCACGTCACCAGCATCTACAGCAAGCTCGACGTCTCCGGACGAGTCGAGGCCATTCGCGTCGCACGTGACATGGGCTGGACGGCGTAGGGCGAGGGTGACGGGGTGTTAGGGTGTCAGGGTGACGGGTTGAGACGGAGCAGGAACATGGAGCCGGTTCGCACGTACTGCTCCTTGACACCCCAACACCCCGTCCCCCTCGTGCCATTTGACCCAAATCGGGTCATGTGGCTTCGAGGTCTCATGCTCAGAATGGATCACGGAGGGAAATGGCCGGCCCGCGACGGCGAAGGACACGACGCCATCGGTGAGCAGGAGAGATGCACGAGATGGCTGACCAGTACCCGCGGATGCTGTAGAAGAATGACCCGCGGGAATTCAACAGGAGCGCCGAGGCGACCGGCAGGACGCGAAAGAGGCCCGCCGGGACTAGAGCGGCATGACCTCGCTATTTGCAGCGTCCTGGAGGTCCCGTGTGCCGCGGGCCGGGCAGGGGCGAGACCGCCGGCGCGGGGCAGGTTTGCCTCGATGTCCAGCATGACGGTGACGGGGAGTATCCGGACGGCGGCAGCCCGGTTCTGGTCGATGACCGTCTACAACTCGCTCACGCGGGGCCGGTCGACGCCGATCTGCAGAAGCCGGACGTCTCTCCCCGTCAGAACCCGGGGGTGAACGACGACGGGGTTTCTGATGTCTACGCCGGCCCGGACACTCCCGGCGCGGACCTGGAGAACACCTGGGTCAAGACGCACCCGGGCAAGAGGGGCGCCTGCTTCCGTTTCCGCGGTCCATTGCAGCCCTGCTTCGGCAAGACCTGGGCGCCGCCCAGCCTGGAGAAGGCCGGATAGGGCGGCGCGACACCAGGTCTGTGCCGGACCAGCCGCAAGCCGGTCAATTCACCTCGCGTTCGAATTGGTCGTCGAGTCCACGTCTACAGGAGGAGACCATGGCCGTTCCATTTCGAGGCGTGATCAACGTCGATGTCCGCGATTCCATCCCAGACTGGACCCCCTACCTGGCGCCAAGAGCGCCCGAAGGCTCGCCGAACGTCCTCATCGTCCTCTACGACGACACCGGCCAGGCCGCCTGGTCGCCCTACGGCGGCCGCATCACCATGCCGACTCTGCAGAAACTGGCCGACAACGGCCTGATCTACTCGCAGTGGCACACCACCGCCCTCTGCTCTCCCACCCGCTCGGTCTTCCTGACCGGCCGCAACCACCATCAGAATGGCTTCAGTTGCATTACGGAAGGCGCGGACGGCTACCCTGGCTCCAATGCTCACCTGCCCCCCTCCTGCGGCACCATGGCCGAAGTGCTCCGCCAGAACGGATGGAACACCTATTGGATCGGCAAGAATCACAACGTCCCCGTCGATGAATTGGGCATTGGCGCCACCAAGCGCAACTGGCCGCTGCAGCACGGGTTCGACCGGTTCTACGGCTTCCTCGGCGGCGAGACGAACCAGTACTATCCCGACCTGACGGAGGACAACCACAAGGTCGACCAGCCCTACCTGCCAGAGGATGGCTATCACCTCTCCAAGGACCTGGCTGACCAGGCCATCCAGATGCTGAAGGACGCGCGGCAGACCAACCCCAGCCGACCCTTCTTCATGTGGTTCTGTCCCGGCGCCAACCACGCCCCGCACCAGGTGGCGCAGGAGTACATCGACAAGTACAAGGGCAAATTCGACGACGGCTACGAGGCCTACCGCGAGACGACCCTGAAGGCGATGATCGACAAGGGGATTCTGCCCAGGGGCACACAGTTGACGCCGATCAACCCGCTGGGCGACGCGAGCCAGAACCCGGGCGACGTGGTGCGGCCGTGGGATTCGCTCAATGACGACGAGAAGAAGCTCTTCGCCCGGATGGCCGAGGTCTACGCCGGGTTCTCCGAGTTCACCGATGCCCAGGTCGGCCGCATCATCGACTACCTGGAGAACACTGGCCAACTCGAGAACACCCTCGTCATCTACGCCGCTGACAACGGCGCTTCCGGCGAAGGCAGCCAGAACGGCTCGGTCAACGAGAACCGGTTCTTCAATGGCTACCCGGATAGCCTCGACGACAACATGAAGCTGTACGACAAATTGGGCAGCCCCGATACCTACGAGCACTACCCGACCGGTTGGGCGGTGGCCTTTTCGACGCCGTACAAGATGTTCAAGCGCTATAGCTACTCAGGCGGGACGTGCGATCCACTGGTCATCTCCTGGCCGAAGGGGATCAAGGCCAAGGGGGAGGTGCGCGACCAGTACCACCACGTCACCGACATCGTGCCGACGATCCTCGACTGCTGCGGCGTCGAGTTCCCGGCGACGCTCAATGGGGTCGATCAGGCGCCGCTGCCCGGCGTCTCGATGCGCTACAGCTTCGACGACGCCAAGGCCAAGACCCAGAAAACGATCCAGTACTACGCGATGCTCGGCACTCGCGGCATCTGGC
>CAYSXO010000112.1:0-12337 GCA_964434995.1 uncultured Sphaerobacteraceae bacterium
GGGTGGAATGCCTGGCAAGCGGCAGGCTATCCGGTGGCGACGCGCGAACTGGCCGCGGTGTAGGCGCGGGTTTCGGTAACGGAGAGATTCCGATTTACTTTCGAACAAAAAGACGCCAGGGCGATTGCCCCGGCGCTTTTGCCTTACGTTGGCTTTGAAGTGGTGTTACGCCTTGCGGCCCATGAGGTATGCATAGCCCCACGAAACCACGAACGCGCCGATGACGCCCAGGATCAGGCTTCCGATCGACCAGTCGATGACGAACTTCTCATCATCGATCCAGCCCCAGACGACACCACCCACGATCGCGCCGATGATGCCCAGGATGATATTGGCAATCCACCCCTGCTGGCTATCGGTGCCGGCGAGCTTGCTGCCAAGCCAACCGACGAGCGCGCCGAAAATGACCCAGGAAATCAACCCCATGGAACCCAACCTCCTCTGTACGACTCTCCACGCCAGCGTCGTTGCTGGTCCGCCCCAGCAGTTGCACTCTTGCGCTCTCCCATAATGCTGTTCCCAACTGACAACGTCAAGAGGGTAGGACGCGCAAATGTGCGATTTCTTCGCGTACGAATGCCACTGCTTCCGTTGCAGTATGCCATCAGCGGCACATATCGTGCTGGCGCCGATCGGGCTGGGAGACTCCTGTGCGCTAGTCGGCGTCCATGGCGGCTGGGGCGATCGGCAGGCGGACCGTGAACTTGGTGCCGCGTCCCACTTCGCTATCGACCGCCACCGATCCCCCGTGCGCCTGGACCAGCGAGGCGACGATCGCCAGCCCAAGGCCGGTGCCGCCACGGCTGCGCACGCGGCCGGGATCGGCCCGCCAGAAGCGTTCGAAGACGCGTTCCTGATCTTCCCGAGAGATGCCTGGGCCTTCGTCCTCGACGGAGATATCGACGAATCCCGGCTCGGGCGCCACGACCACATGCACCGGCGTCTCAGCCGGAGTGTGGGTGCGGACATTCGTCAGCAGATTGTCGATCACCTGGCGCAATCGGTTGCGGTCGCCGATGACCGTCGGGTCGCCGGTCTGCTGCACGGTAACCGGGCGGGTCGGATCGACGACCTCGAAATCGGTGACCGCTTCGGTGACCACCTCGCCGATATCGACCGGGGCCATCTCCAACCCGCGTTGCTGGTCCATGCGCGCCAGCAGGAGCAAATCATCCACCAGCCGACCCATGCGCCGCGACTCGGCTTCGATGCGGCCCATGGCCATGTCGACCGATTCCGGGGTCGCCAGAGCTCCCTGCCGGTAGAGCTCGGCATAGCCCCGCAGCGAGGTGAGTGGGGTGCGCAGCTCGTGGGCTGCATCGGCGACGAAGCGGCGCAGGCGATTCTCGTTGTCTTCCCGCACGAGGGCGGCCTGTTCCACCTGGCCCAGCATCTCGTTGAGCGCGCTGCCAAGGCGGCCGAGCTCGGTGTGCGGATCGCTTTCGGGCACGCGCTGGGTCAGATCGCCAGCGGCGATCTTTTCGGCGGTGCCGATCATCTGATCGACCGGCTCAAAGCCACGACGGATGACCAACCATGAGGCGAGCGCCGCCGCCGCCACTGCCAGAGAACCGGCAATGAGAATGGTGCGAATCAATCGCTCGATTGCGTTCTCGACTTCCTGCAGGGAGCGCGCGGTGATGAGATAGTCGCCACTTCCGGAAATGGTGACGAGCAACCGGTAATCGAAGGTTCCATCCTCGGACGGCACGGTATGGATGGTGTTCAGCATGGAGGTCAGCTCGTCGCTGGGAACCTCCGGCAGGAGCGGTGGAGAGTCGGGATCGTCGGTGTACCCACTTGGCTCGCTCCAGACCACACCGCCATCGGGGGTGAAACAGAATGACGCGACCGTGCGCTCGTAAATCTCTCGGCCGTCATCGTCGCTGTCGTCCACGATCGAGGCGCCGATCGGCACCGGCGTGGCTTTGGTCCACGGCTCGGGTTTCCAGGGTGGCGGACCCTCTCCCTCGACGGTATAGGGCGTTCCGCCGTCAGGCTTGCCGCCATACCCATTGGGGTCCTTTTCATGCTCGTTCGGTTTGGGGCCTTTGCGCTGGGCATTGGCGATGATGTCGTCATCGACATCCTGCACCAACGCGGTGCGAGTGTCCCGCACGAGCACATAGCCAAGCGAGGCTATGGTGATCAGCAGCACACCCGCGATCGCCAGGGTCAATCTGGTTCGAATTCTCACCACACACCTCCCCAGGTGTTGATGGTTTTGGCTCCTGACATTCAGCGCCGGAGCCGGGCCGTTTGCCTAGCGCGCGCCGGCCGGGGCACTGTCTGGCACGCGGATCGAATAGCCGAAGCCGCGCACCGTTCGGATGAGCTGGGCGTCCCGATCGTGCAGCTTGCGCCGCAAGTACGAGACATAGGTTTCCACCGAGGCGGGATCGCCCGCGAAATCGTAGTCCCACACATGATCGATGATTTGCGTCTTGGAAACCACACGCTCACGATTCAGCATGAGATAGCGCAAGAGGCGGAACTCGGTCGGCGAGAGATTGATCTCTTCGCTGCCGCGCCAGACGCGGAACGAATCCTCGTCGAGCACCACATCGCCCACCTGCAAGCGGGATTGTTCCACTTCGGGGGCGCTGGTGCGCCGCAGCACCGCACCGATGCGCAACAGCAGCTCTTCCAGGCTGAACGGCTTGGTCAGATAGTCGTCACCGCCGCCGGTAAAGCCCTCGCGCAGGTCCGCCGGATCGTCGCGCGCGGTGAGGAAGATCACCGGGGCATCGTCGCCGGCATCGCGCAGCTTGCGCGTCAGCGTGAAGCCATCCATCCCTGGCAAATTGACGTCGAGGATCAGGAGACTGAATCGCTCGTTGCGCGCCAGGGCCAGTCCGTCCGGGCCATTGGACACGGAATCAACGGAAAATCCAGTGAAGCGCAGCGCGGTCTGCACAAGATCGCGGATGGATTCCCCATCTTCGACGAGGAGAATGCGCTCGTCCCGGCTGTTTGGTTCAGGCATACCAGATGTCCCGCCTCGACGGCTCCTTCGGCTGAGTGTAGCGTCCACACACGGCATTGCGGCAACATGCCACGGGCCCACGGGCCATGCCCGGATCGCGGTTCCGGCCGCCACGCACCATGGTAATTCACCACGAAAGAGCCTGGTGTTTCCACATCATCATGCAGCCGCGACTCTGGAGATCGCTCCGGAGCAATCAATCATCCTGCCCCAATCGACCGTCGAGGATTGTCTGGAGCAGAAAGGATCGACCAATGCGCCACCGCGTCATGCTGACGTTGGCACGTGCCCTTGGCCTTGTTTCCGTCGCGGCCACGGCCCCGAGCACCCTTGCCAGGTAGGAAAACGACGTCGGTAAGGATTTGCAGATCTCCTTTTCTATCGACATACCCATCACCGCCGTCGAAGATTCTCAAGGGCAACTCCCGGCCTTCGATGTCACGTTCGCGGCCCGCGCCTACATCCCCGAGCGCACCTCCGATGGTGACATGATCGATGAAGTGCATAGCGGCGCCTTCGCCTTCCGCGCCTAGAGCGATGTCCTGGGTTGCTCCGGGGGACGAGAAATCACCATTCTCGAGGCAGACCCACCGCTTGATTTCGGCTGGACGAAGCCCGCGGAGCCGGGGTGGATACTGACGTTTGAAGAGGGAAAAGGCGGCCTGCTGAGCACGCCAGTCGTTCAGATTCGTGCCTCGCAAGACATCACTGGGATGGATGCTCAATCCCGGAGGGCGCTGCAATTGACGAGTGGGACCGAGGCTGATTGCCCGCCCCCTGGGGCCACTGTATCAAGGTGTCCTGCTCGACTCGCATCCAACCCCGGCTGGCTCTTCACCGGAATACACGACACCATGGGTCAGCACGCCCTGGCGCATCACTACCGGCCAATTCGTCACGAGCGGCCACCGCCTCAGATCACGACACGGACCGCCTCATACGGAACCCGGTTGATCAGTGCCTCATACGCGGAGAGCGCCCTCACCCCAACCCCGCTCCCATGGCCATGGGAGCGGGGAGCGCGGCGTCCGAGGCACGCGGGCGAAAAAGGGATTACTCATCCGGATTCCGAATGAACCTGTTCCGGGAGCTTGTCAAGAGGCGCCATGTCGCCCATTTGACATCGCCCATGTCGCGCAACCGACAGCGCCGCTCGCCTCCCACACCCATGCTGGTCACAACCATCAGATCGCCTATATCCCCGTTAAGGTCAGGAGAGCGGCGATGCAGACACTCACGAGCTCCAGCAGCGAGGCGCCAGGTGTTGAGATGCGACAGAGTGGGGCTTATCCTCTCGCCCCTGTCACGACGCGAATCGGCGAGGGAGACTCCGTAGCGGCACTTGTGCTCTGGCTCCCCTCCCGCGATGCCAGCGCCTTCCCATTCGAAGCCGTGGTGGCGGATTTCCACCGCGTCGGGAAGCACTTCGTCCCGGCCTCCCTCCTCGAGGCGCTGGCTGGCGCACGAGCCGCCCTGCCTGAGATCCACGGCACGATCCCGGACGTGCGGCTGCTCGACCGCTTCCTCGACGCCGCCCTGGACAAGTGGGATGGCCGCTACGCCAACCCGACCTACCTGGGCCTGGGCCTCCTCCTCCTGCCAGATCTCGACGCGTTCGGCCTCGACGTCGCCGCCGCCGAGCGGCAGTACGACCGGCTCTTCGTGCAACTCATCGCCGATGCGGCCCGTTTCGAGATCGCCGCGCTGGATGGCTCGACGGAACTGCTGCCGCAAATGCGGCCCGATACGAAGCTGGCCGCGAAGCGCTGCCGCCTGGCCCTGCAGATCGCGGTCCCGGCGGCGAAACGCCTGGGACTGACCAGCGGCGTATGCGTGGACGACCCGATCGCCGGGGCACGCCGTCTCTGGCAGAACGTGGCCGCCAGCCTCGCGCCCGCCGAGCATCGCACCCTGCGCCTGACCGTGCTGCCGGTCTCCCGTATCCACGACGAATACCAGTTCATCCGGGTGCTGCAGGCGTTCGAGGCAACCTTCGCGCTGGCCTCGGTGGAGGTCCATGCGGCCAGCCGGGCGCTCGCCGCTGGCATGGCGAACCAGGCGACTCAGCGCCTCAACACGGCCGAGATGGTGCTCCACCAGGCGGCGCCGCTCTTCTCGCTGGTGGCGACGATGCGCGTGGAGGCGTTCCACACCTTCCGCACGTACACCGAGGGCGCCAGCGCGATTCAGTCGCGCAACTACAAGCTCCTCGAGTCGCTCTGCCGGCAGCCGGATCAGGCCCGTCTCGATTCAGCCGCCTACCACGCCGTGCCCGAGGTCCGGCATCGCGTGTTGGCGGGCCCAGAGACGCTGGACTCCGTGTTCGAGGCCGCGCGGGCCGCGCTCAATCTCGCTGCCGGTGATCTCGAACAACTCGAGCAGGCGATGCGGCGTTTCGCCGTGACGCTGCTACGGTGGCGGCGAACGCATCACGGGATCGCCGTGCGGATGCTCGGGGAGCGCACCGGCACCGGCTACACCGAGGGCTCGGTGTACCTCAAGGCGGTCCAGGCAATTCCTGTCTTCTCGTCCCTTGGCGCGGCGGAAGACGGCGACGACGAGGAAAGCTCTCCGCCACCACGTGAGGTCATCAACGCTCGTGGCCGCTGCCCCTTCGCCGCCTGAGCGCCTCTCGCTGTCATCCTCAACGCTCGTGAAGGATCTCGCTCCGCCGGCCATGCCAGGGAAACGCGATCCGTCCGGGGCCGAGAAGGCACGCCAGATGCGACCCGTTAGATCGGCAGCGCTTCTCCGTTCAACTTCACGTTGCCCTGCACCGGGACCGGCTGCGAGAGGATGTCGAGGACCGGGCAGTGCGCATTGACCACCCTGGCCAGGCGCGCGATGTCCTCCGCGGCCGCGGGGCTGGTGATTTCCACCGTGAAGGAGACGTCCTGGAAGCCAGCAGGCAACTCGGCCACGCCGAAGAAGCCGCGCAGATCGAGCCGCCCTTCCGCGGTCACCTCAACCGCCTCGACCGGGATGCCCAGCACCCGCGCATACGTCGCGTAGACGATCTCCTGGCAGGTGCCGAGTGCGGCCAGCACAAGCTCGACCGGGGTCGGGCCGGTGTCGCTCCCGCCGATCAGCGGTGGCTCGTCGACAGCGAGCGTGAAGTCGCGAATACGCGCCTGAGTACGGTACTCATCGACCAGAGTTGTCGAGGCCGAAAAGGTGACGACTGGGGGCTCGGGCGCGTTGCCAAGATCGGCGCGCACCTGTTCGATCACGCCGCCGAGACGATCGATCTGCTCCTGCACGACCATAATCCATCCTCCTCCGCTCTCACGGACGGCAAGCGCGCCCCGCGTGCGGCCCATGCGCCCGGAGAAGGCATTCTAGAGTTCTTTATCAAGAAGTGCAATTCGACGAAATCGACCCGCGGACAGGCCTGGCAAGCGCGCCTATGTGGCCTCTGCCATCGAGCGCGAGCGCGATTTCCGCAGCACGTAGCCAACGCCGCGCACCGTCTGGATCAAGCGCGGCTCGCCCGCCTCTTCCAACGCCTTGCGCACCGTGGAAACCGTCACCGCCAGCACGTTTGATTCGCCCCGGAACTGCCCGCCCCACACCCGCTGCATGACCGTGTCGTACGTCAGCACCTGATTGGGGTGCTCCATCAGGGCCGCCAGCAAGTCGAACTGCTTGGCCGTCAGCAGGATCTCGCGGTCGCCACGGTAGACCGTGCGCGCGCTCGGGTCGAGGGTCAGGTCTTCGTAGGTCAGCACCTCCCGCTGCCGGGGCCGCATCTCTGGCGCGCGGGAGCGCCGCAGCAGCGAGCGCACCCGCGCCATCAACTCGGTGATGGCAAACGGCTTGGGGACATAGTCGTCCGCGCCGGCATCGAGCCCGGTCACGCGGTCGGGAACGGAATCGAGCGCGGTCAGCATCAGGACCGGAACCGGCGCCTGGCCGTAGGCGGCCTCCATGGCGCGCACGCGGCGGCAGATTTCCATGCCATCAATGTCAGGCAGCATCAAGTCAAGCACAATCAAGTCGGGCGGGGTGTCGCGGACAACCCCCAGCGCTGTCCTCCCGTCCGGGGCCACATCGACCTCGAATCCCTCGAGAAGCAGGCTGCGCTGCACGAGACGGGCAATATCAGGAGAATCCTCTACGACAAGTATGCGCGTCATGATCCCTCACCCCACTTGGAGCAATCACCCCGTCGCGCTCATTTCCAGCGGGTTCCAGAAGTGTACCCATGAATGGCGAACCTGGAGCAGATTTTCTTCATCATCTCATGTTCTCCGAATTATGCAGCACTTTCGTCCCGTTCTGCGTTGACGGGTCGTACCAATTCCCGTAACGTCACGCGCATGTGGAACGTGATGCCCAGGTGAGAAGAGCATTCCCGTGCCGGTACTCTGGGTAGCGCTCGGCGGCGCCATTGGCGCGGCGGCGCGTTATGGCGTCGTGCAGTGGGCCGCCGCACGGTGGGGCGCGGCGATTCCCTGGGGCACGTTCGCCGTGAATGTCACTGGCTCGTTCCTGATCGGCCTGCTCGCCGCGCTGCTTTCCAGCCGGCAAGCCGATCCGACCCCGCGGCTGCTGCTCGTCACGGGCGTCCTCGGCGGGTACACCACGTTCAGCGCCTTTTCGCTGGAAACACTGACCATGATTGTCGAGCAACGCTCCCTGGCCGCGCTCGCCTATGTCGTGGGCAGCGTCCTCCTGGGCCTTGTCGCCGCCGCCGCCGGCTACGCCATCGCCTTCCACATTGGGCGCTGACCCGGATCACTCGCTTCGCGATTGCACGCGCTCGATTCTCAAGGCGAAGACATTCAGCAGAAGCGCGGCGAGGAGCACGATCCCCTGCAGCGCCTGCTTGAACGTGATCGGAATGTTCGGCAGCAAATTGAGCCCGTTCGAGAGAACGCCGAAGATCAACAGGCCGAGGATCGTATTGCGCATGCCGCCCTCGCCGCCGAAGAGGGACGTCCCCCCCAGGACGACCGCGGCGATGGTGCTGATCAGAATCTCTTCACCGGAGGAGGGATTGGCGCTACTCAGGCGCCCGATAAAGAGCAGGCCGGTCAACCCCGCTGTTACCGCCGAGATGACCAGCGAGAGCATGATCACCTGCCGGGTGTTGACGCCCGACATCTCGGCTGCCTCGCGGTTGGCGCCGGTCATGTAAACGTAGCGGCCGAACTTCGTATAGCTGAGGACGAATTCGCCAAGCAGCAGCACAATCACGGCGAAGATGCCGATGACGGGGATGCCGAACACCTGGCTGCTGACGCTGCCGAGCTGCTTCAGGGCCGGGGGCACCTCGAAGATCGGCTTGCCTTCGCTGACGAAGATCGACATGCCCCGGGCAATCGTCAGCATCGCCAGCGTCATCATGAACGAGGGAATGCCGACATAGGCAACCATGAAGCCATTGAGGAACCCGATGGCCATGGCGATCAGGATCGCGGCGGGAATGCCCCAGTTCCCCAGCGCGACGGTGTCGCCAACCCAGAACCAGGCGGCCAACACGCCGGTAAAGGTTGCTACCGAGGCGATGCTCAGGTCGATCTCAGCGCAGAGGAGGACGAAGGTGACCCCCGTCGCCGCCACGGCGATCGGCGCGATCTGCGTGACGATATTCTGCAAGTTCGGGGTGGTCAGGAAGACATCAGTGGCGAAGCTGAAGAAGATGATCATGCAGACGAGCGTGACCAACGGCGCCAACAGGCGCGCGTTGCGGCTGGCCCACCCCAGCAGCGTTTGCTTCCCAGTGCTCTGCATGCTCGGATTCTCGGGCGGCGCTCCCACCCCCCGCGCCATCTGCTGCGCCATCCCCCGTCCCTTATCCCCTACGCATGGCTCATGAGCAGATCCTTGCTGACCCGCTCGCCCGCGAACGACGTCGTGATCTGCCCCTTGGCCATCACCAGAATGCGGTCCGACTCGGCCAGGACCGTCTCCGGCTCGGTGGAGATCAGGACGATAGCGACTCCTTCGTCGCGCAACGCCTTGATCAGATCGAGCACCTCGCGCTTGGCGCCAACGTCCATTCCCCGCGTCGGCTCGTTCAGAATCAGCACCTTCGGCTGCACGGTCAGCCACTTGGCCAGGACAACCTTCTGCTGGTTGCCGCCACTCAGGTTGCCGGCGGCAAGGGTCGCTTTTGGCGGACGCACGCCCGTGCGCTTTACCAGGTCATCCGCAATGGCAATCTCACGCGACTGGCGAACCAGGCCGCCAACGATCTCGTCGAGATGCGCCAACGTGATGTTCTTGAAGATCTCATGTCTCGGAAAGATCGTGGCCCGGCGGTTTTCCGAGAGGTAGGCGATGCCCATCTGTTTCGCGATGCGAGTCGACTTCGGGGCAATGATTTCGCCGGAAAGCCGCATCGTGCCCGCGGTCGGCCGCTCCCGGCCGAATATCACCCGCGCCACCTCGGTCATGCCAGCGCCGAGATTGCCGAAGATCCCCAGAATCTCTCCCCGGCGCACGTCGAACGAGACATTTTCGAAGCGTCCAGTCTGGGTCAACCCGTCTACCGCAAGCACCACCGGCGCGTCGGACGCCGGCGGCAGGGTCACGCCGCCCTCATAGCTTTCGGCAAGCGCCTCGGCGTCGTGACCGATCATGAGCTGGATAAGCTGCTGCTTTGTCAGCCCAATGTTCGGCAACGTCGTGACCTTGCGCGAGTTCTTGAGCACCGTCACCCGGTCGGAGACGGCGAGGACATCTTCCAGAAAGTGCGAGATGAAGACCAGGCTGGCGCCGCGCGATTTGAGCTCGGCCATCGCCCGGAAGAGCCGCTCCGCCTCCGGGCCTGAGAGCGCCGAGGTCGGCTCATCGAGCACGATGATCGACGCGCCGGAAAAGACGACGCGCGCGATCTCGACCAGTTGCTGCCCGCCGAGCGAAAGGCTGCTCGCCGGGGCCGAGACATCGACATCGATGCCGAGCGCGCCGAGGTGCTCCGACGCCTCGCGCCGCATCCGTTTCCAATCGATCAAGCCCGATCGCGTGGTTGGCTGACTCCCCAGAAAGACATTCTCGGCCACGGTCAGGGCCGGCATGCAGGAGAGTTCCTGGTAAATCATGCCGATACCGTGCGATTTGGCATCCGCGGGCGACGCGAAGCGCACGGGTTGGCCGTGCAGGACCATCCTCCCCTCATCGGGCGAATGGACGCCAGAGAGAATTTTCATCAGCGTGCTCTTGCCCGCGCCATTTTCGCCGACAAGGCCGTGAATTTCGCCGGGGAGGAGATCGAAATCGACGTCGAGGAGGGCGGTCGCGCCCCCGAAGCGCTTGGTGACGCCACGGAACTCGAGGACCGGCTCCGTGGCGTTGCCCCGTGCAGGAACGGCGAGCGTGGGGTACTCCGCGCTTTCCGTGGCTGGTGTCGCGGCCATGGTCATTCGCCTCGCTGACCCCACGCTCCTTTCGGACTACCGCCGGCTAGTACTGCATGTTGTCGTGCAGCCAGATGTAGCCGGCCGCGTTGTCCTTGGTGATCGGGCCGCCGTCGGTGCGGATGAACTTCGGCAACCCACCCTCGGCCAGGTCGGTGTCGGAGACGGTGAGGTAGCCCGCCCAGATGGCGCCGCCATGAATGCGGCCGCTGGGATTGATCACCGAGGCCAGGAGCCGGCCATCGAGGATCGCCTCGCAGGCATTCTTCAGGCCATCGACGCCGACGACCTTCACCTGATCCTGCATGCCAGCCGCTTCGATCACGCTGGCGGCAGCGAGCGCCATGTCGTCAGAGTGGAAGAAGCCGCCCTTGACGTTCGGGAAGCGCTGCAGCAAATCCTGCCAGAGCGTTGCCACCTGCTCGATCTGCCAGTCGCCAGGGGTCTCGTCGACGACGGTAATGTTCGGATACTTGGCCACCACCGCGTGGAAACCTTCAGCGCGGCCCTGGGCGCCGGTGTGCGCGAGCTGGCCCTGGGTGTGGATGACCTCGCCCTCGTAATTCATGGCCTTGAAGAGTTCCTCGGCCACCGTCGAGCCCATGTAGATGTTGTCTGGCTCGAGGTACGTGAGATGCCCGAACTCGGCAAACTCGGCCGGGTCCTGCACCAGGCGCGTATCCATGTCGATCAGGGGCACGCCGCTGGAAATGATCTGGTTCGCCGCGTCGATCAGGGCGCCGCTGGCAGAGGGGTGAACCGCGACGAAGTCGTAGCCCTGCGTCGAGATCGTCTGCAGGTCCTGCAACTGCTTTTCCACGCTGAACTGGCCGTCGTACGAGGTCACCTCGACGCCAAGCAAGTCGCCGAAGAACTTGGCGACGTCCATGCCGTGCGCGACCCAGGTGGACCCCGCGCCGACTTCCGAGGTAGCCGCGGTGAATTGCTTTGCAGGAAGGTCTTCCGGCAGCAGGCCGAGCGAAGCCAGCCCTTCTGCCGCGGTCGCGTGGCGGCCGACGCCGGCCGCCATGGCCAGCGCTCCGAGCATGGCGAAGCCGCCCCGGAATGTATCGCGCCGCTTGAAACCCTTCTTCAGGCGATCACCGATGAGCTCCAGTTCAACACCCGCCAACGGACCTCGATGTCCGACCTCACCCATGACACAACCTCCATCTGGACTTATCGTCGTCCTGCCAGCGACCATCGCCGGCGATCTTCATGCCATCCTTCCCTCGAGGCCATCCTGGCCTCGCGAGAATCAGGGCCATCTGAATGGGGCGGGCCTGACTGTCTACGAACCCTGGCTGGCTCGCGGTCCGGATGTCAGCGACAGAGACTGCCTCCTCGCGCCCGAATGGGCGACGAGAACTACCGCAAGGACTCGGTGTCTGATACACGATGCGTGGCCGGACGTTAGCACAAGCCATCTACTCGGTCAATGCGCGGCAGGAAATCAGGCTGTACGCCATATGTTCGCCTCGCGGCCTTCTGGAGCTCGCAAGGGCTCCCGCCGCGCGGCTCGATTGCCCGGCTCTGGCGCAGCAGGTACCATTTCGATGCGGGAACCAAACTATCCCAGTCGCCGCGCGGTGCGGCCTCGCTCACGACCATTCTGGAGGAGTGCCATGGGTTCGGGACGCTGTTCGCGACGTTCGTTCGTCGTGCGCTCGGCCGCGCTGGCAGCGGCCGCGGCTGCCGCTCGCCAGATGACGTCGCTCGCCGCCGCGCAAGGCGCTACCCCGGCTGTTCCCGACGTTGGCCCACTCAAGGTCGGCTGGTCGACGATCTACACCACGCCCTCGTGGATGACGGAGACGCAGAACGAGATCGAGGCGGAGATCGCCCGGCTTGCCGAACTCGGCCTGGAGATCGAGTTCCAGGTCTTTGACGCCAACGGTGACACCGCCACGCAGATCGCCCAGATTCAGACGATGATCGACCAGCAATATGACATCGTCTTGCTGATCGCTGGCTCCGCGACGGCGCT
>CAYSXO010000113.1:0-2830 GCA_964434995.1 uncultured Sphaerobacteraceae bacterium
GAAGACGCGGACGGCCGGCGGGACGAAATCGTCCACGGTGCAATCCATCAGCACCACGTCATAGCGCCGCCCAGCTATCAGGCGGGCGCCACGACGACGGCCAATCTCGCGAAATCCTGCCTTTTCATAGACCCGAATCGCGCCGAGATTGTACGCGGCGGTATCGAGCCAGACGTTGTACACCCCAAGGACGGAAAAGGCATAGTCGAGCAGAAGTTGAACCGCCTCCGTGCCGTAGCCTTTGCCGCGCTCGGCCGGCTCGCCGATGGCAATCCCGAATTCTGCCGTGCCATGGGGATTGCTGAAGTCCCGGACATTCGCGTACCCAATGGGCCGCAGTTCCGGCAACACATAGATTGCGAACCCCACCCATTCCGCGCGCTCACCGCGCAACAATGGCTCCCATTCAGCGGCAATCGCCTCAGCCGAGACCGGGCCGGGGTCGCCGCCGCCGAGGTCAACGGTGCGGAAGTCGTTTGCCCATCGCTCAACGTACGGAAGCAAATCGCGATGGAGCGGGCCAAGCGCCACACGTTCCCCGCGAATGTTCACAACGGGACGATCGGCATCCCCGATGGCGTCCTTATGGCTCTCGCTCATCGTCTCGCCTCCCGGCGGTCGAGTGTAACACCTGGTTACGCCTCTTCATCGCATTCGCGCCGAAACCCTCGTGCTACCATCGAGCCACGATCGGGGCCGCGTGAACTCGTGCCCCAGCCACCTGATTTCTGGAGTCACACACCAATGGCCACCTCAATGATGACCGAGAAAGCCGACATTCGCTCGAACGTCATCGAGGCGCTCGGCTGGACACCGCTCGTACGGCTCAACAGCGTGACGAAGGGGATTCGCACGCCGGTCGTGGCCAAGATGGAGATGCTCAACCCCGGCGGCTCCGTCAAGGACCGAATTGGCATCCGCATGATCGAGGAAGCGGAGCGCAAGGGTTGGCTGCGGCCGGGCGGCACCATCGTCGAGCCAACCAGCGGCAACACTGGCGTCGGCCTGGCCATGGCCGCGGCCGTCAAGGGCTATGCCTGCATCTTCGTCATGCCCGACAAGGTGGCGCTCGAGAAAGTCGCCCTGTTGCGGGCCTACGGAGCGCAAGTAGTTACCACGCCAACCGCCGTTGAGCGCGATGCGCCGGAGAGCTACTACTCCGTGGCCGACCGGCTGACCCGGGAAGTGCCAGACGCATTTCAGCCAAACCAGTACTTCAATCCGATGAACCCGCGCACCCATTACGAAGCGACGGGTCCGGAAATCTGGGCGCAATCCGGCGGCAACGTAACCCATTTTGTCGCGGGTGTGGGAACCGGCGGGACGATCTCCGGCGTGGCAAAGTACCTCAAGGAGCACAACCCTGGCGTTCATGTCACGGGCGCCGATCCCGAGGGGAGCATCTACACACAGCCGGACAACATGCACACCTACAAGGTCGAAGGCGTAGGCGAGGACTTCTGGCCCGGGACGTTCGACCCCACCTTGGTCGATGCCTGGGTCAAAGTCAGCGACAAGGACTCGTTCACGCTCGCCCGCCGCGTGACACGCGAAGAGGGCATCCTCATCGGTGGCTCGGGCGGCATGGCAGTTCATGCCGCGCTCGAGGTCGCACGAGAGGCCGATGATCCCGATGCGCTGGTGGTCGTTCTCCTGCCCGACAGCGGGCGCGGCTATCTCTCGAAGATTTACAACGATGACTGGATGCGGGAAAACGGCTTCCTCTCTCGCTTCCGCCAGCCAGCGCGTGTCGGCGCGGTCGTCGCCGAGCGGTCCGCCGAGACCCCAACCGTCGTGGCTATCAGTTGCGACCAGACCGTTGCCGACGCGATCGAGCTGCTCCGCCTGCACGACATCTCCCAGCTCCCCGTGGTGCGGACCAGTTCGGCAAACGGCGGCTCACCGCGCATCGAGGTTCAGTCGGTCGCCGGCTCGGTCCAGGAGCGCGGCCTGCTCGATCAGCTCTTCCGCAATCCGGAGGCATTGAGCGCCAAGATCAGCACCGTGATGGATGGCCCATTTCCGCTGGTCGATGCCAATGAAGAAGTGGAACGCGTGGTCCCGATGCTCGCGTCAGGGGCTCCGGCCGTCCTCGTGCAGCGGGACGGCGAGATCATCGGTGTCGTCACGCGCGCGGACGTGCTCGAGTACGTGGCGACACACCGCGGCGCCTAGCAATCATTCGGGAGCGCCAGATGTCCATACTATCCCACCCCCTCACCTATGCCGATCTGGAGCGGGCGCGCGAAGATTCCGAGGCACGGCTGGAACTCATTGGGGGAGAGCTCTTTTTGACGCCATCACCAACGGCGTGGCACCAGGTTGTTGCCCTGCGGCTGAGCTCGATCTTGCAGCATGCGGTCATGGACACCGCGCTCGGCGTCGTTTTGCCCGCACCGTTTGATGTCTCCTTCGAGGACCAGACCGTCCTGCAGCCCGACCTTCTCGTCCTCCTGAACGATCGTTCGCCTTTTCTGAGACGCACGATGGTAGCGGGCGCGCCAACCCTGGTGATCGAGATCACCTCCCCATCGACGGTTTCGAGAGATCGCGAGCTCAAGCGAACCGTCTACGCCAGGCATCGCGTTCCCGAGTATTGGATCGTCGATGCGGATGCCAGAACCGCCACCACGTTCAGCGACCCGCGGCATGGAGCGTATCAGCGTATCGAAATAGCCGAACGCATCCTCGTATCCACCTCGGTACCTGGGCTGACAGTCGATCTCGCGAGGCTCTTCGCGCCACTGTGGAGTGAGTAGCCGTGTCCATCCATTCCCACCCCCTCACCTATGCCGATCTGGAGCGGGAATGAGCTCACTTCGGACAGGCT
>CAYSXO010000113.1:2840-4980 GCA_964434995.1 uncultured Sphaerobacteraceae bacterium
TGACGGCAGCGCCGGTCGAGCAGACATATGGCGACAGGGCAAACTCCGCTACCATTCCAGGTCTGACTGCCGATCTGGCAATCCTCTGCGCCCCGGCGCCTGGCGAGACAACCCTGAATCGTTTGCACAGGAGTTAGACCCACATGACCGCAAACTGGAACGACACCGCATTCGAGACTCGCGCCATTCACGCCGGGCAGGATCCCGACCCGGCAACCGGCGCGATCATCACCCCGATCTATCAGACGAGTACCTTCGTCCAGTCAGCGGTGGGCGAACATCTGGGGTACGACTACGCTCGCTCCGACAATCCCACGCGCAGCGCTCTCCAGGAGGCGCTGGCCTCGCTGGAAGGCGGCGCCTGGGCGCTCGCCTATGCCAGTGGGCTGGCCGCGACGCAGAACGTGCACTACCTCCTTAGCCCCGGCGATCACATTCTCCTTTCGGACGACGCCTACGGAGGCACCCACCGCTTCATCGCCAAGGTCTGGAGCCGCTACGGGATCGACTACTCTCTGGCCGACATGGCGAACCTCGACGCCGTCCGCGATGGCCTCCGCCCGAATACCCGCCTGGTCTGGACCGAAACGCCCAGCAATCCCTACCTCAAGATCGTCGATATCGCGGGGCTCGCCAGCCTGCTGCGCGGGCACCCGGCGCTCTTCATGGTCGACAACACCTTTGCCTCGCCCTATCTGCAGAATCCGCTTTCACTCGGGGCGGATCTGGTGCTCCACTCGACAACCAAATACATTGGCGGGCACTCCGATGTCGTTGGCGGCGCCGTGATTGGCAACGATCCCGCGATCTACGACACCCTGAAGTTCCATCAGAACGCGGCCGGCGCGGTGCCGGGGCCATTCGATGTCTGGCTGACCCTGCGCGGCATCAAAACGCTGGCCATTCGCATGGAGCGGCACAGCCAGAACGCATTCGCCGTCGCGGCCTTCCTGCGCGAGCACCCCGCCGTGAACCACGTCTTCTACCCCGGCCTTCCCGATCACCCCGGGCACGATGTGGCGGCCCGTCAGATGCGCGACTACTCGGGGATGGTCTCCTTCACCGTGCGGGGTGGCGTAGAGAACGCGCTCGAGGTCGCCCGCGCCACCCAGATTTTCCAGCTTGCCGAGAGTCTGGGCGGGGTCGAATCGCTGATCGAACATCCCGGTCAAATGACGCACGCCAGCGTGGCGGGCACGGGGGCGGAGGTGGAAGATACGCTGATCCGCCTTTCGGTCGGGATCGAGAACGAGGTCGACCTCCTGGGCGACCTGGCGCAGGCGCTGGAAGTCGCCGTTCCGGCCCTCTCGGCCCGCTAAAGGGCGCCATGAGCGATCGGCCCATCGGCCCGTATCCCGATCCCAAACAGCCTGCGGCCCTGCGGCCCTGGAATCCCAACGCCCCAAAGGCGGCCGCGCGGGTGATCGACCTGATCACCGCGCGGCTTCCGGGCACGGTCGTCGAGCACGTCGGGAGCAGCGCGGTTCCGGGGTGCGACGGCAAGGGATACCTCGATCTGCTGATTCCCTACGCGGACGATGCGCATCTGGTCGCGATCAATGAAGCGCTGTTTGGCCTCGGTTTTGCGCGACAGAGTGGGCGAGAGCCCTTCCCGGAAACGCGCCCCATGCGACATGGGACCATTGCCCGCGACGGCGAAACGTTCATCATCCACGTTCACATTGTGCCGGCTCGCTCGCACGAGGTTGCCGAGTTTCGCGAGTTTCGCGACCGACTGCGCGCGGACCCGGCGCTGCGCGAGCGCTACATCCGCGAAAAACGAAGAATCCTTGACGCGGGCATAACGGAGGGCATCGACTATGCCCGGGCCAAGGGCGAGTTCATTGCCGGGCTTGGCTACCGAGGAGCGGAGGATGCCTGACAAAGCGGCGGCCGCGACGACGATCGAGCGCCAGCACGAGGCCTTTGCGCCATTCCAGGATCGGCTTCTGGCGAAAATGGATGGGCCTGCCTAACGCTACCTGGAAGCGCATCCCACCTCGCGCTATCCCGACGGCTTCTCCATCAGGGTGGTTACAATCGGCAAGCGCTACGTCAGCTTCCAATTGATGCCGGTCTCGCATCCCAACCCGCTTGATGGCATTAGCCCAAAATGGCGCAAGCGGCCGCGGGCAACGTG
>CAYSXO010000113.1:5080-6619 GCA_964434995.1 uncultured Sphaerobacteraceae bacterium
CCAACCCGCTTGATGGCATTAGCCCAAAATGGCGCAAGCGGCCGCGGGCAACGTGCGCTTCAACGTCACCCGAATCGATGAACCGCTCGAAACCACTGATGGCGGCAGGGTTCGCGCGCTACGACGCCGACGGCACGATTCCGCGCCATGAGCCCTCGTCGTCAATCCTCGAAGCGACGGAAGATGGCCGAGGCGTTCTGTCCACCGAAGCCAAAGCCGTTGACCATCGCCGCATTCACGGTCAGCTCGCGCGCCACGTTCGGCACGTAGTCGAGATCGCATTCCGGGTCGGGCGTTTCGAGGTTGATCGTCGGCGGGACAATGCCGTTCCGGATGGCCAGGGTGCAGGCGATGGCGGAGATGGCGCCGGCGGCCCCGAGCATGTGACCGACCATCGACTTGTTGGCCGAAATAGCCACGCGCTCGGCGTGATCGCCAAGCGCTCCCTTGATTGCCAGCGTTTCCGCGATATCGCCAATCGGCGTCGAGGTCGCATGGGCCGCGATGTAGTCGATCTCCCCCGCCTCCATGCACGCGTGCTTCAGCGCGTTCGTCATGGCGGTGCGAGCGCCGCGCCCGGACGGTTCAGGGGCGGTCAGGTGATAGGCGTCGGAGGTCAGCGCGCCGCCAACGGCCTCGGCGATGACCCGCGCCCCACGCCGAGCCGCGTGCTCTTCCGTCTCCAGAATGAGGACCCCCGCGCCTTCGCCAAAGACGAATCCGTCGCGCCCGAGATCGAACGGGCGCGATGCCCGCTCCGGCTCATCATTGCGCCGGGAGAGGGCGTGCATGTTGTTCAGGCTGGTCAGCGCGACCGGTGTGATGCCGGCCTCGGTGCCGCCGGTGATGACCACGTCCGCTTCGCCCGCGCGCAGCAGCCGCACGGCGTCGACATAGGCCTGCACGCCAGAGGCGCAGGCCGCGGCCGAGGTAATGGTGGGACCAAGAATGCCGAACGCGATCGACACTTGGCTGCTGGCCATGTTCGGGGCAAACATCGGGATCACGAGTGGGCCAACGCGCGATGGTCCGCTGAGCGCCATGGCGGTGACATTGGCCTCGATAGTCGGAATGCCGCCGCCGCCCGTGTTCATGACGATACCGACGCGCTCGCGGTTTTCGTCCGTGACCTCGAGGTTCGCATCCGCGAGGGCTTCGCGAGTCGCCGCGATGGCAAATTGGGCGAAGCGGTCCATGCGCCGCACCGACTTCGCCTCCATGAATGCCTTCGGATCAAAGTCCGGCACCTCGGCGGCGATGGTAACCGCCAGGTTCTCGGTGTCGAAATGCTGAATCCGCCGGACACCCGAGCGGCCCGCGATCAATCCGTCCCACAATGCGGGCACCCCGATGCCGAGTGGCGACACTGCCCCCAGCCCGGTCACCACGACCCGTCCCACGATGCCTATCCTCTCTGTCGTTGAAATCCTTGCCGGACCTGCCCTAACGGCTCCGCGTGTCTCCGGGAAGGCCCAGATCAGCCAGACTGAGCGTGGTCACATCCCGGTTGATGCGTCGGATGAGCCCACTCAGCACCTG
>CAYSXO010000113.1:6629-11232 GCA_964434995.1 uncultured Sphaerobacteraceae bacterium
CGATGAAGGTCGTGGCGCCGCTATTGACCATCTCAGCCACCGATCGCGTCCAGTTCACCGGCCGCTCCACGTGGTGAGCCAGCTCCAGGCGAACGTCCTCGACGCTCAACATTGCCGTCCCCGTGACGTTGGCGATGACCGGGACCTGCGGAGCCAGCATCGGCAGACGGCTCATGATGTCGCGCATCCCCTCGGACGCACGTTCCATCAGGGGTGAATGCGAGGCAATGCTGATGCCCAGCCGCGCGACCCGCTTGGCGCCGCGCTCTCTGGCCATCTCCATGGCGCGCAAGAGCGCGGCAACCTCGCCGGAGATGACCGTCTGCCCCGGGCAGTTGTCGTTAGCGACGGCGAGCACACTCCCATCAGCCGCGTCCTGACAGACCACTGCCAGGGCCTCCGCATCGAGGCCGATCACCGCGGCCATGCCGCCGGGGCTTACTTCACCGGCCTCCTTCATGAGGCGGCCGCGCTCCCGCACCAGGGTCAGCCCAGCCGGGAAGTCGATCACGCCCGCCGCGATCAAGGCGGTAAACTCGCCGAGCGAATGCCCGGCCACCACCATTGGCTCGATCTTGTGCCCGGCCTCGGCAAGGCGCTCCTTGAGCGCCTCCAGCGCGGCAATGCTGACCGTCAGAATGGCAGGCTGGGCATTAATGGTGTCTTCCAACTCGTCCGCCGGGCCATCGAAGCAGAGCCGGCTGAGCGGAAAGCCAAGAACCTCATCCGCTTGATCGAAAACACGGCGAGCCGACACCGACGCCTCGTAGAGCGCCTGCCCCATTCCCACGAACTGGCTCCCCTGACCGGGGAACACCAGCGCAATTTTCCCTGAAAGCGAGTCCACCGGGTACGTTGTCCTTTGCTCAGAAGCAGGCGAATTCGCGACACAATCGACAGATATTACCACGTCGTGGTTGCGCACCCTCCAACGAGTCACATCCGCATGAATCCTCCCTCGGAGGAGATGATTTGACCGGTCACCCAACCGGCATCCGGGCTGGCGAGCCAGGCGACCAGGCGGGCCGCGTCGGCTGGCATTCCAAGCCGGCCAGATGGAAACCTCGGGAGTAAAACGTCGCGCAGCGCGAGCGTGATCCACCCCGAATCGGTCGGGCCAGGATTGACGGCATTGACCGTGATGCCGAGGGGCATAACCGCCGGCGCAAGGCTTCGCGTAAATGCCTCGATCGCGCCTTTCGTCGCTCCGTAGGCCAGCTCGTCCGGCATCGGGCCGAGGCCCTGTCCGGATGTGAGATTGATGATGCGGCCTTCGCGAGGCGGGTTGGTTGCAAAGCGGCGGCTGAACTCGGCGGCCAGCAGCATTGTCGCCCGCATGTTGACCGCGTAATGGGCGTCGATCGTTTCCGCATTGAGCGCGCGATAGCCATCGTTCGTCGAGTACGCCGCATTGTTGACGAGGATGCTGACCGGGCCCAGCCGCGCCATTGCAGCATCGAGCAGCTGCACCGGCCCATCAGGCAGAGCCAGGTCGGCCTCGATGGGCGCTGCCTGCACGCCGAGGCCACGCAGCTCTCGCGCCAGCTCCTCCGGCTCCATTTCGCCACCCGCCCAGGGGAACGCGGCATCGTACGCGCGCCAATAACTGAAGGCGACATCCGCGCCACACAACGCCAGGGCACGGGCGATGGCAGCGCCAATGCCCTGCAATCGGCTGGCGCCGGTGACCAGGGCAACCCTGCCGACCAGATCCCCCGGCCCCCCCGGCCTCCGCGCTGAATCACGAAACTCCATCCGGCACTCCCACACGTCTGAATTTCGCCGTAGTATGGCGCGTCGTCATTGGACGCCTTGACCGGGAGGCATGCGACGTGCGACGTTACGCACGAGAGCGGCCGGGAGAGGAGTGAACAGGAGAACTCGATGCGAAGACCCGGTAGAGCGGCGCCAGGCCTGCTGATCATCGCGATCTTGCTGTTCGCCAGCATCTCCGGCGCAATGCCGGCTGCCGCGCGTCAGGATGCCACGCCTGCCGCGACGCCAGCCGTGCAACCAACGGAAGCGGCAGCGCAACCCGTGGAGGCGCCGGCCGCCACACCGGCGGCCGAGGCTGCCGCGCCCGCTCCGCGGACTGACGTCGTGACCCTGGCGCTCTGGTACGCCAACTCGACCTCAGCGGACATCATCGAGCTCTACCCGCTCACGACCGACGCGGGGTTCGTGGCCTCGCCGGCCTCTGGATCGGCGCCAGCGGGCACGGTCGACTTTCCCGAGGATGGCTCCGCGCCGACGGTCGTTATTGGGGATACGACCTTCGAAACGTATCCCCGAGGCGATGGCGTTATCGAACGCTGGACGTGGCTCGACGACTTCGAGGGCGCCCGCCCGGCGACACTTGTCATGCAGCTTGCCGGCCTGACCGGGGCTTATCAGAACTACTATGGCACCGTCACCATGATGTCCCGCGATGAAGGCGGCGTCGGCGGCGTCCTCATCGTCGCGCTGCGGCCACCGGCCCCGGAGGCGCTGGCTGAGGAAGAAGCCGTGGCCGAGGAGGCGGCGGCGGAAGAGGCGGTTGCTGTCGAGGAAGCACCGGTCGAAGAGGCGCCCGCCGCGGAGGCGGCTCCCGCGGCCGAGGAAGGGATCGTCATCGAGGGCGAAGCGCCACCAGCTGAAGGCGTGATCCAGATCGAGAGCGAGGGGTAGCCGTCTCACGCCCCCGCGCGACGATGGCCGGCCACGTGTGGCCGGCCATCGTCGTTTGCGTTTTCTGCTAGGCCTTGCGGGAGAGGGTCCAGAAGTCGTATGTGCCCAGGTTGATCGGATTGAAGACGAAGCCTTCAATGTTCGATTGCAGCACGGTCGTCCACTTCGGCTGACCGATGGCAATGACCGGGACATCCTGTTCCGTAATGATCGTCTGAATCTTGTCGACGGCCGCGTCGTAGTCCTCGAGCGTCGCTGCGCTCTTGGCGTCCGCAAGGAGCGCCTCGACCTCCTCGTTGCAGAAGAAGCCGCCGTTGGAGCCGAGCGATCCCCATTGGTCGCACGAAGTCGTTGGGTAGAGCACGTTCCAGACATCGTTGTAGTCCGGCCACCAGGACCAGGCCAGGAACGATGGCCGCTCCTCGGCGGGCGTGTCGCCGTAGAAGAGCCCAGTGAACGTCACCTGGTCGAGCTTCTCGATCGTCAGCGTGATCCCGATCTGCGCCAGGTTGGCCTGGTAGAGTTGGGCCACACGGTCATCGGCGCCCGCGCCCATGGTCATTACCAGCTCCGTTCCTTCCGCCACGCCCGCCGTGGCGAGGAGTTCCCTGGCCTTGTCGAGATCGGTTTCGAAATAGAAGCCATCTTCCTGGAAGCCGCGCACCGCTGGCGCCACGAGGCTATTCGCGCGCGTTGCATATCCGCGGAAGACACCATCCATGACCTCCTGGTACGGAAACGCATACCCCATTGCCTGTCGGGCTTCGGGACTGGCAAGCGAGCCAGCCATGGTCATGGCATAGTAGGAAACCTCGGTGCTGTCGGAGACGTCGACGGAGAGCGACGGCGCCTCTTTCAGGGCATCGATCCACTCGAAATCGACCGAGTACCGGTCCATGATGTCGACTTCGCCGCTCTCCACGAGCTGCCGCATCGTCGATTGCTCTTCGACAACGCGAATAATGATGCGGTCGAAGTGGTTTCCTTCCCATCCTCGCCAATAGCTCTCATTTCGCTCAAGAATCACTTGCTGCCCCGGCTCGAAGGAGCCGAGCTTCCATCCGCCCGTGCCCGTTCCCTCCGCGTTGAGCCGCAGCCATTCATTGCCGAAGTCGCCATCGACTTCATGCTCCAGCGCAACCTTGGCGTTGACCACCTGCGGGCCATACGTCGAGGCGAGCGCCGTTACAAAGAGCGGCTGCGGCGACCCGCAGTCGAAGACAATCGTCGCTTCGTCCGGCGTCGTCATTTGCGCCGGATCGGAGATGAAGCGGGAGAAGACCGCCACCGCGCCTCGGCCCAGGCCAAGCATGCGCTCGAAGGAGGCCTTCACGGCGGCGCTGTCGCACGGCGAGCCATCCTGGAAGGTCAGACCCGGCCGAATCTTGAAGGTCCAGACACTCTGGTCGTCGTTCGCCTCCCAACTCTCGGCGACAAGTCCTTCGTACTCATCGGTCGCCTCGCCCTTGAGCCCAACCAGCCCCTCGTAGATCGAGCGCACCACGGATGTCGACCGGTAGTCGTACTGCGAGTGCGGATCGAGGTCCGATGGCGAGCCGTCGAGGCCAACGATCAACGTCGAGCCATTCCCTTCCTGGCGCAGCGCGGCGGCACGCACATGTGAGGGATCGACAATCCCTGCCAGGGAGGCGCTCAGGCCGGCGGCGGCGGCGCCTTTCAGCACAGCCCGCCGGGAAACCCAAGCCCGCGTTCGGTTACGCGTGTCCACGATTTTCGACATGGAATCCTCCTCGATCGCAACAGAACCCTGGATGCACCGATGCACCCGGGAATCGCCGCGACATCTTACATGGAGTCGTTCATCGGCGGGTGCGGCCATGCCGAACTATCGCGCGGAGCCCTTCCTACCCAATCAGCCAGCGGCCTCCTACCCGATCTGGGAGCGGTTTCCTCAATGTGTCTGGACGATAGTTTT
>CAYSXO010000113.1:11242-12332 GCA_964434995.1 uncultured Sphaerobacteraceae bacterium
TTTTCCCCTTCCATAATGCAGGAGCACTTTCAGATGGCGCTCGCCCAGGCGGCAACCGCACCGATCTCTCCAACCGAAAACGAAGACGCCGGCGATGCCGGCGATGCCTGGCTTCAGCATGCGAACGACGCCGCCGAAGCCGTTCTCGACGCGTACTCTGCCGCGGTCGTGACCGTTGCCGAACGCGTCGGGCCTTCCGTCGTCAACATCGCCATCGAAAAGGACGTCACGGCACAGGGCCGGGACGGCCAGCGTGTCTACACCGTGCCCGGCGGAGGGTCCGGGGTGATTATCGCCCCGGACGGATACATCCTCTCGAATAGCCATGTAGTCCATGGGGCCAGGCGTCTCGAGGTGACGCTTGCCGACGGACGAACGCTACCCGCCCGCATCGTCGGCGACGACCCGGCAACAGATCTGGCCGTGATCCAGACAACGCTTGGAGGACTTCCCGCGGCACGGCTCGGGGATTCCGATTCGCTCAGGCCCGGGCAGATGGTGATTGCCATTGGCAATCCCTTTGGCTTTCAGGCCACCGTCACCGCGGGCGTCGTCTCCGCGCTCGGAAGATCACTGCGCTCGAGCGAGGGGCGCCTGATCGAGAATGTCATTCAGACGGACGCGGCCCTCAACCCTGGCAACTCTGGCGGGCCACTGGTTGACTCCGGAGGACGTGTGGTCGGCATCAACACGGCCATCATTCAGGGCGCGCAGGGCATCTGCTTCGCGGTGCCGGTCAACACCGCGCGGTGGGTTGCGGGGCTCCTGATCAATGAGGGCCGCATCCGCCGCGCGTATCTCGGAGTGTCTGCCGAGACGAGGCCGATCCATGTGCGAGTCGCCCGCGAGCATGGGTTGCCGTTAGCGACGGCAGTCGGCGTCGTCGGTGTGGCAAGCGGGAGTCCGGCGGCCATGGCGGGTCTGGAACCGCGCGACGTCATTACGCATCTCGGCGAGACGCCGCTGAGCAACGTCGATGACCTGCAGCGCTTCCTGGGACGCGCCGAAGTCGGCAGCAAAGTCACCCTGCGCCTGCTCCGCCGCTATGTCCCGCTCGCGGTCGAGGTTACGCTGGGGGAGGGCGATGGGT
>CAYSXO010000114.1:0-6151 GCA_964434995.1 uncultured Sphaerobacteraceae bacterium
ACTATGTCGCGTGGGCAAGCCGCCCTTCTCGACCCTATCCCAGGGCAATCAGGTTCCTTGCATCCATGCGCCCGCGCGTCGCCGTCGAACAGGCCAACATTCGCGCCGCCCTGGCGCATCTGATGACCAGAGGCGATGGAGAAGGCGCGTTGCGCCTCGCCGGGGTTTTCTCAGAGAACGTGCGCCTGAACCCGCGGGAGGGGCGAATCTGGATCGAGTGGGCATTGGCCCATGCCGCGACCAATCCTTCCGTCGCTCGCGGCCTTGCCCTGGCCGAGCTCGCCTTTCTCCTTTGGTCCCAGGCCCAGCACGAGCAGGCGATGCACTTCGCCGAAGCCAGTCTCGCCATGGCTCAGGAGCTTGGTGACCCGGAATTGTTAGCGAGCGCGCTCGACGGCCTTGGCATGATCGCGCTTAGCCAGCACCACTATGCTCGGGCGCGGTCGCTCCTGTTAGAGGTCATCGACCTCTGGCGCAACACCGGCGATCGGATGCGCGAGGCCAACGCCCTGCAGGTGCTGGCCGGCGCGGAGCATGGGCTCGGTGATGATGACGCTGCCTTGCACCACATTCTTCAGGCCTTGGCGATCTATCGTGAGTTGAGGCACCTCGTCGGCGCGTCGTCCACGCTGGCCCGGCTGGGCCGGCAGGCACGCGACCAGGGGAACGACCGCGATGCCGCGCTCGCCTTTCATGAAGGGCTCGAACTGCTGGCCGATGGTTCCGACCGGTTCATCCTTGTCCAGGCCTATGCCGGTCTGGGTGAATTGGCCAGCCGCCGCGGCCAGCCCGAAATCGCGGCGGCGCTGATCGGGGCAATCGACGCGGTCGCGCGGGACATGGGCGCAACACGGCTGCCGACTGCCGGCGTGAACTACGACCGCGCCACGGCCGCCGCGATCGCGGCGCTTGGCGCGGAGCGGTTCGAGGAATTGCGTGATGCGGGTGGGAGGCTCGGACTGGATGACGCGGTCGCGCTGGCGCGGCTGGTCGATATGCCGCCGTCGTCGCCCGGCGCACCAGACCCGGCCTGGTCCCAGCTCGCACATGTTCGGTCCACGGCTTTCGCGGGCGGGGAGAGACCGGCCGAGTCCACCAACGCCTTCGCCCGCATTCTGGATCGGCCAGCAATCAGCAAGGCGGCGGTCTCCCTGACCTACCGCGAGCAGGACGTGCTGGCGCTCCTGGCCCAGCGGCTGACCGATCACGAGATCGCCGAGCGGCTCTACATCAGCCGCAAGACCGCCTCCAATCACGTTTCGAACATCCTCGCCAAGCTCGGGGCGGCAAACCGGCGCGACGCGACGGCCATCGCGCTTCGGCTGGGCCTGGTCTGACCTGCCCATGGCGCAAAATCGGTAAAACCTGGGGAAAAACTCCGCACATATTACCAATGCCGAACGAACGTTCCGGGAGCAGGATGAGCACTCCAGCCGGCGTGCCGGGGCCGCTGTGGCTCCGCGCACGAAGGTACGGCAGTTGACGCCAAGTGGCTCGTCCCGGAGCAGCACGATGACGTCTGGCAATCATCCCGGCTACAACGTCAACGCCCCGATCATCCCCCTCTCTCGCCGGACCATGCTCAAGACCGCCGGTGCGTTCGCCCTTACCTGGGCCGGCATCAGTGCCAGGTCACGCGCCGTTCTGGCCGCTCCGGTGGTCGCCGTCGCGGCGCCGGCAATCGACCGGATCGACGAGTGCCTGGCGTCGTACTCGATTCGGGTGACCCTGGCGGACGCTGCCCCCGGCGCTCGCTACGAGGCATTCGGAGACCTCCTGGAATGGGACGAAGATATCGGAGCGTCCGATTTCTGCGGCACGATCCCGGCCTCTCCCGTTGTCTCACGGGGCGAAGAGACGGAAATTCTCCTGGAAGGGCAAGTCCTCGCGACCGATCTCGGCCTGGTGAAGGGGCTCGGCCCAGCCAGCGACGAGACCTTCAGCCCCGATCTGGTCGAGCTCTTCGCGCGCATCTGGCTGCGCGAGCTCGACACCAGCGAACGCTATGGCCCCTGGGACTCGCCTCGGCGCGTGGCCGTGACTCTCGAGCAGCGCGCCTGGCAGATCGGCCGCTACCCGGGGAGCGAGTTCGTGATCGCGAGCCGGCGCGGCCTCGCCCACGCCGGCGATCCGGTCGAGATGCCGATCTCGCCGCGCAAATGCGGCAGGTAGACGCCGCGGCTGCATCACGGCATGGTCCCCCTCATTGACGGCAGCACGAGTGGTGCGTAGGATGCCGCCACACAGCGGTGGGTGGAGTTGCCGCTCGTCTCCCAGCAAGGGGGTGCCCAATGTCCGAGCTTCCGGGCGCCCGCGACCCGCACTTCGCGGTCGAACGCGCCTCGTCTCCTGAAACCTCCCTGATCGATGAGCCGCTGGCCTGTCCCTCGTGCGGCGCCGAGCTGACTGGCACCCGCGCCTTCGAGACCTTCCGCGTCTGCCCCGGCTGCGATCGCCACTTCCCCATTCCAGCCCGCGAGCGCTTGCGGCTGCTGGTCGATAACGGGTCATTTCGGGAGACGAACGCCGCGCTCGTCTCCCTGGAGCCGCTCATCTTCCGCGATCTGCTGCCCGCGCCAGACCGTCTGCTGGAAGCGGCGGAGCGGATTGGCAGCGGCCCGGGCGGCGGCGTCAGCGAGGCGGTGCTGACCGGCGTGGGGAAGATTGGCGGGCATGATGCCGTCCTCATCGTGCTCGATCACGCCTTTCTGGGCGCCGCCATCGGCCCGGTCGCGGGCGAGAAGATCCTTCTGGCCATGGAGGCGGCCGCCACGCGCCGCCTGCCGCTGGTCGCACTCTGCAGCGCCGGCGGCGCGCGCACCCGGGAAGGACTGCTGGGGCTGATCCAGGCGCCGAAGATCGCCGCCGCCGCCGCGCGGCTGCAACGGGCCGGGGTGCCATTCGTCAGCGTCCTGGCGCACCCGGCCGCCGGCGCGGCCTGGTCGGCGCTGGCCAGCCAGGCCGACATCATCCTGGCCGAGCCAGGCGCCTTGATCGGCGCGGGCGAACGCGTCGCTGGCGATGAAACGGGCGACGCGGCCGAGGACTTGCTGGCGCGTGGCATCATCGATGGGCTGATCCATCGCCCGGACCTGCGCTCCTCGCTGCAGACGTTGCTCGGCCTCTTCGCCGGCCGCGGCGAGTACCGGCCCAAAACGCCGCTCGTTCCCAACTCGCCCGCGAGCCAGTCCAGCGAACAATCGGCGCGCCGGCCAACAGCCGGTTGGGAAGAAGTCGAGCTGTCGCGCCATCCGGAGCGGCCGAGCGCACGCGATTACATCGCCCGCCTGGGGACCGACTGGATCGAGCTGCATGGTGACCGGGCCGTTGGCGATGACCCGGCCCTGACCATCGGCCTGGGCCGAATCGGCGGCATTCCGGTGGCGATCCTCGCCAGCGAACGAGACCACAGGGCCGGACCGGGCGGCTTCCGCAAGGCGGAACGGCTCCTCCGGCTGGCCGGACACCTCGAACTGCCGGTCGTCGTCCTGGTCGACACCACGGGGCAGGAGAGCAGCGCGCCCAGCGATCCCGCGCGCACCGCCATTGCGGTCGCCGGACTCAGCGCCCTGACGGCTCTGCTGCCGGTGCCGGTTGTCTCCGTCGTCATTGGCGCGGCCAGCGGCGCGGCCGGAAGCGCCCTGTGCGCGGGCGATCGCGTCCTCATGCAGGAGCACGCGGTCTTCACCGCCGGTGGAGCGGGCGCCGATCGTCCCGCGGCCAAGCTGCTGGCGGCCGCGCGCACCCTGACCGCGCACGAGTGCCGCCGGCTTGGCGTCATCGATACGATCGTGCCGGAGCCGCGCCCCGCCGCGCACGCCGACCCGGAAGCCGCCGCCCGCGCGCTCGGCGCGGCGATCGCCTCAGCCCTGACCGACCTGGCCGGTATCGGCCCGCGCCGCCTGCTCGACGACCGCGCCGCGAAGCTGCGCACCCTCGGCCAGACGACGCCCGAGGCGCGTGAGGCGGCTCGCTACGAGGTGCGCGAGCTACAGGAGCTGCAACGGGCCGTGGCCCGCTCGCTCGGCGATCTGCGCGGGCGCCTGGAAGGCCTGCAACTGCCCCAGATTTCGGTGCCCCAGCTTCCAGGGCCAGTTCGGGGGCGCGTCCACCTCGATACATCGGCGCTGCCGGCGATCGAGTGGGCGCGCACGGAACTGATCGAGCGCGCGGTGCGGCTCTCCACCCGCCGCGAAGCGGAGCCAGATTCGCGCCTGGACGATCTCGCTCGCGCCAATACACGGGACGACCCCTCATGAGGCCGGAGGGAGCTGCCCAGCAGTGCGTCCCGCTGCCCTATCAGGCGGCAGCCATTCAGTTCGAGCCGAGGCTTTTCGCCAAAGCGCAGAATCTGGAGGCGCTGCTGCGCCTGACCGAGGCGGCGGCGCTCGGCGGCGCAAAACTGATCGTCACCCCCGAGATGGCGACCACCGCCTACTGTTGGGCCAGCCGCGAGGAGATTGCTGCCGAGGTCGAGCCCATTCCCGGCCCCACGACCGCGCGCTTCACGGAGATCGCGGCCCGGCACGTTTGCTGGATCGTGATTGGCATGGCCGAGGTCGATCCCGACACCGGGATCTTCTACAACAGCGCCGTCCTCATCGGCCCGGATGGGCCCATCGGGCGTTACCGCAAGACCCACGCCTACATCTCGGAGCCAAAGTGGGCGAAGGACGGCGACCTCGGTCTTCCTGTCTTCGAGACCCCGATCGGCCGAATCGCCATGACCATCTGCATGGATGCTTCCTATCCGGAGACGGCGCGGGTGCCGGCCCTGGCCGGAGCGGATGTGATCTGCTTTCCGACCAATTGGCTCTCCGAAAAGAGCCCTTCGCCAAGCTGGATGGCGCGCGCCGCCGAGAATGGCGTCGCCTTCATCGCCGCCAATCGCTACGGGCTGGAGCGCGGGGTGCAGTTCTCTGGCGGCTCGGCGGTGATCGCTCCCGATGGCACGATTCAGAGCGCGGTCGACACCGGCGACGGCATTGCCCTCGGCTGGATCGATCTGGCCCGCACGCGCGACAAACGCCTTCAGCCCGACCGCACCGAGGATCTGTTCGCCGACCGCCGCCCCGATGCCTACGGCGCAATGACCCTCAATAGCTACCTCTGGACCCCGGCCGAGTTTCATGGGTTATACGGTATGCGGCCTCTGCCGGCAGCACGGCGCTCGCGCGTTGCCGTCGTCCAGTTTGCGCCTGCGCCTGGCGACGTTGAAGGCAACGTCGCGCGCATCGAGCAGGAAGCGCGCGTCCTGCCTGGTGCAGACCTCATCGTCTTTCCGGAGTTGTGCGTGAGCGGCCTGGTCGTGGACCGCGAGTGCGCCGAGCGGCTCGCGGAGTCGATTCCCGGCCCGGTTACGGCGCGGCTGCGGGCCATCGCGGCTGCTTCAGGCGCGTATCTCGCTGCCGGCATGGTGGAGCGTGATGCCGAAAGCGGGTTGCTCTACAACAGCGCACTCCTCGTTGGACCGGAGGGCGTCATTGGCCGCTACCGCAAGCTCCACCTCGCGGCCGAGGATCGGGCCTGGGCCACGCCGGGCGCTGGCGGCCTGCCCACCTTCGATATTCCACCTGGGCGCGTGGGGCTGCTGATCGGCTACGACGCCCTCTTCCCGGAGGCCGCCCGCTCGCTCGCCCTCGACGGGGCGGACATCATCGCCTGCCCATCACTGCTGAACGCCCCGCCTGTCCTGCCCTACGGCGCGACAGCAGTTCCCCTTCCCGGCTTTGTCGACACCGGCCCGACGGAGGCCCACTTCCACCTCTGGCGCGAGCGGGAGCGCGAGAACCACGCACACGTCCTGTTCGCCAACGGCGCGGCCCCGTGGATGGGCTGGAGCGGCTGCTTCGCGGCGGTGCTGGAAAGCGAAGCTCGCCAGGAAGCCCTGGTGGCGGGCAACGGCGAGGGGTTCGCGTCGCTGGAAATCGAGACCAACGGCGTCGTCCGTGCCAAGGACATGGTCGGCATGCGCATGCCGATCTGGTACGACGCCCTGCAGGTTCCAGTTGAAGCCGCGGAGCGCGTGGCGCGGCAGCGCGGCGCCCGCGCGGAGGCCTGGCTGGCCCCGGCGCGCGACGTGTCCCACGCCACCTCGGATTGAGCGGCCCTGTGAGCGGGATTCTTCCCGCTGCTGCCACGTTTGGTCGCC
>CAYSXO010000114.1:6161-8689 GCA_964434995.1 uncultured Sphaerobacteraceae bacterium
GAGCCCCCCGCCACCGCTGAACAGATCCGCGTTGGTTTTCGGCGAGGCGTGCAACGGGGTTCCGGCGCCTGCCACTGCCGCCAGTCGGTGGCGACTTTAGAGGAACAGCAAAGTTGGTGGGGACTTCTCCATCCACCCCAGCCTGAGGTTGCGCTATTAGACGACTCGCTCGCATGTCCCCCTGTTGCACAGGAAATTGTCGCAGCATTGCGTGTCCGCGGTGCAGGCCGCGCCCTTCGTGCCACAGCAGATGGGAGCCTTTCCGCCAGAAAGGAAGACGCAGGCCAGATTTGTTTCCGTGCCACAGCATTGGCGTGTCGACTCGCACACGGCGCCGATGGGGAGAGGGATACAGGTGGGTGGGGGAGGGCAGGCCGGTGAGTCCGGACAGTCGGGACACGCTGGGCAGTCCGGACAGTTCTGGCAGTCCGGGCAATCTGGGCACGTCGGACACTTGCTTTTGCGCTTCCGTCGCGCGTCTACTCCCTGGGTGGCGTTGAACAGGCCGAATGCTGTCGCGGCGGCTCCGACGACCGACTGTAAAGCCGCGCGTCGGGATCGTCCACCGGTGACCAGCGTCAGGCGGTCAAACAGTGAAGCATGCATCACGTTCTCCTTCCGGCGATCACGTGCCTCAGCAGGCTCTGCAGGGTCGGGTCGAGCGACTCGTCTCCATTCCCTGACTGTCAGTCTTTGCTTTCCTTGACTCGGGCGATTTCCTGCGGGATACGCGACGTCCGCCCCGAATGAAAAGCACTCTCGACCGTGGTGCTTCGGCAAGCCAGCAATCAGTTGGAGATTGGACCGCGACTACGTGCCACCGGGCGGGAATTCCTGGAGTTCCTCGTCGCATGCATTGGCAAGAGCAATCCTGGTGCGGTCAGCGGGGTGTGGCGACGTGGCAACGATGGCGATCACGCCCGCGTTAGTCCTCGCATGTAGGCTGATCATTGCGGGTTGGCCCCCCTAGTTACGCTTGGGGTGGAATGGTGAGCCGGATGGATGGGAATGGGGGCAAGAATCAGGCTGAGGAAGCCCAGTGGGGTTAGCCAGATGCTCCTTTCCGCGACCGATCACACTCCCGTGAGAATTCGTCACTACCATAGTGATCCCCACGGCGCTTGTAAATGCTCGGGGGAGCCCGAATATGGCGACCGGGTCGCGCAGGAGGCTTCGAGTCGGCCGCATAGACCAACATGGCCGCCAAACCGCACAATCACCACGGCAATCACGGCGGGGCGCGTCGTCGCCCGCCGTTGACTCATGAGCGAGAGGAAGTTCGAGTGTCGCGCGTCACGCTGGTTCAGGTCGGTATTGGCACGGTTGGTGGCGAAACGATCGAGCAAGTCGTCACCTATCGAGACCGCTGGTGGCGGGATCACGGGCTGGATGTCCGCATCGGCGCGGTGATCGGCCTTGGCGGCGCCCTGGTCACCATCGAGCCAGACGGCCTGGCCGACGATCTGCTGCTGAGGCTGGTCCGTTCTCGCCGTGCCGGACAGGCGCTGCGCGAGGCCGCTCAGGGGCACGAGTTGGTCGATCCGCCGGAGGCCATTGCCCTCCTGATCAATCAAGGCCCGGTGATCGTCATGGACGCCGCGGCGGGCGACGAAACTGCCGCGCTGGCTGGCCGCGCCATCGGTTCTGGCGCGGGGGTCGTTTTCTCAAACAAGGCGCCGCTGGCGCTTCCGCTCAGCAACCCGCTGGCCGCCCAGCTCTGGAAGGCCGCCGGATCGCGCGGGCATCTGCGCTATGAGGCGACGTGCGGCGCGGGGCTGCCGGTCATCTCCACGCTGCGCATGCTGCTCGACGGCGGCGACGAGCCGATCGAGATCACGGGCGCGCTCTCCGGCACCATGGGGGCCATCTTTACCGATCTCGGCAACGGCTCCAGCTTTTCCGAGGCGGTCCTCGCGGCAAAGCAGAACGGCTTCACCGAGCCCGATCCGCGCGATGACCTGAGCGGGCTCGACGTCGCCCGCAAGGCGCTGATTCTGGCGCGGACAATCGGGCTCACGGTCGATCTGGACGAGATTGCCATTGAAAATCTGGTGCCAGCGGCGCTCCAGTCCGTCAGTCTGCCGGAGTTCCTTGCTCGCCTGCCGGAGCTGGACAGCTCATGGGCCCGCCGCGCGGAGGTCGCCCGCGCGAGCGGCGCAACGCTGAAATACGTGGCCACGGTCCCCGCCACTGGCCCGATAGCCGTCGGTGTGCGCGAAGTCCCCACCAGCAGCCTGCCTGGCTCGCTGCAGGGGCCGGAGAATGTGGTGCTGATGCGCACCGCGCGCTACGACGCCAACCCTCTGACCATCGTGGGGCCTGGCGCTGGCGCGGCGGTCACCGCCGCCGGCATGACCGCCGACATGCTGGCGCTGGGCACGCTGCTGACGAGACGAGGGTGAACGTGGGTGATGGGGTGTTAGGGTGTTGGGGTGTTAAGGGGTTAGGAGGTGAGCGTAGCATTCGTCATTCCTATCACCCCATCACCCCAACACCCACGTTCGCCCCAATACTTCCGATGTGCTAGC
>CAYSXO010000114.1:8699-9694 GCA_964434995.1 uncultured Sphaerobacteraceae bacterium
CGCTGCTGACGAGACGAGGGTGAACGAGGGTGTTTAGGATGTTAGGGAGTTGGGGAGTTAGGAGGTGAGCGGAGCATTCGTCATTCCTATCACCCCAATACCCCAACACCCTAACACCCACGTTCGCTCCAATACTTCCGATGTGCTAGCATCGCTTTCAGTCACCGCACCAGTGCAACGCCCGGTTCCGGGAAGGACGACAGCGGCGTGTTCAAATTTGCCGTTCCATCGCCGTGAGCAGCGAATCCGCGATCTCCACCACGACATCTCAGGCCTGGTTGGCTGCCATTCTCGAGGCAACGCCGGACGCGATCGTCGTCGTGGCGAGCCAAGACGGGCAGATTGTCACGGTCAACGCGCAGGCGGAACGGCTTTTCGGGTATGAACGGAACGAACTGATCGGCCAGTCCGTCGATCTGCTCCTGCCTCAGGGGACGCGGGCCGAGCACCGCCAGCATCGACAGGCATTCGCGGCCGATCCACGCTTGCGCGCCATGGGCGCTGGTCTCGAGCTGGTGGCCCGGCGGAAGGACGGCCACGAGATTCCCGTGGAGATCAGCCTCAGTCCCCTGCCGACGCCTGCCGGCCTCTACGTTGTCAGCGCTATCCGCGACGTCACGGCCAAGCGCCAACTCGACCAGGAGCGCGCGCATTTGGCCGCGATTGTCGCATCGAGCGGCGACGCCATCATCGGCACGCTGCTGACTGGCGAGATTACCAGTTGGAACTCGGCCGCGGAACGACTCTACGGCTACCCCGCATCGGAAGCCGTTGGCCGCTCGGTCTCCATGCTGCTCCCCCCGGACCAGATGCCCCAGGTCGAAGACATCCTCGATCGCATTCGACACGGCGAGACGATCGACTCCCTCCAGGCGATCCGCATGACCCGAGATGGCCGCCGCATCACCGTCGCGCTGACGATTTCGCCTGTCCGGGATCACAACGGCGAGGTCATCGGCGCGATCAACCATTACGTGCCGATGACCTTCCCCAAC
>CAYSXO010000114.1:9704-12149 GCA_964434995.1 uncultured Sphaerobacteraceae bacterium
GGTTGGAACACCGAGGCGTACGTGCAGGTGTTCCGCCACGGCACGATTACGCCAGAACGGTTGCGCGCGGCCTGGATTGACATCCCCGAGGTGATCGGCGCGGCCACCATCGTCCGTGACCTGACGCAACGGCTACGGGACGAGGCAGCGCTGCACGAGAACCAGGCGCGGTTCTCCGGGGCATTCGCCTCGGCGGCCATCGGCATGGCGCTGGTCGGCCTGGATGGGCGATTCCTCCAGGTAAACCCTTCACTTTGCCAGCTCCTTGGCTATTCCGGAGAGGAACTCCAGGCGATGTCGTTTCAGGTCATCACCCACCCTGATGATCTGGAGGCCGATCTCGCCCAGGTGCAGCGGCTTCTCGACGGTGACATCCCCAGCTACAGCCTGGAGAAACGCTACCTCCACCAGAGCGGAGCCGTTGTCTGGACCTTGCTCAGCGTGTCGCTCGTTCGCGACGAAGCGGGCACGCCCCTCTATTTCGTCTCGCAGGTTCAGGATGTCACGCGCACCCGCGAGGCCGAGCGCCTACGGGAGGAGTTTGTCTCCACGGTCTCGCACGAGTTGCGTACGCCCCTGACGTCGATCGCCGGGTATGTCGATCTTCTGCTCGAAGGCGCGGGCGGCGAGCTCTCCAGCGCCACCGAACACTTCCTGACGATCGTTCAACAGAACAGCCGGCGCCTGGCCGCGCTCGTCAACGATCTGCTCGACATGTCGCGCATCGAGGCCGGCAAGATCGATCTGCGGCAGGAGGAGATCGACCTTGTCGCGGTGCTGCACGAAGTCATCGCCTCATTCACGCTGCAATTCGAGGCCAAGCACCAGCACGTGCGCGTCGAGCTGCCCGAGGCCTTGCCTCCCATCTGGGCCGACCCACAACGGAGCGTCCAGATTTTCACCAACCTCATCTCCAATGCGCACAAGTACACCGCCGAGGGCGGATCGATCGCCATCAGCGCGGAGGTGGAGACCGATGCCGTGCGCGTCGACGTTGCCGACACCGGAATCGGCATGTCCGCGGAGGAGCAGGAGCAGATTTTCACCCGGTTCTTCCGCGCGTCTCGCCGCGCCGCCCGCGCGGAGCGGGGCACCGGTCTCGGCCTGGCCATCACCCATGCCCTGGTTGAGCTGCACGGCGGCGCCATTTCGGTTCGGAGCGCGCTCGGCGAGGGCACGCTCATCAGCGTCCTGCTCCCGACGCGAGCGGCGCGGCCGGCGTCGCTCCCGGAGGAAGCTCCGAGCACGGCCGGTGTGGCCGCGCCGGCAGCTCGCCATTCGGCGTCCGGCAGAATTCTCGTGGTGGAAGACGATCTCGATGTCGGCAATCTGCTTTGCGAGTACTTGCGTCTGGAAGGGTACGAGACGACCCTGGCAGCAACCGTCGAGCTGGCGATCGCCAGCGTGCTGCAATCACCGCCCGATCTGATCACCCTCGACCTGAACCTGACCGATGGCGTCGGGTGGAGCATCCTCGATCGGCTGCGCGCGGCTGGCGTTGCGCTGCCGCCAGTGGTGGTCGTTTCGATTCTGCCCGAAAATGGATATGGGCGCCCGCTGGGCGTCGTCGACGTGCTGGCCAAGCCAATCAGCGGCTCGGTGTTGCGCGACCGCGTGGCGAACGCGCTCGCTGCCACCGAGACGACGAGCCAGGGAAGCAGCGACAGGGTTGGTGCATCGTGAGTCCGCGCATACTGGTAACCGAAGACGATCCCGATATCCGCGAATTGATCGCCATCAGCCTCGGCATGGCCGGCCACGCCGTTGAACGCGCCGAAGATGGAGAATCCGCGCTGCGCCAGGCAGTTGCCAACCCGCCAGACCTGATGGTGATTGACGTCATGCTGCCTGGCATCAGCGGTATCGAGGTCGCGCGGGAGCTGGCCAGCGATCCGCGCACGGCGTCGATCCCGATCCTGATTCTTTCGGCTCGGGGCCAGTCGCACGATGTCGACGAAGGGCTCGCCAGCGGCGCGCACGCCTATGTGGTGAAGCCCTTTTCGCCGCGCGAGTTGGCCGCCCGCGTCAACGCGATGCTCGACGGTACGTGCTAGGCGATCTCGCCCCGCCCCACCCACGGGCGCCAGCATCAGCCCACGAGCGGCGCGGCCCAGTCGTACTCCATGTCCCGCGCGGTCAGGCGAGCGATCTCCTGGCCATGCAGGCGGCGCACCACATGCAGCGCCATGTCGATCCCGGCGGACACCCCGGCCGAGGTAATGATCTCCCCTTCGTCCACCACGCGCGCGTCCTCGCGCACGTTCGTGGCCGGGTGCGCGGCGCGCAGCCCCGCGATCGTGCTCCAGTGGGTCGTCGCCTGGCGGCCGTCGAGGAGGCCCGCCGCCCCGAGCAGGAACGCGCCCGTGCAGACACTGGTGGTTAGCGCCCCACCCTGCCGCTGGCGAGCAATCCATCGCAGGACCGCCGGGTTCTCCCGCTGCTGCT
>CAYSXO010000115.1:0-12037 GCA_964434995.1 uncultured Sphaerobacteraceae bacterium
GACTTCTGGATGATGCCCAGGTTGTGGTTGTCAGGCCGTCACACGGACTCGGCATCGATGATCCTTACGTCGATCTGACCATCGCTGCTCAAACCCTGCAGATCGTCGATGTGTTGCACTCGTGGTACGAGTCACTCGAAACGCCGCGGCCCCAGGTCCGCGTCCTGCTGCATGGGGGCGAGCGGCACTCGCTAAGCGAGGTCGATCGGCCGCATCTGGTGGCGATGATTCGGAAAGATCAACCGTGGGTCGAGCGGACTATTCCACGCGTCGGCGATCATGAACCTTCCCACGCGCGCGCCGGCTTCTCGACCGGAGCGGGAGCCCCGGGCCCCGGTTCGGTCGGCGGGACTGGCCAGGCCCTTGCTGAGTCACTAACCAGAGATGTTGAAATTCTCGAGGCCCCGGCAAGCGGGTTCAACGTTCAGGAGATCAACTATCTGCTGATTCAGGTGAATGATCTCAGAAAAGCCGAGGCGTTCTACCAGGATTTCTTCGCGATGCAGCTCCTCGGTCGATTGCGTCGCGGCCCGGACGGTTTTCAAGTACCGCTTCCGCGAGACTACAGCTGGGACCAAGCGCTCCAGACCGGTGAGCTGGCAGATACGACATTTCTCGCCAACGGCCCGCTGACCATTGCCGTGCAGCGCGTCGGACTGGAGGCGATTGTCAGGAACGGCGCGCTTGAGCTCATCTCGATCGGGGTCGATGCACGGACTTTCGCGACGGTCAAAGGCCAGGTCTTGATGCGGCCGTTCACGATCCTGCGCTCGGGCGTGGCGTCGTTCGTCTTCCGGGATCCCTTCATGGTCAACTGGGAAGTGGCCGTTATTGGCTCCGTGCCGCTGATTCCCGTTTAGTGTCTCGGATCGGATGAACCGCAATGCTCGATGCCTATCGGGACCTGATTGACGAACTGCTTGGAACCCCAACGGAAATTCGGTCACTCGTTGGTGATCCTGAATTGTTGGGCGCCTCACCGGAGTTGCTGCGTCTGATCGTCGAAGTGCGCGACCGCGACCGCGCGGTGCTCGAACGGGTGCGCGCCATTACGCTGCAACCCAACGTCTATCTCGCAGACCTTCACCTGCCAGATCCTTCAGCTGATGCAGGGCACGATCCTGGCGCGGTGCTTCAGGAGATGGAGGCGGCGCGCGGTGATCTGGTTTCGCTGCTGATCAATTTATCGCTTAAGGACTGGGAGCGCACCGCGATCCACGAAACGGGTGGCGAAATCACACTTTCCGACGAAATCGAGCAGCATGTCGAGTTCGACGAGACGCAGCGGAGCCGGTTCCGCGAACTTGTCACGCACGGTTAGCCGTCCAATCGCAACAAGCTCCACGGCGTCTCCGAGGCCTCGCCGGTGTGCCGCCGGGAACCGAGGAATGCGGCAGCGAGAACAACACAACAGAGGCGGTCGGCTTCAGCGCGTGCTCTTGAGCGCAGGCCTGGGTTCGGAATCTTCGACCTGGCGAGTCCGGCTCACCACGTGCATAGGATCGAATCAATGCGTGGTGAGTACAAGACCCCGGGTGGAAAGCTCGTTGTCGTCGAGTTTTCGGTGCATGATGGGGCGATCCACGATGTTGCCGTTACAGGAGACTTTTTCCTCTACCCAGAGGAGGCGCTTCCCCTTCTCGCTCAATCAATCGAGGGCGCTCCCGTATTCTCGACTGCCAGCGCGATTGCCGAACGAGTGCAAGCGGTCCTCGATGAAGACGTGAGCCTTGTGGGTTCGTCCGCGGAGGGCATTGCAATTGCCGTCGCGAGAGCCCTGGAGGACATGGACGCTGAAAATGATGTCACCCATTGAGGAAGCGGCCACGCCCGCGGCCCGAGCCGAAAACGCGATGCGCGGTTTGTCATGGCAGCTCCTACCAGAGGTCGCCTTGCCACCGGTGCTGAACATGGCGCTCGACGAGGTCCTTGCGGAGAGAGTCGGCGCCGGCAAGCGACCGCCGACACTTCGCGTCTGGGGATGGAGTGCGCCGTGCGTGGTGCTCGGCCGATTCCAATCAGTGAAGAACGAAGTGGATGAAGATGCCGCCGCGCGTCACGGAATCGAAATTGTTCGCCGGATCAGCGGTGGGGGCGCGATGTTTATCGAGCCAGAAGGGGCCATAACCTGGTCGCTCTATGCACCGCAAGCCGTTGTTGCTGGATTGACCTTTGCCGAGTCGTATGAGGCGCTTGATGCATGGGCAGTCGACGCGCTGCGGTCACTCGGGCTCGACGCCTGGTATGCACCGCTCAACGACATAACGTCAGCCGGGGGCAAGATTGGCGGCGCGGCGCAATCTCGTCGTGGAGGGGGGGTGCTCCACCATACAACGATGGCCTATGACATGAACCTGCCGCTCATGGGGAAGATCCTGAGGATCGGCAAAGAGAAATTGAGCGACAAGGGAATCTCGTCCGCCGAGAAACGAGTGGGACCCCTTCGCCAACAGACTGATCTCTCAAGGTCGGAAATCATCGATCATTTGGTCGAGCAATTTGCTGGTCGCTACAGGCTCGAAAATGATGACATAACACAGGAAGAAGTCGCCGAGGCCGAATTCCGGGCGAGAGACCGGTTCGGTACTCGCGCGTGGACCCACTATCTTCCGTAGCAGTCCATGAACGGACCTTCATATGGCGTCGTCCATACGCACGGCCGCGTGCTGTTGACACTGCTTACCCGGCGGTCCTATGATCGCGAGGGCGACCCCGACCATAGGTGGAAACCTCGCCGCCCTGCCCTGCGTTGACAAGAAGTGAATGACTCGCCGTTGCACCCGCGTGCAGACGGCCTGCCTGGCATCGCGATGCGGCGCGCTGCACTTCAGGGCATTCGACGTCACCGGCGTGTCAATCGAATTGAGGGGGGTCGGGGCCCGCGAGTTCGGGCGGGCTGGAGGAGAATGGCGCCGGCATGGAAGGGTTTCGGTTTGACGAACTGGCTCGGGTAGCGGCCTCGGGCGCAACTCGTCGCCAGGTGGTCAAGACATTAGCAGTTGGATTCGCGGCGTCGTGGCTGCGACTGGGCGACGTCAGGAGCGTGAGGGCCCAGAACACCGTTCCTCTGGGTGGCCAATGTAGCGGACTCGGAGCCAATTCGGAATGCAGCCAGGCGGGTGGCGCCGTCGTTTGCAGCGATAACGGCGTCATGTCCGATGGCCAGTTCAACTGCTGTCGCAATGCCGGTGGGTCGTGCACCGCGGATTTTCACTGCTGCGGCGGCGCGGTCTGCGTCAACGGCAGCTGTGGCGGCGGCGGCGGGTCAGGCGGCCGTGCCCTTGGCGCGGAATGTACGTCGACGAGCCAGTGCAGCCAGGCCGGCGGCTCGGTGGTGTGCGCCAGCAATGGGATCCCGGGCGACGGCGCCCGGAATTGCTGCCGAAACACCGGGGGCGCCTGCACCGCGGATATCCAATGCTGCGCGGGTATTTTTTGCGTCAACGGGACGTGCGGCGGCTCGTCGAGCGGAACAACGCCGACGGGTGGCCTGGCATTGGGTGCACAGTGCACATCGTCTGATCAGTGTACGCAGAGCGGTGGCGCAACGGTCTGCGGTAATAATGGCTACGAAAACGATGGCCCACTGAACTGCTGCCGCAACGAAGGTGGCGCATGCACCGGCGTCGGCTTCAGCGCCGATTGCTGCGGAGGCCTCTATTGCGTAGAGGGAGTGTGCACAAACAACGAAACAGGCGGGCTCGCGATTGGCGCGCAATGTTCGTACAGTGGGCAATGCAGCCAGGCAGCAGGAACAGCATACTGCGAAGAAAACGGCATAGATGCCGACGGAGTCCGCAATTGCTGTCATCGTAATGGAGGCCGGTGTTCGCAAGACACCGACTGCTGTGGCGACCAGGGCTGCACGAATGGCGTCTGCGGAACGGGCCAGCCGCCGGCTGACCCGGGCTCCGGAGGATCGATTGGGCTTGGCGGGCAATGCACCGCGGCAGCCGCGTGCAGTCAAGCTGGCGGACCGGTCTACTGCGACGACAACGGTATCGCCAGCGACGGGGCATTGAACTGTTGCCGGTACGAGGGTGGAACCTGCGGTGGAGGCAGTCACTGCTGCGGAGGCCTGGATTGCACCAACGGTGTGTGCGTTCCAATTGGCGGTGCAGGAGCTGCCAGCGGAGGTTCCACGGGAATCGGCGGCGCTTGCACGACTGATGAAGAATGCACCGCCGGTGGAGGCGAGTCTCTGTGCCGAGACAACGGCATTGCCAGTGACGGGGAACGGAACTGCTGCCGCTACAATGGAGGCGCTTGCGGCTCTGACCCGCACTGCTGTGCCGGGCTCGTCTGTAGAGAAGGCGTTTGCGTGTAAACGGCCGTGTCACCAGGTTCTCGAATGTTGGGGGCGCCGGTAGGCGCCCCCGTGCTCCTGTCTCATGCCTCGCTGCCGGGTCCGCCCCAAAGCTGAACTGGTGCGGTTGGCGCCGCATCCGAGAACTCCGTGCCTGACGACGTGCAGTCCGATCCGGGCGCAAGGAGTCTGATGGACGCCGCCCGTTCGTCGGACGACGCGATGCCTGGCATCGTCGTGCAGGCCTACGGCAATTTCTTTAACGTGGAGCTGCCAGATGGCCGGCAGTTGCTTTCAACCGTACGAGGCGCACTCAAGAGACGGCGTCGGGGCACCGATCTCGTGGCAGTGGGGGATCGTGTGCTCGTGTCGGACGTCGGGGAAGGCGAGGGGCGGATTCTCGCTGTCGAGCCAAGAACACGGACGTTGTCACGCCGGGCGAGACACACTGATGACGTCGAGCAGGTTATTCTGGCGAATCCCGATCAGGCGCTCTTCCTCTTTGCTGTCAGAAATCCGGAGCCCCACCCCCGACTGCTCGATCGTTTCCTGATCATGGCGGAATCGCGGCAGCTTCCGGCCATTATTGGCGTCAACAAGATCGACCTTGATGTCCACGATGCTCAGGGGCCGACAGGTGCGCATCGCCAATTTGATCGCTATCGCGCCATCTATCCCGTCTACTTCGTCAGCGCAAAGACGGGGGAGGGACTTGACGAACTTCGCACGGCTCTGGACGGCAAGATCACGGCTGTTGCTGGTCCATCGGGCGCAGGAAAATCGAGCCTGCTCAATGCGCTCGATCCGTCACGAGCGCGTCAGGTCGGCGCTATTTCCGCGGCGACCGGCAAGGGCAAGCACACCACGACGGCAACGGTACTCCATCGCGTTCCTGGAGAATCCGAGACATATCTTGCTGATACTCCTGGGATCCGGGCGCTCTCACTCCAGGGTGTTGACATTGAGAATCTCGACGGACTCTTCCCTGAAATGCGACCGTTTCTCGGTTCGTGCCGGTACGCGGACTGCGCGCACCTGACGGAGCCAGGTTGCGCGATTCTCAACGCCGTAGATGCAGGGACAATTGACCGAGATCGCTACGAAAGCTATGCATCGCTGCGACGGGGAGACGACGCTCAGATGTCTGGGCCATCGCGGTGATGCCTCAGACGATTACTGAGGCAACCCGTGATCGGTCCGCATGCACTGGATTCGTTGTTGGCCCACGAGCCCGGCGGAAAAGGTCAGGACCGAAACTGCCGAACGATGTTGAGCCTGTCAATCCATCCGCCTGCGCCGTCATGGGATGCCGCGTCATAGTCGCCCACGGTCGCGCCCGTCAAGATCACCGATTCGCCCGCGGGGACGGAACGCACGACATTTGCCTCCGGAATCGGGGCGTCGAGCAATGGGGTGTCGACTGTCGCAACGGCGGTGTCGATGCCGGGACGGCCGCTGACCGAGAGCAGTCCCGCGATGGCCCAGCCAGTGCTGCCCTCGAAAGTGACCTCAATGAATCCAGGCGCCGAGTCACCTGTCAGTACGACAGTCGACCCGCTCGAAAGGTTGGCAACGATGCCGCTTGTGGCGTCAGGAGCCACGAATATGGCCGTGTCCGAAAGTGTTACGGCGAATCCTGGCGCCCGTGCGTGCACGCCTTGCGCCGGGGACAATAGGGTCAGCGTGATGAAGAAGGCGAATGCAAGGAACGACCGCACAGCACGTGTCAGGTTACCTGGAAGAAACGTCGCACCATTGAAAGACACCATAGAATCTCCTGGATTGGAATTCACCGTGGGCGCCGGGTCAGGAGGCGAGCCACTGAGAGTTTAGTGTGCGAGACCTGCCGTTGGCCCAGCAACACGCACGGAGCTTGAATGGGTCTGATGTGGATCAAAGGGATCATCACTGATGGGATTCATGAACGAGCCTCGGCCTGAACCCGCGCTCGATCGGCCTGACCGAGTCGACGCGCTCGTCGCGTTCCTGGAGCCGACGATCGAAGACATCCTTGCCCGGCTGGAAGGGGACGAGTTCACCACCGTGGAGTTCATAGAAGTTCTCCAAAGCGATCCTCCAGCAAATGCGGCGTATCTGGAAGCAGTTCGCATGTGGGGAGAGTCCGAGCGGTACGCGAAGATGGTGATTCACGGTCAGGTCATCCCTGGGATTCTCCGGCGCTCGAGACGGGTCGAGTGGATCGGGTTTTCGCACGGAGAGGAAGACCCCTACGCGGTTCCAGCTCGCTGGAGGCTTCTTTCCTCACCATAGGATCAAGCGTCTCGGCGCCCTCGCGGATTCTCGACATAATGGGTCGCGCGAATTGTATACTGCATAGGGTGAGTGCTTCGGGTAGCATCTCAATGAACGCGCCGCACCCGTGGCGTGCCCATTTGCCGAAGATCAATCAGATAGAAATGGATCCAGGGTGTTCAAAGAATATCGTTCGGGGGTAACTCGCCTCCACTTGCTGCCTGACAACGATAAGGATGCGAAATCGCCGGGGAGAATTCCTGGCCTGCCGGGGAGAGGGCGCACGGGTTCCGGGGGATCCGGTGGCCCCAATGGGAAAGGGCGTCCGCGCATCCCACCATGGGTGATTGCAGTACTCTTTCTGGGCTTGGTGGCATACCAGCTCTACGCCATTTTCGATCCCCAACGGGACGCGCAGAGCATTACCGTTCCCTACTCGGTGGTCGAGCAGCAGGTCAAGGCTGGCAACGTCAGCGAAGTGACGTTGACTGACACCGCCATTCAGGCGTTGCTCAAGGAGCCCATCTCCTGGGATCGGAGAACCGATTCCCTCGTAACTCCTGAAGCTGCTGGTGACGCGCAGGGCGTGGTTGAGGGCAGCCGAATTCGCGCTACCCTTCCACCGGTCGAGAACCCTGGGCTGCTCCCCGCGCTTGATGCCAACGGCGTCGTCGTCAAGGCAGAGTCAGATAGCTCCTCGCTTTTCTCAACATTGCTTGTCACGCTCTTGCCCTTCCTCCTCATTGTAGGGTTGATCGTCTTCATGGGCCGCCAGATGACGCGCGGCCAGCAGAACGTCTTCGGGTTTGGCAGATCCAGAGCGAGGCAGCACGATCCGGAGCGACCCCAAGTGACGTTCGCCGACGTTGCGGGCGAGGAAGAAGCCAAGCAGGAATTGACGGAAGTCGTCGACTTCTTGCGGAACCCCGCGAAGTATCACCAGTTGGGGGCCAGGCTGCCTCGTGGCGTGCTGCTCGTCGGCCCTCCGGGCACCGGCAAGACGCTGATGGCCCGCGCGGTTGCTGGTGAAGCAGGAGTGCCATTCTTCAGTGTCTCCGCTTCAGAATTTGTCGAGATGTTTGTTGGCGTCGGCGCCAGCCGCGTGCGCGACCTCTTTGACAAGGCCAAGCAGAACGCACCGGCGATCGTCTTTGTCGACGAGCTCGATGCGGTCGGGCGGCAGCGGTTTGCTGGACTCGGCGGATCCAACGACGAGCGCGAGCAGACACTCAACCAAATGCTGGTTGAAATGGACGGGTTTGAGACCAATCAGGAAGTGATCGTCATGGCCGCCACGAACCGGCCCGACGTTCTTGATCCCGCTCTCTTGCGGCCGGGCCGGTTCGATCGGCAAGTTGTCGTTGGGCTCCCTGACAAGACCGGCCGTGAGGCGGTGCTGAACATTCATACGCGTGGATTGCCCCTGGCGTCAGATGTCGATACCAGTGCAATTGCACGTGGCACGACCGGCTTTTCCGGAGCTGACCTCGCGAACCTCGTCAATGAAGCGGCGTTGACCGCGGCGCGACGAAACCGGAAAGAAATCACGTCGGCAGACTTCGAGGAGGCCCTGGACAAAATTCTGCTTGGCACCGCGCGAACGGGCTTGATGAACGCCAAGGAACGGGAAGTCGTGGCCTATCACGAAGCGGGCCACGCGCTCGTCGCGCACTTCACCCCTGGTTCTGACCCGCTGCGAAAGGTGAGCATCGTTCCGCGAGGGCGGGCGCTGGGCGTCACCGTGCAGATGCCCGAAGAAGACCGGCACAACTACAGTCGCACGTTCCTCCAGGGCCGTCTGGCCATGCTTCTTGGAGGACGAGCGGCAGAGATGGTCGTCTACGATGAGGTGACGACCGGGGCAGAGAATGACCTCAAGGAGGCGTCCGGCCTGGCTCGGCGGATGGTGGGTCTCTGGGGCATGAGCCCGGATCTCGGACCGGTCTATCTTGGCACGGGCGAGGAGCACGTCTTCCTCGGGCGCGAAATCGTCCAGGACAAGGCGTTCTCGGACGCTACTGCCAACCGGCTTGATACGGCAGTTCGGGAAATGGTCGAGAGCGCATTGGAACGCGCAATTCAGCTCAATCTGGACTATCGCGACAAGCTCGATGCCCTGGTTGCCGCGCTGCTTGAACACGAAACACTCGATGCCAAGGAGGTCATCCAGATCTTCGGGCCGATGGGTCCAGAGGACATTGAAGCCGGAATGGAACCGCAACAGCAGGTCACCATTGAAGCAACGGTTCTCGAGACGTCGAGCCCAGATGGCGCCAGTTCGGTGGGCGCGCCGGCAACCGATGATGCGTTGATTGCCAGCAGCGCGGCGACCACGCCTGGTCTATCGAGCAACGACGTGTAACGTTCTGGTTGAACTCGGAGGCGGGAACAGGCGCCGGATCGTTCCGGCGCCTGTTCGTGTTTGTTATGAGTCCTTTCGCGGATTACGTGCGGAACAGTGTTGTCACCGCGCCAATGCGGCCGTACATCCAGAAAGCAACGGGCAAGCCAATGATTGTGATCAGCGCCGCGTAGGCGACAGCCATCCAGAGCCCAGATAGCCACCAACCAATCAGCAGGAAGTAGATCGCGCGAATGAGGAATGGACGCTGCGATACGGCGGAAACCACGTTACCATCTTCGACTCGGTAGAACGTCGCGATCGGGTGGAGTGTCGCCACGAAAGGCAAGCGATTGATGATCCAGAGGCCGAGGGGCAGGCCGATGATCGTCGCATTCAATGCCCATGCGGCCGCTGAAAGGATGCCGGTCAGCCACCATCCAATCAGCACCAGCCAGAGAACGCGAAGAATCAAATTCGGCGGCCTGACAGCAACGAGGTCGCCAGGATCCGGTTCCAGGTAGGGTTCGGACATCGATGATTGCTCCTCTCGCGCTAGCGCACCGAGTACGGTGAGCCAACCGATCCTAATTTCCTGCCTAGTTCGGTAATCGACTCCTCAAGGATGGCGACCGTGCGATCGCACTCGTCCCGGGTGATGACCAGCGGCGGACACAGCTGAGTCGTCGGATCGTTGCGGCTATCGTTACGAAGGATCAACCCCTTCTGACGCATCTCATCGGTCAACCAGGCCAAGAGGGCGTTGTCGCGGAAGGTCTCCTTGGTCGATTTATCCGCGACGAGCTCCACGCCAAGGAAAAGGCCGACTCCGCGAATGTCGCCAACGTTGGGATGGTTCCCAAGCGTCGATTCGAGCGCCTCGCGGAGGTACGCGCCCATGTCGCGAGCGCGGCCTGGCAGGTCCTCGTCGAGCATGATGTCGAGGTTGGCAAGCGCGGCGGCCGCGGCAACCGGATGCCCGCCAAAGGTCAAGCCGTGCTGGAATCCAGCCGATCGAGCCGCCGCAACGGGACGAGCCGTGCCTTCCGCTGGAGCAGCCGCGAAGGCGTCCGCGACGTCCTTTTTCGCCAGCACGGCGCCGAGCGGAGCATATGATGAGGTAATGCCTTTGGCTGTCGTAATCAAGTCGGGAACCACGTCATAGTATTCGGAGGCGAACAGTGTTCCCAATCTGCCGAAACCGCAGATGACCTCATCCATGATCATCAGGATGCCGGTTTCGTCGCAGAGTCTGCGAACTTTCTTGAAGTAGTCTGGGGACCCAGGCGGGATACAGCCGCCAGCATTCTGGACCGGCTCGAGGATGATTGCAGCTATCTGGTCGGGGCCTTCAAACTCTACGATCCGCTCGATCTCGTCGTAGCACACGAGTGAGCAGGTGTCAGCGTCCTGGCAATAGGGGCAGCGGTATCGATGAGACATGGGCGCGTGACGAGCGCCTGGCACGAGAGGGCCAAAGAGGCTCCTCGCTTCAGTCAGCCCGTTCACTGAAAGAGCGCCCATTGTGGTGCCGTGATAGGCGACTCGTCTCGAAACCGTTTTCCAGCGATGGGGAAACCCCAGGATGGTTTGATATTGCTTGGCGAGCTTGAGCGCGGTCTCAACTGACTCTGAACCGCCGGACGTAAAGAAGACCCGTGCGTCACCACCAAGCGGAGCGAGATCGCCCAGCCTGTCCGCAAGCACCGCGGTCGGGACGCTGATATAGCCAAATGGATTAACGAACGGCATCTCGGCGGCCTGAGCCGCCATGGCATCGACGATCTGTTTGCGGCCGTATCCAGCATTGACGGAATAGATGCCAGCCAGCAGGTCGAGGTAGGCATTGCCGTCGATGTCCCAGACGGTAATGCCTTCACCGCGGACCAGCATGAGCGGTCGCCGTTCAGGATCCTGGAACGTCGACATTTGCGTGAAATGGAGCCAGGCGTTGTCGCGAACCGCGCTCTCGATCGCGTCAGTATCGAACGCGACCGGCAGGTTGCCGGAGACGGTCGTCGGAGTCATGCAATTCTCCTGAACGGATACGGCAGAATTCAAACGGGTACACTCTCGCCAAGGAGTGTACCCGAGGGGATCGGGCGAACCCGCGGTCTCCGACTATGAACTCAAGTGTTGAGACGTCACAATGCCATAATCCAAATACTCTCTTGACGTGGTTCGTTCGCGCGGTAATGTCCTGTTTTGGTTTGCAACACAGCACATGAACTCGACAGCGGGGAGCAGCAAGGTTGACGAAGACCACTGAAAAGCGATCGCAATCGCATCGGCAGCCACGCCAACACAGGAAGTCTGGCAAGCTGGCGGCGGCATCGTCGTCCGCGAACGGCGGGGTTGCGCCTACTGACGCTGACAACAGCATTGTCTCGCGGGCGGTTTCGCCCGGAGACCTGGATCTCCCGCCGCTCGAACCAGAAATGTTCATTAATCGAGAGCTCAGTTGGCTCGATTTTAATGCCCGTGTGCTTCACGAAGCGGAAGAGATGAGGAATCCCCTGCTGGAGCGGGCCAGGTTCGCCGCCATCTTTTCGTCAAACCTCGATGAGTTCTTCATGATCCGCGTGGCCGGGATCAAACGGAAAATAGCCGCTGGGATTGCCGCACCAGGACCTGATGGACGCACGCCTACGCGGCTCCTGAGTGCTGTTCGGGACAAAACGCAACTGCTTCTGGACCGACAAGCAAGCGTCATCACGAACGAGATATTGCCTGCATTGAGCGCCCAAGGCATCAGCGTTGTTCCGTACGAGCACCTAACGCGCGATCAAAAAGAAGCTGTAGCCGCACGATTCGAAAACGAGATCTTCCCGATCCTCACGCCGCAGGCCATAGATCGAGGACGTCGCTTCCCTCATGTCTCCAACCGGAGCCTCAATCTCGTCGTCGAACTCAAGCTGCCCGAGGGGCCCCGCTACGCGCGGGTGAAGATCCCGGCCACATTGCCTCGCTTGATTCCCGCGCAAGAAGGAGAACTGGGGGACGCCGAAACCTCTCCCGTCGCGTTTACCTGGCTCGAGCAAGTTGTGGCCGCCAACTTGTCGCGGCTGTTCGTCGGCGCGGACGTCGTAGCGTCGTATCCGTTTCATGTAACTCGTGACTCAGACATCGAACTGGAT
>CAYSXO010000116.1:0-11935 GCA_964434995.1 uncultured Sphaerobacteraceae bacterium
TACAAAACCATGCGCCGTCGATGGAGATGGCGTCGGGGTGTTCCGCCGCGGGCGTTGCGGCAGGCGTGCCCTGGCGCGCTGGCGCCGCGGCGGCTGTGCCACGGCGTGGCAGGGACGATTCCGCGACCAGTGCACCCAGACCGAAGGCGCCGGACCCGATCATCATCCGCCGCGAGAGCTGAGACTGGGCCAGCCGCCTGACCACCGAATCGAAGCGTTGAGCGTCCAAAAAGCTCCTCCTCCGTGCTGGCCCGTCGTGCCACGGGCATTGTTCCACTTTACACGCGACTCGATGCGCGCGGGAGGCAGCGTTACGGATGGCGCTCAATGCGGAGGATGGTGGCAGCTCCCAGGTCCAGCGGCCGTTGCGGCCGGGTTGTTTGCGGATGAGGATGGATTCAGCGCGGCGGGCGCGGGCGAGGGTGCGCTCGGCGTGGCCGTGGGCGGCTTCCCGCTGCAGAGCTTTGCTGGGGCGGGGGCCTGCGGTGAAGGCGGAGCGGACGCTGGCCGATTCGACCGAGGCGTTGAGGAGTTGGCTGGCGGTCCAGAGGCTGTCCCCGTCCCAGACGACGCCGGCCACATTCGCGCCGGGCTCGGAGACGAGGCGGAAGGCGAGCGATGGCGGCTCGGCGGTGAGGCCTCCCTTGGTGACGGCCAGGATACGGCGTTCGGGGTCGTCGGGATCGCTGGCGAGGAGGAGGCCGCGGCGGGTGGAACTGATGATGCCAATGCTGCCGCCGCTGCGATGTCAGCGACCTCGCGCAGCGTGGCGAGGATGCAGCGCATGTGGCCGGCATCGTTGACGCTGTGGCGCGGACCGAGGAATGCGGCCAAGGGAGCGATGGTGCTCAGAGAAGCGTCCGCATGGAGCACGTGGGCGCCCAGGTGGGCGGCATCGCCAGGGAGGGCGACGGGACAGCAGGACCAGTATCCCTCCTTCGTGTGCAGACCGGAGGGATGACACGTTCACGGCAAACCGCTGGAGCTTCTGGGACCATCGCATGATTGGCGTCAGCGGCGCCGGGAACACGAAAAATGGAAACGACCCGGCCGGACGTTTCCGGCCGGGCCGCGATCCATTCAGCCTTGCCGTGGCAAGGCGTCAGGGGTTCCTAGGCGTTCTGGCAGGTGCCGTTGGTGCACTTGCGCGTGCCGCAGCAATCGGTGTTGTGCTGGCAATTGGCATTTTGCTGCTTGCAGCAGACGTTGCCAGAGATGCCCTGAACCTGCGCGCAGTCCTGGCCACTCTTGCAGCACCGTTGATTCTTCTTGTTGATGTCGCAGGTCTGGCCGAGCTTGCGGCACTGCTTCTTGTTCTTGTTCTTGTTCTTCTTTGCCTCGGCCTCGGGCAGCGCCGCCAGCCCAATCAGCGAGGCAACCGCGCCGCCAGCGGCCAGGCCGAACTTCCGTCGTGTCCACGCATCGAATCGGGAGCCGTCCACAACCGTTCCTCCACAAAGGTGTGCGGGTCCAGCCTCATCGCATTTGATGTGGCAATTATAGTGTAGCGTATGCCACTGCATCTCCAGGGGTCTGCTCGGCCGGGGTCCTTCCGCGGCCGAGGAGCACGGTCTCGCCAGGTGCAGCGGGGGCGTCTGTGCCTGGTGCAGAAAATGGGCACGAGCGCCGCCGCCCGTACCGCGTACCGTGGCCTGTTCCATAATTGACGAACGATCGTCCGGGAACCGGCCCGGCGGCAGAGGATGACTCAGGGATTGGGCAAGCGTGGCGGGCAGTGCGACAGAGGTGAGATCGGCGGCGCTGCCCAGGACGGCGGGTTTGGACGCGGCGGCCACGGCCGGGCCGGTGATGGCCATCGGCGGCGCCGAGGACAAGATCCGCGACAAGCTCATCCTCTCCGCCTTTGTCAATCTGGCCGGCGGCCCCAACGCGCGGATCGCCATCCTCCCCACGGCATCGTCCATCGAGGACGCGGGCGAGCGCTACAAGGCGCTCTTTCTCGGCATGGGCGCCGAGCGTGCCGACGTGCTCTATCTCCCCGCGCGCGCCGAGGCATCCTCCATGGAGGTGCTCGAGTTGCTGGATGACGTCAGCGGCATCTTCCTTACCGGCGGTAACCAGATGCGCCTGGCCAGCATCGTGGCCGGCACGCCGTTGGCGCGCAAGGTCAAGTCGCGCAACCAGGCAGGCGCGGTGGTGGCCGGCACCAGCGCTGGCGCTTCGATCCTCTCTTCACACATGGTCGCCTACGGGGCCAGCGGACCCTCGCCGCGAATGCGCATGGCGCAAATGACGGCGGGGTTCGACCTCGTGCCCGGCGTGGTCATCGACCAGCACTTCCGCCAGCGCGACCGCATCGGCCGCCTGTTGGCCCTCGTTGCCGGAAGCCCAGGGCTGCTCGGCATCGGGGTCGATGAGGACACGGCGGCCGTTTTCAGCGGCGACACGCTGGAGGTGCTGGGCCGGCACAGCGTAACGATCGTCGATGGCACGAATATCGAATCGGACATCCACCGGGTCAAGGCCTATGGGGCCATCACCGTCAGCGGGGCGATTCTGCATGTCCTGGCCGCCGGGAATCGGTTTGACCTGATGGAGCGGCGGCTGATCCCTGCCGAACCACCCCTGCCAGGCGGCAGTGTCGAAAAGGCGAGGCATCGCGACTAGCCGCGCTATGCTCCCCGTGGATACGCCGGAGAGCCAAGAGGAGCCAGTATGAGCGGTGCAGTGCGCCTGCACGGGAATCGTGATGAATCGACCTGGACGCGCCGGCAGGCGCTGACCGCGGCGCTGGCCGCCGGAGGACTCCTCGCCACCCGGGCGCGCCCTGCCGGAGCCATGGCGCGGACGACGGTCCCCGTACCCGACCCTGACGCCATCGTCGACCTGGCGCGCGCGGCCATGACGGAGCAGGCCCTGCGCGCGGTCATCCTCCGCGTGCTGGTTGATGGCGACGAACTGGTCACCGCGGCGCTCGGCGAATCGATGACGGGGGTGCCGGCCACGCCGGAGATGCACTTTCGCAATGGGGCCGTGGCCATCTCCTATATGGCCACGGCGCTGCTGACCCTCGTCGACCAGGGAGTGGTCGGCCTCGACGATGCGCTGGCCACCTGGCTCCCCGATCTGCCGGACGCCGGCCAGGTGACGCTGCGCATGTTGGCCAACATGACCGCCGGTTACCCGGACTACGTGCAGAACCCGGACTTTGGCCCGCGGTTCTATGCCGATCCCTTCCGCGACTGGACGCCACGGGAACAGATCGAGCTTGGTCTCTCCACCCCTCGCGTCTTCGCCCCTGGCAAGAACTGGGGTTACTCCCACACCAACTATGTCATCCTCGGCCAAGCGCTGCAGCGCATCACAGACATGCCCCTGGCCGACCTCCTGCAGGCGAATGTCCTCGATCCTCTTGGCCTCAGCAACACCGTCAGCTCCCAGACGGCGGCGATCCCGGAGCCAGTCCTGCACGCCTTCACGTCGGAGCGGCGCTCGGCGCTCGGCATCCCGGAGGGGACCCCGTTCTACGAAGAGTCGACCTTCTGGAACCCCTCCTGGACCCTGGCCGAGGGATCGGTGCAGACAACCACCATCCATGACATGACGGCGACTGCCATGGCCATCGGCGAGGGAACGCTCCTCTCGCGCGAGTCATATGAGGCGATGGTCCGGCCGGATCTGATCGGCTTCGGCGCGCCGTTGGAGGGCTGCCCCGCCTGCCATACGCTTGACGAGGCCTACAGCTACGGCCTCGGCGTCGTCCTTTCCGGATCGTGGATCCTGCAGAATCCGCTCTTTGCCGGCTGCGGGGCGATCGAGGCCTACCTGCCGGCGCGGAAGATCGCCATCGCCGTCGCCACCACCTTTACCGAAGAGGGCTTCGACGCCGAAGGCAATGCGCTGCACAGCCGCGCCAGTTGGGAGATTTTCGCCGAGATCGCCGCCCTCCTCGCGCCAGACGAGGCGCCCTCCGCGACCCGTTCAACGTAGCCCGGGGCTCGTCGTGGCTCATGCTGCCGGTCCCGCTACGCTTGCAGCGGCCGCGAGTCGGGCCGCGCTGACCGAGCGCGCGACGGCCCCCGCCTACTGGCTGGAGCTGCCGAACAGCAGCCATCTCTCGGTCACCTTCAGCGAACTCCTGTCGCCGCTTCTCGCGCCGCCGGGCTTCGATCCGCGCGCGGCGCTACTCGTCGTGGACACGTATCCGCGCGCCTTCTTCGACACGCATCCGCGCGGGATGGAGCAGCCGCTGCTTGGCCCGACGGCCACGGAGACCGATATCACCTGGCGCGCTCGATGAGATCCGCGAAAAGTCATACGGATTCCGGATGAACCCGTGACGTCGCCGCGATCGCCTTCACCCCCTACCCGCGACCCACTTCGTGGGTGGCCCGCTCGTGTGCTGTGAGAGGGGATATGGCCGGGACTATGAAGGCCATGCCAGGACCGATCGCCCGGAAGCCGCATAAGTCATTGAAGCGGCCGATCAACAGGCCGGCGTCGCCCCGGGAGGGCGTTCTCGGCGCGGATCTAGAACGGAACACACGTCCCGATGTCTTCGCTGGTCCCGGTACAGGAGAGCCCCGGATCGCATGGGTCGTTCAACTGGCAACTGGCGCGGCACTCGGGGTCGCGCCACAGGAGGCATGAACAGCCTGCCCATGTGCACGCGCCACCGCTGCTCGTGCCCGACCCGCCGGCCGCGGCTCGGCAAATCCCATCGAAGCAGAAGGAATCGCCGCAGCATTCGTCATGCCAACCGCAACGGTCACCCTGGTAGGCGCAACAGCGGAAGTCGTCCGTCCACTCCACGTAGTCGCAGGCGAACCCACCGGAAGCGTAAACACAGGTGTCGATGCCGGGCCGGCATGGCTCGCCATGCGTCGGGAACCGATCGTGGACTGCTTCCGCATGGCGCTCGCGTCCAAACGCGGCGATAACGAGTCCGCCGACGAACCCGCGGAGCAGCCACCGCCGCGGACGCCGCGTATCCAGGGATCGCGTCCAGAGATCGAATTGCTCGCCGTCCATGACATCCCCTCCGCCCACGTCGTGCCGAACCGCACACGGCCACGCTCCCGCGCGGAGACACGACCACGCTCTGCCCGGAAGCTCATGATTCCGCCATCCGGCCCAGGTGATCGGAGCCCGTCGGCCGATGGCAATGTCCAAAGTAGCCACAGAATACAGCACTCAAGGGTGACGTCAATTGAGGGGCGCGCGGATGAGAAGGCCGCAGAATCCGTCGCCCTCGTGAGACCTCGATCGAAGGTCCATGGAGATTACCGTTCTCCCCACTACCCATCACCCATCAGCCCGCATAATATGGACGCGGTTCCATTCGCTGCCTGGAAACCCGCCGGTCCGTTTCGCCGGAGTCGATGCCGTGACGCTCGATGCTCGTAGAGTTCCAGGCTTCAACGCATTGAACAAAGGACCCTGTGATGCGCGCTTCCGAGTCCTCAGTCCAGACCGTGAAGATCACCGACGTCAAGAAGCAGCTTGCCGTCCTTGTCGGCACGGTCTCCAGGAACAAGACACGCGTGCTGATCGAAAAACGCGGTATTCCTGTCGCGGCCCTGGTTTCGACGGAAGACCTGGCGCGTCTGGAGCGGCTTGATGCCGAATGGGAAGCGACCACCCGCGCTCTGGAGCGCATGAGCGACGCATTCGCCGATGTCCCAGTTGAGGAACTCGAGGCCAAGATCGACGCAATCATCGCCGAGGGGCGGGCCCACAACGTGATCGCGCGCCGCTCCGCGTGATCGCCGCGGTCCTGGATACGAATGTCCTGGCGTCTGGGATAGTCGGAATTGTCCGGCTGGAGAGCACACCAGGTGAGTTGCTGCGCCGCTGGCGCGCCAATGCCTTCACTCTCGTGCTGTCGGAGCCGATCCTGGCTGAGTTGATTCGTACACTCACGAATCCCTACTTCGCCGCACGCCTCGCTCCCAGCGAGGTCACTGACACGCTCAGGCGCTTGCACGGCGAGGCTCATCTCCAGCCGATCACGGAGCGTGTTTCCGGACACGCGACCCATCGGGAGGACGATGTGATTCTGGCGACGGCACTCAGTGCCAAAGCGGATTTTCTCGTCACCGGGGACCGCGGATTGCATGCAATCCGCGTCTTCCAAGGCGTTCGCGTCGTTTCTCCACGCGAATTCCTGGCCATCCTGGACGCTGAAGGAAGCACGCGGGGGTAAGGCCACTCCGACACCCATCACCTATCACCCATCAGCCCGCATAATATGGACGCGGTTCCATTCGCTGCCTGGAAACCCGCCGGTCCGTTTCGCCGGAGTTGCTGCCGTGACGATCGAGATTCGTGACACCACCGTTTATCGGGGGCCAAACATCTGGGCCCGCCTGCCGGTTGTCCTGATGGAAGTCGACATCGGCGAGCTGGAGGAGCGGCCGACCAACAAGATTCCCGGCTTCTACGAGGCGCTGACCGAGCTGCTGCCCAGCCTCTACGACCATAGTTGCTCCGTCGGCAAGCCGGGCGGGTTCCTGCAGCGCATGCGCGAGGGGACCTGGATGGGGCACGTGCTGGAGCATGTCGCCCTGGAGCTGCAGAACCTGGCCGGGGCCGAGGTCACGCGCGGCAAGACGCGCGGCGCGGGCGAGCGCGGCGTCTACAACGTCGTCTATGCCTACGAGCAGGAAGACGTCGGCGTCTCCGCGGGCAAACTCGCCGCGCGCCTGCTCAACCACCTGATCTATGGCACGGAGCCCGATTTCGACTTCGTCGCCGAGCTCGAGGAGAAGGTCATCCGCGTCGCGGAGCGGCTGGCCTATGGGCCCTCCACCGGGGCTATCGTTTCCGAGGCGGAGCGGCGGGGCATTCCCGTGCTGCGGCTCGATCCTCGCCGCTCGCTGGTGCAGCTCGGGCATGGCGCGCACCAGAAGCGGATCTGGGCCACGGTCACCAGCGAGACGGCCAACATCGCCGTCGACATTGCCGGCAACAAGGAACTGACCAACCGCCTGCTGCACGAGGTCGGCATCCCGGTGCCGCGCGCCATGCTCGTTCGCTCCGTCGAAGAAGCGCTGCGGGCGGCGGCGCGCATTGGCTATCCGGTGGTGATCAAGCCGCTCGATGGCAATCACGGCCGCGGCGTGATGATCAACCTGCCGGACGAAGCCGCGGTGCGCGAGGCCTATCCCGTGGCGGAAGGGGAATCGCGCGGCGGCTATGTGGTGGTCGAGACCTTTGTCCCGGGCAAGGACTATCGCATCCTCGTCATCAACAATCAGGTTGTCGCGGTCGCGGAGCGGGTGCCCGCGCACGTCGTTGGCGATGGCGAGCACAGCGTGCAGGATCTGCTCGAGTTGACCAATCAGGATCCCCGGCGAGGCATCGGTCACGAGAAGATCCTGACCCGCATCAGCGTCGATAGCCAGACGATCGAGGTGCTTGCGAAGCAGGATCTGACCCTGGAGAGCGTGCCGGAAGAAGGCCGCTTCGTGCAGCTCAAGCTGACCGGCAACATGAGCACCGGCGGCACCTCGATCGACCGTACCGACGACATCCACCCGGACAACGTCGAGATCGCCCGGCAGGCGGCGATGGTCGTCGGCCTCGACGTGGCTGGCATCGACTTCATTACCCCCGACATCACCCGCTCCCTGCGCGAGCAGCAGGGGGCGGGCGGGCGGGGAGGCGCCATCGTCGAGATCAACGCCGGTCCGGGCTTCCGTATGCACACCCACCCGACCGAGGGGCACCCGCGGCATGTTGGCCGCGCGGTGATCGACATGCTCTTCCCGCGCGGCAGCCATTCCCGCGTGCCGATCGTGGCCGTCACTGGCACCAACGGCAAGACGACCACCTCGCGCATGATCGCCCACATCATGAAGACGGCCGGCAAGAAGGTCGGGCTGACAACCACTGATGGCATCTACATCGATGCTACCCAGATCGCCGCCGGCGACATGAGCGGCCCCACCTCGGCCCAGATGGTGTTGAAGAACCCGGCCATCGACTACGCGGTGCTGGAGACCGCGCGAGGCGGCATCCTGCGCTCCGGTCTCGGCTTCGACCGCTGCGATGTCGCCGTGGTGACCAACGTCTCCTCCGACCATCTTGGCCTGAAGGGGATCAACACCCTGGCCGAGTTGGCGAGGGTCAAGGAGGTCGTGCCGCAATCTGTCTTGCCGAACGGGGCCAGTATTCTGAATGCGGATAACCCCTACACGGTCGAAATGGAGCGGGTGGCGCGGGGCGAGATCATCTACTTCTCAATGGACGAGGAGAACCCGGTCATCCGCGATCACCTGCGCGAGCGGGGCAAGGCGGTCGTGCTGCGCCCCACCCGGCATGGCGAGATGGTTACCCTTATCGAGCACCGGCGCGATACCAGCCTGCTGCTGGCGGAAGAGATTCCGGCCACGATGGATGGCCGCATCCGCGTCAACATCCAGAACGCCCTGGCGGCTGTCGGCGCGGCCTTCGCCCAGGACGTGCAACTGGAGTACATCCGCACCGCCCTGCGCACGTTTACCTCGAACTTCTTCCAGAGCCCGGGCCGCTTCAACCTGCTGGAGGTCGATGGGCGGCGCGTGCTGCTCGACTATTGTCATAACGTGGCGGGGCTGGAGTCGATGGCCGACTTCGTCAAGCGGATGGATGCCGACCGGACCATTGCCATGATCGCCGTGCCGGGTGACCGCAGCAACGACGACATCGCCGCCTTTGGACGCCTGGCTGGAGGCGCCTTCGATGAGATTGTCATTCGCGAGGATGCCAACCCGCGCGGCCGCCGGCGCGGGGAGGTGGCCGAGCTGCTGGTCGAGGCGATCGGCAACAGCGGCCGCAACGGCCGCAAGGTCAACGTCGTGCTCGATGAGATGGAGGCCGCGCGCGAGGCGATCTCCCGCGCGGCCCGAAACGATCTGGTGATCCTGCTGGCGGACAAGCCCGCCGCCGTCTTCGAGCAGCTCACGGGGAGGACCAGCTAGGGTGATGGGTGATGGGCGACGGGTGACGGGTGACGGAACTGTGCCCCCGCCCTTCCTAATCGCCTTCGCCTCCGGTGCGTGCTGGCAAGGAGTGGGCCGTTATCGCCTGCCCCGCGAACACGAAATCCTCGCGCGGGGAAGCGAGTAACCCTGGCACGGTCACAATACGTACTTCCTACGGTAGTCAGCCGAGGTTACTGGCCTCACAATAGCTGACACGGCGCCGTTCGCTGCCCATCATGTCCATGCTTCAGCCTGGGACACCGAAAGCAAAAATCCCACCCTGAGTGCAGGACACCGTGGTTGATCAGCCTTTTCGTGGCAGCAGCCCAGATCTCCCAGACAGCATGGTGTGGCGGCGACGATGGACCGGGACACGTTACGCTCGTCAGGAGTGAGTACGATGCACCGACCCACGCTCGTCTTCCTCGCGCTCGCGCTCGCGCTTGCTGGTCTCCCTGCCGGTTGGGTCTCGGCCAGGGCGCAGGAGGCCACCCCGGCCGCTGCCCCGCCCCCCCTTTCGGCGAACGTCGCGGTCTTCGCGACCGGTCTGGACAACCCGCGTGGCCTGGAGTTCGGTCCCGATGGGTTGCTCTACGTGGCCGAGGGCGGCGCCGGCGGCACGATTTCCACGGAGGGCCAATGCGAGCAGGTGGTGGAGCCGGTCGGACCGTACACCGGTGGGCTGACCGCGCGAATATCGACGATCAATGCCGAAGGTGAGCGGGCCACGGTCGTCGACGGTCTCCCCTCCAACCAGACGTCGCCCGCGCTCGGCAACCTCGTCAGTGGCGTCGCGGACATCGCCTTCCTCAACGATGAACTGCACTATCTGATGGCCGCGGCCGGGTGCTCGCACGGCCATCCCGATGTGCCGAATGGCGTCTTCAAAGTCGACGCGGATGGCGCCGTGACGCTGGTCGCCGACCTGTCCGAGTTTGTCAAGGCGAATCCGGTCGCCGTGCCGAATCCGGGAGATTTCGAGCCGGATGAAGGCGCCTACGCCATGGTTGAGCTCGATGGCCAGCTCTACGTTAGCGAGTCGAATCACGGTGCACTCGATCGCGTCAGTCCCGACGGCGCGGTGAAGCGCATCATCGACTTCACGGCCACCGAGGGACACATCGTTCCGACCGCGATCGCCATCGGCGATGACGGCAACCTCTATGTCGGCAACCTCACGCCGCTCCCGTACCCGGACGGTGGAGCGGTCATCTATGAGCTCACACCCGACGGCGAGCTCAGCCGCTACGCCGAAGGGTTGACAACGGTCCTGGGCGCGGAATTCGCCGATGACGGCCAGCTCTACGTGCTGGAAACCTCGACGGGGAACCCGGGCGAGCCGCCCTTCTTCGTCCCGGGCAGTGGCCGGGTCGTGCGCGTGACGGCCGAGGGAGACCTGGAGGTCGTGGCGACCGGGCTGACCTTCCCAACCGGAATGGAGTTCGGTCCGGACGGCACGCTGTACGTCTCCAATTTTGGCTTCGGCTTCCCACCCGGGGCCGGACAGATCGTGACGGTTGATGTGACCTCCATGCCGTAGCCAGGCCACGCGGGTCCGTGCTTAACGGCTCGGACAAACGCCAGCTCAGGTGGACGGCGGTGGCGCGATTCGCGCCACCGCCTTCGCGTGATTGCCGTCGCAGTGGTTCTTGCTTGCCGACTCGCCGTCACCCTTCGTGCGGCCGGCGTTCCGCCCAGGGCCGTGCCTGCTCGAGTTGGGCGGCCAGACGGATAAGGGTCGCTTCGTCGCCGAAGCGACCCAGGACGTGGACCCCGATTGGCAGTCCGTCGCCATTCCAGAAGAGCGGGACGGACATGGCCGGGTTCCCGGTGGCGTTGGCCACCCATGCTGGAAAGGCCAGGAACCCCTCGCTGATCGGGGCATCGATCGGCAATGGAACGTCACCCAGGGTCGGCGTTAGCCAAAGATCGACCTCGGTGAAGAAGCGGGCCACCACCCGGCTGAAGGCCTGGATGTCCTGTACCGCCAGCAGATAGTCGGCCGCTGATAGCTGGTTGCCCGCCTCGGCCCAGGCGCGCGTCTGCGGCTCCAGATCGTCCACTCCTGGCTCGCGGCCCAGCTTGCGAACCCAGTAGGCGACGATCCAGGCCACGGCCGCGGCGTAGAGATGGTCGATGGAGCCGGCGATCCGCTCGTTGATGCCGGGAAGTTCGGCTTCGCTCACGTCATGGCCAAGCTCCTCGCAGAGTGCCGCCGCATCGTGTACTGCCGCCACGCAATCGGGATGCACGGCCTGGCCGCCTGGCGGCCGCGAGGTGAAGGCGATGCGCAAGCGGCCGGGATCGGCGCCGACCTCGTCCGTGAACGGCCTCGTTGGCGGCGGGGCCCAGTAGGGATCGCCCAGATCCGGGCCGGCGGTGGCATCAAGGAGGCGCGCGCTATCCCGGACCGAGCGGGTCACGGCGTGTTCCACGGCCAGACCGCTGAAGACATCGCCATACTCCGGGCCAAACGGGAGCCTGGCGCGGGTCGGCTTGAGGCCGAACAGACCGCAGCACGAGGCCGGAAAGCGAATCGACCCTCCCGCGTCATTGCCATACGCCATTGGGACCATCCCGGAGGCGACCGCGGCTGCCGAGCCGCCGCTCGAGCCTCCGGGGGTACGGCTGGTATCCCATGGATTGCGCGTGACGCCGAACAGCGCCGAGGCGCAGATCGGCAATGTTCCGAACTCGGGCGTGTTCGTCTTGCCCAGAAAGACCAACCCTGCTTGCCGGAGTCGCTTTGTTAGCTCCTGGTCGTGGCGCGAGACGTTGTCGCGCAGAAATCGCGAGCCCTCTGTGAAGCGCACGCCCTCCCACTCGATGGCCAGATCCTTGAGGAGGTAGGGGACACCCGCGAAGGGGCCCTCGACCAGGCCTGGATTGGCCGCTTCGAGCGCGCGCTCAATTGCGCAGGTGATGACGGCGTTGAGGGTGGGATTGAGGCGCTCGATTCGTGCAATGGCGGCCTCGACGAGCTCGGCCGGCGAAACCTCCCGCCGTCG
>CAYSXO010000117.1:0-988 GCA_964434995.1 uncultured Sphaerobacteraceae bacterium
CCGGCCACGGGAAAGATGCCAATTCTGACCTCTGGAAACCCGAAGACCGAGTCTGTCGCGGCAACGCGAAGGTCGCATGCCACGGCGAATTCCGCGCCGCCAGCGAGAGCGAAGCCCCGAATGGCAGCGATGGTCGGCATGGGTAGCGCGGCCACTGCTTCGGCGGCTGCTTCGATGGCAGCCGTGTGCTCAGTCCTCTCCGCGCTCGAAAGCAGACGCCGCTCCTTGAGATCTGCCCCGGCGCAGAACGCGCGTCCGCCCGCGCCGGTGATGATGACGGCGCGGAGATCGGAATTCTCTTGAAGGTAATGGCAAGCTGCGCTCAAGTCAGCCGCGAGTTGCCGGCTAATGGCATTCATTGCGTCCGGCCGGTTGAGCGTGACACTCGCGACCCACCGGTCCTTATCAAACTCCAACGCAATCGTCGACCAGGCTGGAATCGCTCTGCTACCCACCTGAATGCACGTGCCTTCGCCTAAACGTCCTTGTTCGTCCGTCAACCCCGAGATTGCATCCTTGGCGCCGGCATCAGGCATGGCTGCCACGAACAGGACGCTAGCGCTGAGCTCGCGCAGCCGCTTCCGACACGGCGCGCTGTATGAGGCCCCGTGTAACCCGCCGCCGGTATTCGGCTGAACCATGAAGATCGTCTAGAAATTCGACCTCCGAATCGACGAGCGCCGCTTCCGCGATCGCCGCCGCCCGTGACGCCTGCCCGAAGAGCGCGGCCTCCGCGGCCTTGGCTCGCCATGGGACCGCGGAAGCGCCTGTAACACCGATACTGACGTAACACATGTGGCCACTCGCGTCGACGTCAACCATCGCCGCAACGCCAACGATCGCGTAGCCAGATGCCTGGTTCGCCAGCTTCTGGTAGCTCCAACCCAGTCGCGACGTCGACCGCGCGATCTGAATTTCAGTCAGAATTTCGTCTGGTTTGAGCGACGTCGTCAGAAAACCGACAAAGAAGTCACGCGCGCGAATGAGC
>CAYSXO010000117.1:998-5478 GCA_964434995.1 uncultured Sphaerobacteraceae bacterium
TCGAGGAAAAATTCGTGCGCGGGAATCCGCCGTTCGCCCTCTAGCCCCCGGGCCACGATCATGGCGTCGAGAGCCAGAATCGCGGCGGGATAGTCGGATGCCGAGTCCGCGTGCGCCAGAGCCCCTCCGATAGTGCCCCTGTTGCGCACTTGCCGGTCGCCGATACGCTCGGCGGTCGCGGCCAGGAGCGGCGCATGAACCGCAATCACGGGGTCCGTCGCTACCTGGTGGTGGGTCGTCAAGGCGCGAATGGTGAGGGTTTCGCGGCCCACCGCGGTACCGGTTAGCTCGGGAAGGCGGCCAATATCGATCAGCGTTTCAGGTTCAGCAAGCCGCAACTTCATCACTGGCAGCAGGCTATGACCTCCCGCGATGAGCTTCGCGCCCTCGCCATGCTCCTGGAGCAGGCGGAGAGCGTCTCCGAGATTCTCCGCGCGGCTGTACGCAAATGGAGCGGCGTTCAATGAACTACCTCGCGATCAACTCCGTGTCGGCCCCGGCAGCAGATTCCTGTGCGGCTCTGCGCACCGAAAGAACGATGTTGTGATAGCCAGTGCACCGGCAGATGTTGCCTTCCAGTCCGTGCCGAATGGCTTCGTCGCTGGGATTGGGGTCTTCCTGGAGCAGGGCTACGGTCGAAAGCACCATCCCCGGCGTGCAGAATCCGCACTGGACCCCATGTTCTTCCCAGAACGCGCGCTGTACGGGATGCAATGAGCCGGCCGGCGCAAGGCCCTCGATGGTCGTTACTGTTCCACAATCGGCCTGCACGGCGAGAACGGTACAACTCTTGACCGCCTGTCCATCGAGCAGAACCGTACAAGCGCCGCACTGGCTTGTTTCGCACCCGATGTGTGTCCCGGTTAGTCCCAGATCTTCTCGTATGAATTGAACCAGGAGCGTTCTTGGCTCGACATCGGCCCGTGTCTCAACGTCGTTGACTGTTAGCCTGATGGGCACGCGCACGCCATTCCTCCCTGTCGTTCATGGGACCGTGGTGGAATCGTCAGGTTGTCGCTTTACTTTCGAGACAATTGAAGAATTGGCCAACGATCATCTTGGCGGCTGGTTGCATCACTCGCCCGCCAACGCGCGCCAGGGTTCCGCGGACATTCGCGTCCCCTCGCCAGTTGACCAGGGTGCCTTCCCCATCCTCCACCAGCTCGATGGTGGCGTCACCCGAAATCTGGCCGGCTGGCCCCTTTCCCTCGACACGCATCTGGTATGAGCCTGGTTGATCCTTGCTGTGAATCTTGACTTTGCCCTGATATGTGCCGCGAATCGCGGCAACACCGATCTTCATGCGGGCTTCGTATTCCTCTGGCCCGACTTCGACGAAGTCCTCAGTTCCTGGCAAGCATTGCTGCAATGTGCCGGGGTCGAGCAAGAGTTCCCAAACGCGCTCACGCGGCGCTGAGAAGCGGTGTTGCCCACTGATTTCCATAGTGCGCGAAGCTCCCTCGCTGGCCGTGGCCGAACAGCGTTTGCCCGATCCCCGGTTGGCAGTGCGAATCTCTCTGGAGTGTAGCATGGGGTCTGGCGCCCTTCGCTTCGACAGGCCGCCGAGCAAAGGACGATAATCGATCGATCCCGATTGTCGGAGTCAGGACATCCGGTAGCCGGATGGCAAGTTCAGAGAGGAACAGACATCCATGGTCACGGCCAATCCCGTGCGTATCGAACGCGGCCGCATTGAAGAATTGACCCGGATCGAGCAAGCGAAGCTCGACGACAGCACGCCAAAGTCGGGTGAGATGTTCGATTGGGCTCGCCAGACGCTCTCCGGGGGCGTGGCGTCTTCATACCAACTCCGTGATCCCTGGCCAATCTACTTGAGAGAAGGCCGGGGCTCGAAGGTCTGGGACGTCGATGGCAACGAAATGATCGACTACCACAATGGATTCGGGTCAATGGTGCAAGGCCATGCCAATCCGTACATTGTCGAAGCGGTCCAGAAGCAAGTTGCCAGGGGCACTCATTTCGCGGCGCCAGTCGAGGACGCGATCGTGGTCAGCGAGCAGTTGGCGAGCCGCTTTGGCCTACCCCAATGGCGGTATGTCAATTCCGGTTCGGAAGCGACTATGGACGCCATGCGCATCGCCCGCGCGTTCACCGGCCGCGACACGGTGGTCAAGATCTTCGGCTCGTATCACGGCCATCACGACTATGCCATGGTTTCAATTGCCGTCCCATACGAGGACATTGGTGACCGCGAGAACTATGCATCCCTCCCCTACGGCGGCGGCATTCCAAAGGCCGCGTCCGATCTGACGATCGCGGTCCCGTTCAACGATGCGGGCGCGATGGAGAGACGCATTGAGCGGCTCTTCGAAGAGGGCCGGCCGCCAGCCTGCGTCATCATGGAACCAGCCATGATGAACCTCGGCGTTGTCCTCCCTGAGCCGGGATACCTGGAAGCCGTCCGGGATCTGACTCGCCGGCACGGCGTGGTGTTGATCTTTGACGAGGTGAAGACGGGCCTGTGCGTCGCGGCCGGCGGCGCCACCGAAAAGTTCGGTGTTCTCCCGGACATGGTGACGATGGCCAAGGCCCTCGGTGGCGGCCTGCCCTCAGGCGCAATCGGCGGCTCAGCTGAAGTGATGGAGGTCGTCAACGATGGCACCGTCTATCAGGTTGGCACCTACAACGGCAATCCGCTGACGATGGCCGCCGCCCGAGCGAGTCTCGAGCACGTGCTGACGCCCGATGCCTACGCACATCTCGATATGCTCAATGACCGCCTGCTGTCGGGGTGCGACGCGGTCCTGGAGAGGTACCACCTTCCCGGCTACACGGTCGGCATTAGCTCCAAGGGCTGCGTGACCTTCTCGCCAGAGAAGATTACCGATTACGAATCGTTCCAGGCGACGCACGACGGCGAGCTGACCGACCTCGCGTGGCTCTACATGATGAATCGGGGCATTTTCATGACGCCGGGCCGAGAAGAGGAGTGGACGCTTTCCGTGGCGCACTCGGCCGAAGATGCGGACGCCTACATCGCCGCGTTCGAAGAGCTTGCCCACGATCTCGTCGCCTGAGGTTATCCTCCGTTTCGTTTGTGGTCGAGGCCGCGCCGGGCGCGGCCTCGATTTCGGTTCGGATGGATGCTTCGTGATTGATCTCACGCAGCCCTTGAATCCACGTACGCCCCACTTGCCGGGTGACCCCGAGGTCCGCGTTGACCGCATCGAGATCGCAAGTGATGCGCATCGGTGGCAGATTTCCTCTATCTGCATGGGCTCACATAGCGGTACCCACATCGACGCCCCTCGCCATCTCTTCCACGATGGCCGCGACCTCGCCAGTTTCGCGGTTTCGCGCTTTATCGGCCCCGGCCTTGTCATTGACGCGAGCGGCTACTCGCCCAATGCCGCGATCGATGCGTCAATTCTCGACGGTGTGCGCGATCGAGTATGGCCCGGCTGGTTCGCCATGATCCGGACCGGTTGGGATCGCCATTGGGGCGAAAAACACTACTTTCAGCATCCGTACCTGTCTCGCGAGCTGGCCGACGACCTGCTCCGCCTCGGCGTTGGACTGGTCGGAATCGACGCTCTAAGCGTTGACTCCACTGCCGATGGCGGCTCCGACGCACACGGCGTTTTTCTCCGCTCCGATATTCTGATTGTCGAGAACCTTTGCCGCCTGGCTCTCGTTGATCCGGACGTGATGCGAATGTTCGCCTGCCTGCCACTGGCGCTCTCCGACGCCGATGGGGCTCCTGCCCGCATCGTTACCTGGGATGCCAATCGACCGTAATCAACGGCCTCCTCGATCAGAACTGGGACCATTGGCCGGACCTCGGTCTTGAGCCGGTGCGCCAGCATCCGCTAGCGTACGTTCAGGTCGGCTTTCCGTGAGAGGGCGTAAGCTGGCCAGCCCCCAACCGCATGGGCTCCCCGCCTCTGCCACTGATTCTCATAAATCGTGTGGCAACTGCCGGCAACGGCGCCCTCGGCGATTCAGGGAGGCTTACAAGTCCATGCGAACGATCCGATCTCAGCGTGCGCCGGCAAGTCTCAGCTCGATTGTGGCAGCCGCCGTCGCAAGCATGCTCCTGTTTTCACCCGTCGCGGCCGGTCCTGCCGAGCAATCCAGAAGTGGCACGCCAGAGATGATGCTGGCGTCCGCGGACGCCTGTCTCGACACGGAGGAAGTTGCGTTCCTGGCCAACATCAACGAACACCGGCAAGTGTCGGGCCTGGCGCCTCTGGCGGTTTCGGCATCGCTTTCGTCCGCTGCCGCGTATCACAGCGTGGACATGGCGCTGAATGGTTACCTCGATCACAACCTGCTCGACGGAACGTCCGTATCCCAGAACATGGCAAACTTTGGCTACAGCGGCGGCGCATTTGGCGAGAACATCGCGGCCGGCATGGAGACCGCGGACGTCGCCATGCAGACCTGGCAAAACAGTTACGAGCACAATGCCAACATGCTCAATGGCCAGTTTGGGGCCATTGGCATCGGTAGAGCGTAT
>CAYSXO010000117.1:5488-10814 GCA_964434995.1 uncultured Sphaerobacteraceae bacterium
TGCGTCGCCTCATGGCTGGTATTGGACCACAATATTCGGGGATGTTTCCGACGGCCCAGGATGGCTCTGCGGCGAGGCCCCGCCGCCGAGCAAGAGCACAAGCCTCTTTCAATCTGTCGACGGGGCCACGGCCGCGAGCGATGTCAATCTGCGCACTGGCCCGGGCGAACAGTACGATGTTGTGACGACTATCTCCCCGAGTACGCCAATGACCGTGACTGGAAATGAGCAGCAGGCATACGTTCCTGTCAAGGTTGATGGCATGTTTGGTTGGGTGGCGTCGCAGTGGGTCCAACGGGGCGCCATTGCGCTCGAGCAACCCGCTTCGCAAACTCAACCGGGTACGGCGACCACTATCGGGGCAGTCGATCTCTTTGCCGCCCCCGACGATCAGAGCGGGATCGTTGGAGCCATACCATCCACGTCGGTCGTGTCACTTACCGGCGAGGCTCAGGACGGGTTCCTGGGAGTGGCATACGACAACCAGACTGGCTGGGCGGATGCGGCATACCTGCAGGTCGCGGAGGCGGCGCCAGATTCGGCTCTGCTCCAACCAGCAGCGCCGATTGCAGAACCGCAGGAAGCCTCCGCCGCCCCAGCCAGTTCCAATGGGATTGCCCCAGCCATCGGAGGCGAGGCGATAACGACGACGAATGTCAATTTGCGATCTCAGCCAAGTCCCGATTCGATGGTCATCAGCGTCGTGCCGGCGGGCAGCCAGGTTTCGTTGACGGGGTCTCAAGCGAATGGATACGTCAACGTCCGCATCGGAGGACAAGCTGGCTGGCTCGATTCCTCCTACCTTCAGTAGCCCTCCCAACGGGTATTTCGCGCGGGCCGCCGTGGACCACGGCGGCTTCCGCGTTCGCGCTCACGTTCACGACGCAGTATCCGGAGGCAGCATATTGGCAGTTCCTGACGAGACAGATTTCGGAGTCCTCGCCAGTCAAATCACGGCATGGCTGCGCGATCGCGTTACAGAGGCGGGGGCAACGCGCCTGGTTCTGGGCCTCAGTGGAGGCGTCGACTCGGCAGTTGTTTGCGCACTTGCCGCGCGTGCTTTTGGGCCTGGAAACGTCATCGCCGCAATCATGCCGATTCATTCGCCGGCGCAGGACCTTGAAGACGCGGAGATCGTGGCAAGAGCGTTTGATGTCAGCCCAATCACCCTCGACCTTGTGCCCGCGTATCAGGCCATCTTCGCGGCGATTCCCGATTCTGGCGTTCCCAAGGACGCTGGCAATCAATTGGCGCGGTCAAACGTCAAGCCCAGGATCCGGATGACCGCGCTCTATTATCTTGCGCAGTCACACGGTGGTCTTGTTGTCGGCACGGGTAATCGGATCGAGCTCGGGATCGGCTACTTTACCAAATACGGCGACGGCGGGGTGGATCTGTTGCCCATTGGAGACCTCTCCAAATCCGAAGTTCGCGCAATGGCCCTGGAACTTGGTGTACCGGCGAGCGTCATCGCGAAGCCGCCATCAGCGGGACTTTGGTACGGTCAAACAGATGAGGCCGACATTGGACTAACGTACGATCAACTCGACTGCACACTTCGCGCGATCGCCTCCCCCACTCCCGGTGAAGTCGATCAGGCATTCGTGGCACGTGTCCAGGAACTCGTTTCACGTTCCGCCCACAAACGCCAGCCAATACCGATGTTCGTTCGTGAGCCCGGCGATGACTGACTTTTCTGCCCGACAGCGTTGCACTCGAAGGTTCGGCAGATCGGCCGCAAGCCGCATGCGCGTCACAGCCATCACCCGCGGCGCCACGGCTCCTTCCGTACCATTCGTTGGACTGTCCCGCTAATGCGCTCGAACCCAACGCCCATCGGTGTCGCCAGAGCGAAGCTGACGGCCTTTCCACGTTCCGGCACGATGCTGCTCTCCGTCTCGACCCAGACTTCCTGCAACTCGGAGGCGTTGAAGAAGACGCGCTCTGCCGGAATATCATCTGGGCGAGGAGCGTCTGCCGAAACCCGTGCCGACCCGAGATAGACTCTCACTGTCATGGTGTCTGCCCCTATGGTTCGGCGCCTCAATCCACGAACATCTTACTCATACGCGACGAGGTCGCGATACTCAAATCCCGCTCGCCGTCTATTCCGGAGCGCACAGCGGCAATCGGGGCTATGGATGCGGACCGCGCTCGAAGCCTACATATCGGCCCAATAGCCACGCCACGGAGGGAGACGATGAGCAACCAGCGAGTGCATCCCTGGGTCGGCCAGTTTGAACATCACGTCGGCTGGGGGTTGCAGGCATTTGCCCTTCCTGGCGATCCGAACCCGGCTTCCGCGATTCTGAACACGGGGCGCCTTGCGGAGGTGCTTGGCTTCGACGGGTTCTTCATGGGTGATCATCCCGCCTATGCCCCCGATCCCTGGGTCCATCTCGCCGTTCTGGCAGTGCAGACGCAGCGAATCCGCCTCGGTTCAGTGGTCCTCTGTGCCGGGTATCGGCCGCCCGTCATCAACGCGCGGCTCGCCGCGGACGTCGACAATCTTTCAAGCGGGCGCGTGATCCTTGGTCTGGGGCATGGATGGAATGCCAGCGAGTTCGCGCAACTCGGTCTTCCGTTTCCGCCCGTCCCTGAGCGTCAGGCCGCCCTTGCAGAGTACGTTGAGATTATCAAGGGAGTCTGGGGAGGCGCGCCGTTCACCTATCAGGGGGCGTACCATTCGACAGTAGACGAGCAGATCGCCCCTCCGCCAATGCAAAAGCCCGCGCCTCCTCTCCTTCTGGCTGGCGCGGGCGAACAGACGGCGCTCCGTCTCGTGGCGCGGTATGCGGACGCCTGCAATTTTGGCGCTGGGCATAGCACGGGTCTGGCGCGGACCAACGAAGAAGTCAGTCGCAAGAACGCCATCCTCGACCGCTTTTGTCTCGAAGAGGGTCGCAATCCCCGCGCGGTCCTCCGCAGCCACTTTACAAGTTGGCTCATGATCGCTCCGACTGACGCCGAGGCTCGGAAGAAGCGCGATCGGTACTACCCCAAGGGTCTGAATGAGGAGCAACAGTACAGCCGCGTGGTGGGCTCTCCAGAGACCGTGGCGGCCTACTACCAGGGACTCGTTGATGCGGGGATGCAGTACTTCGTAACGCAAATTCTCGACGCGGGTGATACGGAGACAATCGAGCTTCTTGCGACTCACGTCATGCCACGTGTGAAGCCGACTAATCGGCCAGCCACGTGAGCGTCCGTCGAACCACAAGCTAGTGGGATATGTCGCGCCACGCGAGGTCTGGTCGTTTCGAAGATTCAGTGAATCTCAATGCTACTATCCTGAATTGAGCGACGTGTCCGTTCCTGGAAAGGGCCACTGGTGTCTAACGCGAACATGCCTTATGCGCGTGAGCTTGATGCCGCGATCGACGCTGCTATCGAGGCTGGGGCGGTCGTCAAGGATTTTTACGACCGCTCCGCCGCGGCGACGTATGAAAAATCTGATGGCTCGCCTGTAACTGACGCGGATCTTGCCGCCGATCGCGTGATCCGTGAAGTTCTCGGCAGGCGCTTTCCAGGCGACGCCATCCTGACGGAAGAAGGGCGAGACACATCTGATCGATTAAGTAAGTCTCGCTGCTGGATCGTGGACCCCGTCGATGGGACAGAGCAGTTCATTCTCCGCACCGGCGAGTTTGACGTCCTGGTCGCGCTGATCGAAAACGAGCGGCCCGTTGCGGTTGCCGGCTTTCAACCTGTCGCCGAAACCCTCGTCTACGCGACGTTCGGTGGTGGGGCCTGGGTGCAGGTTTCCAGCGCCACGCCACGGCGCGTCAAATACAGGCCAGTTGACGGTCAGCCGCGACTCGCAACTTCGAGATGGTTCGGAGCGCCGGGAAATGCGCGCATCCTTGGCAGCGTTGCGCGGCGCCTCGGCATTAGCCCCGGGGAAGTAGTGAACACGGGATTCTCGCCGCGCATGTTTCTGGAGCCACGGCAGTTTGATGTCATGATCGGCGTGCGGGATGAAGAGAATCAGACAATGGCTTCCGAGTGGGATTTTGCCGTCGCCGATTTGATCATCGGCGAGGCAGGGGGTGTGACCACCGACTTGCAGGGGAGGCCCTACCGCTACAACAAGCCTGTTCCCACAAACGATGGCGGCCTCATTGCTGCCACGGATCCCACGACGCACGAGCGTGTACTGAGCGCGATACAATCGGTCCCCGGCATTGGCGACGCCGCCTGACTGTCGCGGTAAACCCGGACAAAGAACGAGGCAAAGTGAATGTCAAAGCTGCAGCCAGTGAGGAAAGCGAAAGCGCGGGCGCTCTGGTTGCAGGAAGCGCTGGCGCTGGAGCCTGACGCGGAGAATGTCGAACCAATCACCGGTGGTCACTTGGCCGACGTTTGCATTGTCGGTGGCGGGTTTACCGGGCTTTGGACCGCGCTTCACATCAAGTGGCTCGATCCATCTGTCGATGTCATGCTGCTCGAAGCGGACATTTGTGGTGCAGGAGCAAGCGGCCGCAATGGCGGCATTGTTTCAGGATGGTGGTCTAAGCTTGGGACTCTCATAGACAAGTATGGACATGAGGAAGGCCTACGGCTTGCGACAGCAGCCGGCAATGCTGTCGGGGCCATAGGCCAGTTTTGCGCTGACTACGGCGTCGACGCTGACTACGTCCAGGGCGGCACGATTATTGCCGCAACTGCTCCACCTCAAATCGGCCGCTGGAGCGAATCGGTCCGGCTGACGCAAGAATTGGGCATCGACGCATTCGACGAACTCTCACCGGCTGAAGTGGCTCGGCGAACCGGCTCGACAGTCCACCTGGGTGGCATCCTCGACAAGGGCGCCGCGCGGGTTCAGCCAGCGTTCCTTGCTCGTGGGCTTCGCCGCGTCGCGCTGCAACATGGAGTCCGTATATGGGAGCACAGCCCGGTCACGGCGATCGTCCGTGGCCGCCCGCCCGTTGTTCGTACCGCGGATGCTGCCGTTGTCGCCGACAAGGTCGTTCTCGGCATGAACGCCTGGCTCGCGTCCCTCCCTGAGATCCGCCGGTCAGTCCTACCAATGTCGAGCGACATGGTTGCAACGGCGCCAATCGGAGAAAGGCTTGGTGAAATCGGCTGGACCGGAGACCACAGCATCGCCGACAGCCATATGATGGTCCACTACTACCGGACAACCCGAGACGGCAGAATTGCCTTTGGCAAAGGCGGTTGCTCGCATGCGTACCTGGGTCAGATCTCCGCGCGCTTCGAGGACCCCGGCGCGCGCGTGAAGCGCACCGAGCGTTCGTTCTGGCGCATCTATCCGACGCTCGCCGAGGTGCCAATTTCTCACCGTTGGACCGGTCCGATTGATCGG
>CAYSXO010000117.1:10824-11770 GCA_964434995.1 uncultured Sphaerobacteraceae bacterium
GACATCATCTATGGGGTGGGCTATTCGGGCAGCGGTGTTGGGCAAAGCTACGTCGGTGGCCGGACACTCGCATCGATAGCGCTCGACCTCCGTGACGAGTGGCAGGAAAGCCCCATCAACCGCGGGCCTCGCTCGCTCTATCCGCACGATCCAATCCGTTATTTCGGTGGCAACATGGTTCGCGGAGCCGTCCTGCGCCAGGAGGCGGACCTGAATGCCGATCGGCCATCAGGGCCAATGGTGAACTTTCTGACTCAGTTCGTGCCTTCCGGACTGAAAGACCGCCGGGGAAGCCACCGTCAGGTTTAAGGGGCGCCAATCTTGCCGATCAAGGATGCGGAGGCTACGCTGCCCGAGTACTTCAGGGGACGAGTGAGGGCGGGAGGAAGATTCGCATGGAAACCTACAACATCTATATGGATGAGGCGCCATCGACAGGCGATGCCAACGGTGACGAAGGTTGGGAAGTTGAGTTTCGCGTAGTCGGCCAGAGTATTGACGACGGAGATCCAGAAAATAATGCGGTGCTTGCCGGGCTCGATCTTGTCGACCTGATCAATCTGCGCGATGCGCTCCAGCAGGAAATTGACAACTTTGCGCTGACCGCCCTTGAGGCTCAGGCGCTCACAACGGATCTCGGTGAAGACCTTATGCCGTAGACCTCAACCAACGATCACGGAGCCGAGTGTCCGCCAAATCCAGTCCGTCGCCCCTGTCTTCACACTGATGCTGGCAGGGGCGAATGCTGTAGACCGCGAGGTCGTGGTCCGCCAAGTGTCCAATCGCCAGGCACACGGTAATGCTCGACAAACCATGCTTGAGAATCGAAGGGTTCCTTTCCAGTTTGTGGCTCCATTCTCCGATACACGCGGTCGGCGCCGAGTTCCCACGCATTGACCGTATCGTTGAAATACACCGGCAGGATCTCGTCGCTTATCTGTTGCGC
>CAYSXO010000118.1:0-4813 GCA_964434995.1 uncultured Sphaerobacteraceae bacterium
TCCGCTACGCGCCGGAAGCCCGCGCGACGCTGGAGCGGCTTCAGGCAAGCGAGGTGATCTTGTGAGCAGCGCGTTTCGACGTGTCTTGCAGATTTCGGGGGACCGCGTTGCCTTTTCACCCGAATCCCGCACCAAATGCCGATTCGAGTCAGGAGCTCCAGCCGCCAAACGGCCTGTTCCTTTTGCGCCGCGCGGACTCCTGGCCGCGCTGATTGGCGTGCTCATGGTTTCCTGCCTCTCATCGTCGCCAGCGATCGCCCATCCGCTTGGCAACTTCAGCGTGAATCAATACAGCCGGATCGAACTTGACCCCACCGCCGCGACGCTTTTCTACGTTCTCGATCTGGCCGAGTTGCCCACGGTCGCGGATCGGCCCGTGCTCGATGCCGATGGCAATAGCGTCATCTCCGCCGCGGAACGAGAGGCCTATCTTGCCGTGAAGATGGCGGACGTTGCGCCATCGCTGCATCTCTCCATCGATGGCGAGGAGCTTCCCCTTGAGCTCGGCCAGACGTCGCTCTCCCTGATCGAGGGCCAGGCTGGCCTGGAAACCACCCGCATTGAAGCGACGTTCACGGCCGATCTGCCTCCCGACGTCACCAGCACAGGTGAACTGACGTATCGCAATGACTACGCCAGCGACCGGCAAGGCTGGCGCGAGATCGTGGCACTCAACGGCGCTGGCCTTCGCATCGACGATGCCGGCGCGCTCGCGGCCGACCGCACCAATGCCCTGAGCATCTATCCGGACGATCTCCTGAGCAGCCCGCTGGACGAGCGCTCGCTTTCATTCGGGTTTTCTATCGTTTCCGGCGCTCCGGCATCTTCCCGTGAGGTCGCTGACAGCCAGCCCAGCCCATTGGGCATCGGCGATCGGCTAAGCGAAATCGTCAATGGCGCGACGCTCACTACAACCAGCATGGTTTTCGCGCTCCTGGCCGCGGCCGGTTGGGGCGCGCTGCATGCTCTCTCACCGGGCCATGGCAAGACCGTCGTCGGCGCGTATCTGGTCGGCAGCCGGGGCACGCCACGTCATGCGCTCTTCCTGGGCATGACGGTGACGATCACCCATACCGCCGGCGTTCTTGCGCTCGGATTGATCATCCTTTTCGCCTCGAGGACGATCCTGCCAGAGCAGCTTTACCCGTGGTTGAGCCTGATCTCGGGCCTGCTGGTCGCTGCCATCGGCCTGGCCATCCTGCGCCAGCGCCTGCTGGGTCTGCCCGCGTTCGATCACCATCACGATCATCGGAGCGCTCATGGCCACACACATGAGCACGACCATGGCCATCACCATGACCACGCGCACGATCATGTCCGCGGTCACGATCATGTCCACGCACACGGGAGCCGTACACACGGCCATCTCCCTCCAGGGACGAATGGCGAAACGATCACCTGGCGCGGCCTGCTGGCCCTGGGGGTGTCCGGGGGGTTGCTTCCCTGTCCCTCTGCCCTGCTGGCCCTGCTCGGCGCGGTCGCGGTCGGCCGCGCGGGGTTCGGCGTCCTGGTGGTCATCGCCTTCAGCCTCGGCCTGGCAGCGACGCTCACGGGCGTCGGCCTGCTTTTCCTCTTTGCCGGCCGGTTTCTCGAGCGCAGGGCGATCTCCGGGCCGTGGTCCAGAATTCTGCGCTTCGCCCCCACCGCCGCCGCGCTGGCCGTCACGGCGTCCGGCGTGCTGATCGTGGCGCGGGCAGTAACGGAACTGCGCTGGATTTAGCCGGGGATCACGCTCGCAAGGATTGGTGAATCCGCAATGCCCGCGCGGCGCGGTTCTGACGGTCTCTTGGGGATCTGGCAAATTGTCCGCGCCCCGGCCGAGAGGCCTATACGACGCTGGCGAGGCTGATCGCGGGCTCGATGCGAAAGGAGAGTTGAGAGTGCGCCTCGCGCAGGGCCTCTTCAGAAGCTTGCGGAGTCGCCGCGCGGGCAAAAATGAAGCCCAGATAGCTGGCGCCCTCCGGCAACGGCGTCAGAGGGTGATTGAGCGGAGCCGTGATTTCGATGCCGGTGATCCCTGGCACGGCAGCCGCGTTCTCGAGTCCCGCGACCGCGCGAAACATGCCGCGCTTCGGGATCGGGATCATCATGACCCCGGCCGCATCCTTCGCGCGGCCGGTGGAGGGGAGGTCGAGCCCGACCGCATGGCGCAGAATCAGCTCCTCCAGGCTGATGCCCGCGCCAAACTCCAGAATGGTGGAGCAGAGTCCGCCGATCGAGCGGCCCGCCATTTCGATCAGCCAAACGCCCTCGTCATTGAGCCGCAATTCGGCGTGGACCGGCCCTTCGCGCAGGCCAAGGGCAACCGCTGCCTCGGCCACGCGCTCGGAAATGGCCAGTTGGCGCTCGGAGGAGAGCCGCGACGGGGTAACGTAGATCGTCTCTTCGAAGAATGGCCCTTCCAGCGGATCGGGCTTATCGAAGAGGGCCAGCGTCCGCAAGTCCCCGCCGGTCAGCAGGCCTTCCAACGCCACCTCAATGCCTGGGAGATAGCGCTCGATCAGCAGTTCGCTACTATCAGGTGAGGCGCCTTCCTGCAGGACGATCCGGCTGGTTCGCCGCCAGGCATCGATAAATTCCTCTGGGCTGTCGGCGCGGATGACGCCCCGGCTGCCCGAAAGGGTTGTCGGCTTGACAACCACCGGAAAGGGGATCTCCCCGGCAATTGCCGCCGGATCGGCCGAAAGCGGATGTCGACGAAACTCCGGCACAGGAACGCCGCCCGCGCGCAACGCCTCGCGCATCACCCACTTGTCACGCGCCGCGAGCGCGGCCTGAGGATCGTTATGCGGCAGGCCGAGCGCCGCCGAAGCATGCGCCGCCAGGAGAGTCGCGCTGTCATCAAGGGAAAGGATGGCGTCGACTGGGTCAGCGCTGAGGCGGGCAGCCAGGGCCTGCACGGCCGCATCGGTCTCCGCGAAGTCGATCGGCAGAAATGCGGTGCAATCGGCTTCCACGCCCAACTCGCGCGGCGTGTCGATGACCCGGATCGTCTCCAGGCCAAGCCGATCGGCCGCAATCCCGAAGGCCTGCGCCCGATAGGTTGAAGGGCTCGATAGGAGCGCCACTCGGGAACGCCGACGGCTCGCCGGAGCACACGCGCGCCCACTCATTCCACCAACTCCACGCCGGTTACTGCAGGCCAGCCGCGTGGGGCGCTACTCGGCCGGCGCGGCTGGCTCTTCGGCGACGCGGCCAAGCGAGCAGACAACGATGGTGTAGACCCCGCCAGAACCATCCGGAGTGACCGTGATGTCTTTCACGCTGAGGTTGCCATACGGCCCCTGGGAGCGGTCCTTGCTGAGCCACTGGTTGACGGAATCCATGGCGCCGCTGGTGTCGCGAGCGGCATTCGGACTATGGAAGAGGAAAACCCGCGTATCCGAAGGAACGAGATCCAAGGTCGACTCCTTTGCTTCGCTCTCCCTGGGCAGACGGCGCCAGAGATCGGGCCGCGCACCGCGATGGCGCCTGGTTGCCAGAGTATACCGGCGGCGTACCCCCGAGATGGCTTCTCCACGAAGCAGGGCGGCACTGGACTTCGCGATCCAGTGCCGCCCTGCTTCACTATCGTGTGAGCCAGATCAGGCGGTTTGCGCCTCCCGCGGATCACCGTGCGCGCCGGCAGGAGCGGGCGGGGCAACTTCCATCCAGCCCTGCCGTACCGCGTGCAGAATGGCGCCGACCCGGTCAGTGGCGTTCAGCTTGCGCAACACCGAGGTCATGTGGTTCTTGACCGTCTGCTCGGAAACGAACAGCTCGTCAGCAATCTCCCGATTGGATAGCCCCTGTGCCACACAATCGAGAACCGCGAGCTCTCGCGTGGAAAGCGGCATCGGGCCTTCGCCGCCCCCGGACTCGCCCGGCAGCCGCAGTTCCGCGCGCAAGCGCCGCGCCAGTTCCGGCCGCGCCAACATCTCCGCCCGCAGCAGATTCTCCCCAGCACACACGCGCGACAGCGCCGAGGTCAGTGCCTCCGCGCCAATGTCCTTCTGCAAGAAGGCCACCGCGCCAGAGCGAACCGCCTCGACAACTCGGTCGTCGTCGACATGGACCGAGAGCACGACGATCCGCGCGCGAGACTGCTTGCGGCGCAGGATGCGCGTGATGCGCAGCCCGGTAATGCCTGGCAACTGGACATCGAGAAGGATCAGCCCTGGCCGCGTCTCTTCCGCCGCGCGAATCGCCTCGTGGGCGTTGCCTGCCTCCCCGACGATCTCGTAGCGTCCGGTCGCTTCCAGCACCCGGCGCAGCCCGGCGCGAAAGACCGGATGATCGTCGACCAACAGAACTCGCCGTGCTAGCACGGGCCGTCCCTCCCCTTTTACGAACCCGCGGCTCAGGCTTTGCGCGCGTGGCAGGCCATCCACTCGCCACACGACTCTCCCTGGCCACTGGCCTCCACCACTCCCCCGTTGCAGGGCGTCGTTTGCGGGGACGTTCGCGCCGAACCGCACCTCCGGTCGCGAACAACGACGTACCTGCTCATCATGCTATGAGGCGAACGGCAGAAAGGCAACGGACAGAAAGGCACAGCAACCACGCTGGACCAACGCAATCCGTTGACAGCATGGCACAATGCCTCGGGAATTACGGTAAAGCCACCTGGGCTCAGGGCGACGTCGCCGTGCTCCGCAAGAGCATCAGCAGGCCAATCAGGGTCTTGGCGTCCTGTATCTGATCCGGCCCGGGCGCAAGCAGCCGCGGAACCTCCGCCAGCGGGAGAGGGACGACACGAATCAGCTCGTCCGGGTCGATCGCGCCCCCCGCCGGCTCGCACCCGCTGGCATGGAAGATTGTCATGCGTTCGTTC
>CAYSXO010000118.1:4823-5732 GCA_964434995.1 uncultured Sphaerobacteraceae bacterium
AAAAGAGGCCATCTGCGCGATTGCCCCCGCCCGGTAGCCAGTCTCCTCCAGCAACTCTCTGCGGGCGCACGTCTCCTCGGATTCGCCAGGTTCTCGTGTGCCCGCCGGCAGTCCCAGGAGCGTGCGCTGAATGGGGTGGTGGCTCTGCCGTAGCAGGAGAACGTTCTTGTCCGTCGTCACGCCGACGATGGCGACCGATCCCGGGTGTTCGACGGTTTCCCGTGTGGCGATCCGTCCGGAAGGCAAGCGCACCTTGTCGACACGCACATGGACCCACACGCCATCGAATCCGCGATGCGACGACAACGTTTCGCCCAACGGTGGATCGGCGCGCCCAGCGTCGGCGCCTTGCCTCGACATGCAATCTCCCTTCGCCAAAAAACGTAACGGCACCCGAGGTCGGGTGCCGTTCCGGAGGCGCCAGGCGGATTCGAACCGCCGATCAGGGTTTTGCAGACCCGTGCCTTACCACTTGGCTATGGCGCCAGAGGTCTTGCCGCTGGTCAAGGGCGGATTTCAGTTTAACACGCGCCCGTTGCGCGAGCTATTGAAGTGGCCCATGGCTTCTGGCTCTCGGCTCACACCTCACGACTCCCGTCTCACGACTCACCGGCTTCTTCTCGACTCCTCGACCCCGGCCAAGGACAGGGGCCACGCCGGCACGGGTGTCGACCGCGCGATCGAGATGGTCGTGCCGAGAAGGAGAAAGCGATCGAGGATCCGATCCAGATCACTCATGTCAGGGAGCAAAACCTTGACAATGAAGCAGTCCTCGCCCGTGACCCGATGGCACTCCACGACCTCGGGGATTTCCCGAGCGAGCCGCGCTGCCCTTGGAGGCCTTGCCAGCGCTCGCGAGGCTGGACCTCTTGCAGGCAAGGATCGGCGTCGGACTCTGCTCGTTGGTGA
>CAYSXO010000118.1:5742-11720 GCA_964434995.1 uncultured Sphaerobacteraceae bacterium
ATGGCGCGCCTTTCCCGGCGACCTTTGCCCTGATGCCCGCGCTCCTCCCGGCCTGCGCCACCGCATTCGGTCTACTCGTCCCGCGGCAGAAGCCTCACGCGGTCGAGGTTCCGGGCATCGCGCTGATCGTTGTCGCCGTTGCGCCGCACGTGCCGGGTGACGGGGGGATGGGTCGTTGGCATTTGGCACGGAGTATCACTCGACATCCCTAACACCCATCACCCATCGCCCGCGAAAGGATCGAGGACCGGCTTCATGACCCGGCCCGCGGCCATGTCAGCGAGTGCGCGCTCGGCCTCGGCAAGTGGATAGCGGGTGATCATACGCGGCAGATCGAACCGTTCGGCGAGCTTGGGCAGCGCCTGGACGTGGCCGAGGTAGTGCTTCTCGGCAAAGCCCCAGGAGCCGAGAATGCGCAACTGCTTGCGGGTGATGATGTGCGGATTGAGCGGGGTTGTGCCGCGGTCGGTGTACTGGCCCAGAGCCAGGAACGAGCCGCCGCGGCGGGCCATCTCCCACCCTTCGGCAACGGCGGCCGGCAGCCCGGCGCACTCCAGCACCACATCGGCGCCGCGGCGTCCTGGCGTCGCGTCGAGCACGAGCCGCAGCCGCTCTTCCGGGTCCGGGAATTCGAAGATGTCGATGTGGACGTCGCCGATCCCAAGATCCCTGGCCAGATCTATCCGGCCCGTCGGTCCACCGACAATGATGACGCGCGATGCCCCAGCCAGGTGCGCATACATCGCGGAGGCGATGCCGACCGGCCCACTCCCCTGCACCACGACGGTATCGCCCGTGGTGATGCCGCAGACGTCAATGACCCCATGCACGGCGGTTGGTCCAGCACAACCGAGCGCAATGACATGTTCGGCGGTTATGCTGTCGGGGAGGCGGAAGATCGCCGAGCCGGGCTGCAGATAGATCGCTTCCGCCCAGCCGCCGGAAAGGCGCGGGAACTGATCGAATCGCTGGTTGACGCCATAGACCTTGCGCGCCTCGCACAGCGTGCGCTCGCCCGCGATGACACACCAGTGACACGTGCCGCAGGGGATGTTCGACGACCAGACAATCGCATCGCCTTCACGCAGCGGGTTCCCGGAGAAGTCGCGGTCGACCCCGGCGCCGAGCCGCGCCACTCGCCCCACCCCTTCATGGCCCAGGACGAGCGGCAGCGGGATTGGCAGGTAGCCATGGTGCAGATGGACGTCGGTTCCGCAGACGCCCGCGAGCTCGACCTGGGCAATGACGGCACCCGGCTCCGGCTCGGGAATCGGCGCCGTCGTCACGTCCAGCGGTGCGCCAAACTCGCGCAGCACGACGCTACGCGCCTCCGTCTTCATGAGCGGTTCTCCAATGGTCGCCAGCGGCGAGCAGCCTGTCCGGTGTGACGTGTCATCCTGAGCGCCGGCGACGATTGTCGGCACATCGCGGATGGACCCACCCCGCGGCGAGATGGTTCGCCGCGCTCACCTTGCCATCTCACGGTTGGCGCTGTTCTAGTGCTTGGCCTCGGAATAGCCCGCGGCTTGCGCCGCCTCGACTGTCGAGAAGCACAGTTCGGGGATGGTTCCCTGATAGGTCGGGTTGTCCGGCAGGTGATAGAGCATCGACTGCTCGTTCCCCTTGATGGGATAGATCGGCGGGCAGACCCGGCCGCCATCGCCCCGGACAGCCCCTGGCGGAACGCCTCCCCGATCGGCCGCCGCGATCGCCCGCGCGACGATGTCATCATCCCTGGCCCCGCGCTCGCCAATGAGCGGCGCCTCGATCTCGATGACCTCGATATCGACCTCGCTATCGCTCGCGTCGCCATCCAGAACCGCGGCGGCCTGAACTTCGGTCAGCGCCTCGTCAGCCTGGTCACGAAGTCTCGCCGCCGCCTCTTCGGCCTGACGGCGGGATGCGGCCAACTCGGCCGAGGCGCGTTCCATCTCGCCAGTCGCCCGTTCCAGATCCAGCTCCGCCGCCGCGTCAGCCGCTTCCTGCAACAGGCCAGAGCCGCCCGCGCGCGCCGCGGCTCTCGGCACGGCATCGACTGACGATGGCTCGCCGGCCAGCGGAGGCAGCGGCGCCCGGCTGGCATCGGACCGGGCCGTCAGTTGCCTCTGCGCGGCCCGCTCCTGCTCGCCAGATTTGCGCGCCTGCCACTGGTACCAGAGGTAGCCCAGCACGATGATGATCAGAATCAGGATCAGTATCCGGGTCATGGGTGCTCTCCTCGGTCATCCGTGCCCACAGCACGTTTGATCAGTGGCAGCGTTGACGCTGGGACCATTCCATTCCTGGCCGCTAGTCGTGCGGGCGCTGCTCGTGCGCCCGCGAGCGCCGGTATCCCGCCGCTTCAGCCGCTTCCGCCGAGGCAAAGCAGAACTCGGCCACCGTCGGCGGGTAGGAGGTCTGCCCCGGCTCGTGGTAGATCATCGACTGCGCGTTGCCCTTGATCGGATACCCCTGGGGGCATTCAGCCGTATCGTTGCCGGCAACGGCCCCCAGTGGAACCGCCTTCTCATTTTCAAGTTCACGCAAGCCAGCCCGCAGCGCCTCCACCGAATCCTGCTCGGCAGCGAGCGCCCCGGTCGCGCCTGCGACAACACCCTGCCGCAAGGCATCCGCCTCGTTTGCAGAGGCCTCAGCCACAACCGCCGCATCAGCGCGCGCCACCTGAGCGCCTTCACTTGCCGCGGCAGCCGCGTCGAGGCCGGCAACGGTCTCTGCCGATCGTGCCGCCTCGGCCGTATCGGCGCGCGCCTGCGTGGCCGCGACCTCAGCCGACATGATGCGTTCCCGCCCGCCAAGTTCGGCCAGTTCCGCCTCGTGCGCCGCGCGCTCGGCCTGCTCGGCGGCAACCCGGTCGGCCTCGGCGGCGGCGCGGGAGCGATCGAGCAGCGGCGCCTCATCGATGGTTGCCGCCACGCTGGAAGCCGCTGGCATGCGGGCCGCCGAGGCCAGCCCCTCGGTTGCCGCCGCGGCAGCTTCGGCCCGCGATGGGGCCTCACGCATGATGTGGGCGACATTCAAGGCTGACTGCTCGGCCTGGGCGACCGACTCCGCGCGCCGCTGCTCGCGTAGCCGGTCCTCGAACTGGCGGCGGCGGCGCATGTTCCACCACAGGAATCCCGCCGCGATGAGCAGGAGCAAGAGGGTCATCGGATTGCCCAGACCCCCTGTCGCCTGATCACCTGGTGTCGTCTCGGCTTGCGCGAGAGCCGCCCGCGCCGCGGCCTTGTCACCTAGCGGTTTGAGCGCCATTGTGCTGGTCCTCTCTTACATTGCGGACCTCGGCCCCAGTCCGCGACGATACGGCTGACGATTGCCGTTCATTTTACGTCACCATGCGGCGATGGCCTGATGCTACGCTTCCCAATGCCATGATTGAGCCAACTCCTGCGCCCATGCCAGAGATTCCGATGACCGTTCCAGCACCCGCCCCGCGACCAACCCGCACCAGGGCCAGCAGGCCGCGTGGGCTTTACGACAGCACGCTCTCGGACCTCGAGGCGCGTGTCGTCGAGTTGGGCTTTCCGGAGTACCGCGCCCGCCAGATTTGGGGCTGGGCCTATCGCCAGCTCGTCACCAGCTACGACGAGATGCGCAATCTGCCCGCCGCCGTGCGGGCGTCTATGCAGGACGCGGAGCCGATGACGCTCCTGGAACCCGTGCGCACGCTGACCGCTGATGACGGCGAGACAATCAAGACGCTCTATCGAACGGCCGACGGAGAACTGCTGGAAACGGTCCTCATGCTCTACCCCGAGCGGGCGACGGTATGCGTCTCGTGTCAGGTTGGTTGCGCGGTTGGCTGCGCGTTCTGCGCGACCGGGCTGATGGGCCTCTCGCGAAATCTGAGCGCGGGGGAGATGGTGGCTCAGGTTGTCGGCGCGACTCGCGAAGCGCGCGAGCGCGGCCGCGCGCTCACCAACGTGGTCATGATGGGGATGGGCGAGCCACTTCAGAATTACGCGGAGACGATGCGCTTCATCCACATCATCCACGATCCGGATGGGCTCGATCTCGGCGCGCGCAGGATCACCGTCTCCACGTCTGGTATTGTGCCGCGCATCGCCGCGCTGGCGGATGAGGCGCTTCCGGTGAATCTGGCCGTCTCCCTGCACGCGCCGAACGACGAGCAGCGCTCACGGCTCGTCCCGATCAACCGGCGGTACCCGATCGGCATGTTGATGGAGACGATCGACCACTACATCGAGAAAACGGGCCGTCGCGTTTCTTTTGAATATGCGCTCATGCGCGGCATCAATGACAGCGACGAGACCGCTGCCGAACTGGCGGCGCTCTTGCGCGGCCGGCTTTACCATGTCAACCTGATTCCGCTCAATCCGGTCGACGTCCTCCCGTACGAGCGGCCCGACCCGGCCGGGATCGAGCGGTTTGCCGGCATCCTGCGCGCGGCCGGCATCCCCACCACGGTCCGGTACTCGCGCGGGCTCGATATTGATGCCGCCTGTGGCCAGCTGCGGGCGAAGGAAGAGGCCGTGCGCGCCGCTTCATGATCCGGACGGCCATCCTCTTGTTTACATCAATCGTGGCTTCTCTGCTGGCGATGGCCCATCCGTTCGCCCTGCCGTTTTCTGGCCGGGCCGTATCGCCGGCCGCGACCCCCATTTCACGCATCCTTGGCGAGACCCCCGGCGACGTTCCAGTTTCGCTCGTGATCGAAAATCGTGGCCCAAGCGCCGATCGGTTATTGGGCGGCAGCACACCAATGGCGCGGAGCGTCGAGGCCCATCAGTCCCGGCTCGAACATGGCGTGCGCATCATGCTCCCCGCGCCGGAGGGGATCCTGATACCGGCCAATGCCATTCGGATTCTGGAGCCGGAGAGCGACCATCTGATGGTCATCGGGCTGAGAGAGGATCTGATCCAGGGTGAGACATTTGCCTTGAGCCTCCATTTCGCGAATGCCGGCGAGGTAACGACGACCGGGCGCGTGCGGCGCAAGGTCGACGCCGCTGGCGTAGAACCGCTGCCGCCGGCCATCTCCGGGGAGATCACGATTTCTCTCGTTTCCGCGCCTCCCGCGCCCGCCGCCTCCTGACCGGGGAGATGCGGCAACGAACCTCCATCACGCATTCGCGTCGCGGCCACGGCGCCCACGCGGTTGAAGGACTTCCATGGCGGGCGCGCCGTGATCCTCGGAGAGCCGATGGGCGACCGGAAGTCATTCTGGGCCGAGGGCCGCTGCATGACGTTGCCCAATTCGGACGTGCAGATTGGCTAAGCCACCGCCGAGCACGACTGGGTCGATGGATGCGCGCTGTCCGAAATTCGCACCTGCGATCTGGTTAACTCCGTCATCGGCGTTCCCGCCGGGTCGCTGACCCCGGACGAGGTTGTCGTGCCGCGCCTGGTGGACTACACCGCCGTGGTGGATGCGGAGCTGCTGGCCACCGCCGCGCGGGAGACGAGTGGACGCTCGGAGCCTCTCGGTCGTTGACTGCTGTATCGGAGGAGCTCTTGACTGTCAAAACGCCGCCAACGCGCTGGTTTCGGGTGCAGGCAATCGGCCACGTGCGGCGTCCTGGCGCCTGTGCGCCCGACCCTGACGCCTACTATGACCCTCTTGCGGAAACGGCGCTGGAGGTTCTCCCCCGGTGGGCGCCCGCGCTGGAAGGCATCGAAGGCTACAGCCACCTGGTTGTCATCTTCTGGCTCGATCGCGCCCGCCGAGCCCGCACGCTACGCGCCATTCACCCGGAGCGGCGGGAAGATCTGCCCGAGGTTGGACTCTTTGCCACTCGCTCACCGGTGCGGCCGAATCCGTTGGGAATTTGCACCCCGCGCCTGCTCCGCCGGGATGGGAATACGCTCTGGGTCCGCGGCATCGACGCCTGGCCGGGAACGCCGATTCTCGACATCAAGGGCTATGCCCCGCGCGACGACCACCACGCGGACGCCACGGTCCCGGCATGGCTGGAGACACTCTGGGCCATGCACGACCGGGAGCAGTGCTCATAGCCCGC
>CAYSXO010000119.1:0-11677 GCA_964434995.1 uncultured Sphaerobacteraceae bacterium
CCCCGCTCCCATGGCCATGGGAGCGGGGGTGGGGTGAGGGGTCGTCGCGGCAACGGCCTTGCCTGAGTCACTACCTCCCCCTCCCTGCACACGGGGAGAGGGGCCGGGGGTGAGGGTTTTCGTGGGAGAGGGGCAGAGAAACGTGCACCAACCGAACCTCATGACCATTGACAACTTCGCGCCTTTTGCAGATGGCCTCGATCATCCGGAGTGCGTCGCCACCGGGCCGGATGGCACGCTCTACGCGGGCGGTGAGGCCGGTCAGATTTACCGCGTCAGCCTGAATGGCGAGTGGGAACAGATCGCCTCGACCGGCGGCTTCATCCTCGGGCTCTGTCTTGATGCCGATGGGGCCATCTACGCCTGCGATCTCGCCCACAAATCCGTGCAGCGCATCGCGCCCGACGGCACGGTCAGCACCTACGCCAGCGGCTCGCGGGAACGCCCAATGTCGGTGCCGAACTACCCCGTCTTTGATGCCGTCGGCAATCTCTACGTCTCCGATTCCGGCGGCTGGAAGGAGTTCGGCGGCTGCCTTTTCCGCAGTCGCCCCGGTGGCGAAACGGAGGTGATCGGCGAGGGACTGGAAGCCTTCCCGAACGGCATGGCCCTCCATCCGGATGGCAACCGCCTCTATGTTGCCCTCTCGCAGCTCCCCGGCGTGGTCAGCCTGGAGTTACGCGTCGACGGATCGGTCGGAGAGCCGGACCCGGTAGTCGTCTTGCCACGCACCGTCCCGGATGGCCTGGCGTTCGACGTCGAGGGGGACCTCTACATCGCCTGCTACACCCCGGACGTCATCTACCGCCTCTCCCCGGACGGGGATCTCTCGATTCTGGCCGAGGATTGGGAGAGCGTCATCTTCGCCACACCGACGAACATCGCCTTCGCCGGCCCCGAGCGGCGCACCCTTGTCGTGGCCAGCCTCTCCCGCTGGCACCTGACCAAGGGCGACATGCCAGTGGCCGGCGCGCCGCTTCGCTATCCGAGGGTGACAGGGTGACGGGGTGTCAGGGAGAAGAACCCAACGCCCTGACACCCCGTCACCCCGTCACCCCGTCACCCGCGACAGAATGGAGCATCCATGACTGACCGAAACCAGAGGTTCACGAACAAGGTCGTCGTCATCACCGGGGCAGGAAGCGGCATCGGACGCACGACGGCGCTCGCCTTCGCGCGTGAAGGCGCGTCGGTCGTCATCGGCGACATCGACGAGGTCGCCGGCGCGGAGACGGCACGGCAGATTCTGGAGGCCGCCGGGTTCGCCACGGCGGTGACGTGCGACGTGCGGAAGCCGGACGACGTGCAGGGGCTGATCGCGCGAGCCGTGGCCGACTTTGGCGGCGTCGACGTCCTCTACAACAACGCGGGCGTGGTGCGTTACGGCACGGTCGAGGAACTCTCGGTCGAAGACTGGGATTTCCAGATCGACGTTAACCTGAAGGGGACGTTCCTCACGTGCAAACATGCCATCCCCGAAATGCGCAAGCGCGGCGGCGGCGCCATCGTCAACACGGCCTCAGTGCAGGCCTTCGCCTCGCAGAAGACGGTTCCCGCCTACGCGGCCTCCAAAGGGGGCGTCGTCAGCCTGACCACCACCATTGCCCTCGACCACGCGGATGACAACATCCGCTGCAATTGCATCGCTCCCGGCACGATCCGCACGCCGATGGTCGATCAGGCCGCCGACACCTTTGGCCCCGAGGACCACGAAGGCACGATCGCCGCGTGGGGCCGCTTGCACCCGCTGGGCAGGGTCGGCAAGCCGGAGGAGGTTGCCAATCTCGTCCTCTTCCTGGCCAGCGACGAGGCCGCCTTCTGCACCGGCGGCGCGTATCGCGTCGATGGCGGACTGTTGTCGCCGCTTTTCAATGGGTAGAGATCATCGAGCGTCTGACAGGCATGTCATGCTGAGCGCCAGCGAAGCATCTCGGCACAGAGAGCGCGGACATTCGAGAGGGCAGAGATCGTTCACTTCGTCCAGGATGACACAACGGCGCTGACGCGGAATCAGGGATAGACCTCACATGGCCGGACCACTGGAAGGACTCATCGTCGCCGATTTCACGCAACTCGCGCAGGGGCCGTTCGCCACGCAAATGCTGGGCGATCTCGGCGCGGAGATCATCAAGATAGAGCCGATCAAGGGCGACTGGATGCGCCATTGGAGCATGGCGAATCTCTATCTCGACGGAGAAGGAGCGTCGTACCTCAGCTTCAACCGCAACAAGCGCTCCATCGCCATCGACCTCAAGAATCCGCGCGGCAAGGAGGTCGCTCTGCGCCTCGTCGACCGCGCCGATGTTGTCATCGAGAATTTCCGGCCGGGGGTGATGGAGCGGCTTGGCCTTGGCTACGAGACGTTGGCGGAGCGCAATCCGCGCATCATCTACTGCGCGTCCTCCGGCTGGGGCCAGACCGGGCCATATGTCTCCCGCCCCGGTCAGGATCTGCTCGTTCAAGCCGTCGCTGGCATCGGCTACCTCAACGGCAACGCCGATGGACCGCCACAGGGCGTCGCCGTCGGCATCGCCGATTTCACCGCTGGCTTCCATATCGTCTACGGCGTTCTCGCCGCGCTCTACGCCCGCGACCGGACCGGCCGCGGCCAGCGCGTCGACGTCAACCTGCTCAATTCGATCATGAACCTGCACATCCAGGAGCTGAGCCTCTACCTCAATGGCGCTGGACTGCCAGAGCGCAGCCGCTCCAACATTCCGGGCGCCTATCTCGGCGCGCCTTACGGTTTCTACGAGACAGCCGACGGTTACATCGCCATCGCCATGAACCCCATCGACAAGCTGGCGCGTCTGGTTGGCATCGAAGGCTACGAGAACCATCCCGAGTCGCAGATCATGGAGGGCCGCGACGAGGTCCGCGCCGATTTCCAGCGCGGATTCCTCCGGAAGACGACCCAGGCATGGCTCGATATCCTCCTGGCCGAGGACATCTGGGTTGCCCCGGTCAATGACTTTGCCGGAGTCGAGGCCGATCCGCAAGTCCACGAAAACGACATGATTGTGGAGTGGGAGCACCCCAGGGCCGGCACGGTGCGCGGAGTCGGCATCCCGGTCAAGTTCAGCGACACCCCCGGTGACATCCGCCGTCACGCTCCCCTCCTTGGCGAGCACACCGAGGAGATCCTGCGCGAGTTCGCCGGGTATGGAGAGGATGAGATGCGCGAGTTGCAGCGCGTTGGGGCGGTGAATTCGTGAGCGTAAACCCTCACCCCCCTGCTCCCCTCTCCCTCCCCGACCTTGCTGCCCTCGTCCCGTCTGGTTCCCGCCTCGGAATTGGCGGCTTCCATTTCTCCCGGCTGCCCATCGCGTTGATCCAGGCGATCATCGAGAAGGGTGTGCGCGACCTCGACTACATCAGTTGGGGTGGCAGCCTCGGGTTGGAGTTGCTGTTGCAGGCGGGGGCGGTGCGGAGCATGGCGCTCTGCTTCAATAGCCTCGAAGTCTTCGGGCTGGCGCCGCGCTTCCGCCAGGCGGTCGAGAGCGGCGCGGTTCCGCTGGAGGAGTGGACCGCGCTCGGCATGATGCAGGGCTTCCACGCGGCGCAACATGGCGTCCCCTCGATGCCGTTTCCGCTGCCGGCCGGCTCCGAAATCGTCGAACGCTCCGGTTTCGCCAGGCCGTATCCCGATCCCGTCACCGGCGCGGCGGTCGGCGCGGCGCGGGCGTTGCCGCTCGACTTCTTCCTGCTCCATGCCCAACGTGCCGACGAAGACGGCAATGTCGAGATCCAGGGCGGGCGCGGGCTCGACCTGAGCAGCATCTTCGCGGCTCGCGATGTGCTGGTCACCGTAGAAGCAATCGTCCCGGCCGGCACGTTCCAGAAGGGCGCCGCGCCGCGTTCATATATTCTGCCGCGATCCTTCGTGACCGCCATCGCCGAGGTTCACCTTGGCGCGTATCCGACGTCCTGCCTCCCCTACTACCCAACCGACTATGGCGAGCTCCTGCGCCTGACCAGCGAGGAGACGCTGCAGATTGCACCGCCGCCCCATGCCCGCACGTCGTTCCTGGCAGCGGCGGCAGTGATCCCGTCAGACCGCGTCACGGCCCCGATCCTGTTGCGGCATCGGTCGGGAGACGGCGAGCCGGCGCAAGCGACCCCGGATGAAGTCATGGTTGCCTGGCTGGCGGGGCAACTCGACAACGACAGTGTCTGCTCGGTCGGCTCCGTCTCGCCGCTGGCGACCGTCGCGTACCTCCTCGCCAAACACACCCACGCGCCTGACCTGGTCCTGATGACCTCCAACGGTGGGCTGATCGACGTGGCCTATCGCCCGATGCTGATGACCCTGGCCGAGCCGCTCGATTTTCAGAGCGCCGCCGTCCACTGTGGCGGCGACGAGAGCTACCACGGGTACTACCAGCGAGGCCGGGTGACGCACGAGGTGGTCAGCGCGGCGCAGATCGACCGCCACGCGAATACCAACAACATCGAGGTCGTCTCGCCGAGCGGTCGGCGCATCCGCCTGCCAGGGCAGGGCGGCATGGCCGACGTGGCGAACATGCACCGTCACTTCCTCCTCTACTTGACCCGGCACTCACCCCTTTCGCTCGTGGAGCGGGTCGACTACATCAGTGCCGCGCGCGGTCTCTTCACCCCGGAGGAGCGAATTGCCGCCGGGTACCAGCCGGGCGAGGTGAAGCTCGTCACCAATCTGGGGGTTCTTGCCGTCATCCCCGACCATCGGGAGTTCGAGCTTGTGTCAACGCATCCCGGCGTGACGGTTGATCAGGTGCAGCAGGCAACCGGGTTCACCGTCAGGCTTTCGCCTGATCTTCACGAAACGAAGCCACCAACACCGGAAGTGCTGGAGCTGATTCGGCGCGAGGTCGATCCGCTCGGCATGCGCCGCCTGGAGTTCGTCGCGGGCAAGGAGCGCGGCCCGCTGCTGGCCGCCCTGATCGCGAGCGAAGAAGCCGCCATCGCCGAGATAGTGGGAAAGGGAACGCGGAATGCCGTCAATTGAGTTACGGGGCGTCAGTTGGGACCACCCGCGCGGCCACGATTGCATGGTCGCCACGGCCGAGGCGTACCAGGCAACGCGGCCCGACGCGCGCATCACCTGGCAAACGCGCTCGCTGCAGGACTTCGCCGACTTCCCAATTCAGAAGCTGGCCGAAACGTATGACCTGCTGGTCATCGACCACCCCTTTGTTGGATTCGCCGCCGACGAAGGCTGCCTGCTGCCGCTGGATGAGGCGATCGACGCCGCCGTTCTGGCCGACCAGGCCGCGAACAGCGTAGGGCCCAGTCACCAAAGCTATCACTACGGCGGCCACCAGTGGGCATTGGCCACCGATGCCGCTGGGCATGTCTCCGCCTACCGGCCCGACCTGATCGAGGAGATCGGCGGCTTGCCTGGATCGTGGGACGAGGTGCTGGCGCTCGCGGCGAACCGGCGCGGCCATGAGCGCGCGCGGGTCGCCAACCCCCTCATCCCCATCGATGCCCTCATGAGCTTCTGCTCCATCTGCGCCGCCATGGGCGAAGTCCCCTTCCAGGATCCCGAGCGCGTCGTCAGCCGGGCTGCCGGGCGTGAAGCGCTGTCGATGCTTCGCGCCCTGAAGGACACGGCACACCCCGAATCGCTGAAACGCAATCCGCCGCGCACCCTTGACCTGATGAGCACGACCGACGAAGTCGCCTTCGTGCCGCTCCTCTTCGGGTATTCGAACTATGGCCGGCCTGGATTCCGAGAGAAGATCGTCCGCTTCACCGGCGTACCAACAATCGACGGCGGCGAGCCACGCGGCGGAATCCTCGGCGGCGCGGGGGTCGCAATCTCGGCACGCACAAAACACCCGGAGGAGGCGGCGGCCTACGCCGCCTTTGTCGCCAGCCCGGAGGTGCAGCGCGGCATCTACTTCGACGGCGGCGGCCAGCCAGGGCACCGCGCCGCCTGGCTCGACGACCGCGTCAATGCCGCCTCTTCCGATTTCTTCAGGGACACCCTTTCCAACCTTGACAACGCCTTTCTTCGGCCCCGCTACCTCGGCTTCATGGAGGCGCAAGAGAGGTCTGGCGAGATGGTGCACGCCTGGCTGGCAGAGGGAGGGTCGACAGAAAACCTGCTCGATGATCTGGACGCGCTCTACCGCGCGAGCGAGCCGGAAGGGAAGGAATAGCGGCGTCGCGGCGGGCCGCGCAAGCCTGCGACCGGGTCATGGCCGGCGCGGCTCAATTAGAGACTGATTCAGGCGGTTGTTTCACAGGCACGAAGTCAAACTCCTGCGCCGGTCCGGTCACGCGGGCAGGGATGGTGATCGTCAACCGCGGCGCATCGGCGGCCCAGGTGAAGCGCACCGCTGCCCCATACGCCTCCGAGAAGAGGGAAAGCGGGGGGTCGTGGAGGAGGTAGGCGGGCTCAGCCGCATTCGCCAATGGCCGCAGCTCCGAAACGAGGGCGCCCGTGTCGAGCAACAGCCGGCCATCACGAAACGTGACCATGACCTCGCCGAGCGCGGCATGTGTATATCGCCCCAGATACGGGGCTACTGCGTCCGGATCGACGCGCGCCAGCGCACGTGGCTCCCGTGCCGTTGCTGACTCAGCCTGCGCCGTCAGTGCCGCGTCGAAGCTGGCAGGCTGGTCAAAGAGGATCTCGAAGAGGCGAAACTGAACGGCGAATGCAAAGGCGAGTGGGACGGGACGCAGATTGAGTGAATTCGTGAGAATCACGATCCCCAGGTCCGCATCCGGCAGGAAGGCGATCTCGGACGTGAACCCAGCGGTCCCCCCGGCATGGCTGACAACGCGCTGCCCACGATATTCGCCATTCAGCCAACCGAGCCCGTAGCGGGTCATGGCCGCGGCCATCTCCGGCGGCCCCCCATAGAGATTCGGCACGTCAACCACCGGCGCCCAGGTCTCTTCCAGATTCTCTGCCGAGACGATGCGCGTGCCGCCGGGAGCGACGCCCTGGGCCAACTCGGTTTGCAGGTAGCGCGCCATCTCCCGGGCATTCGACCAGAGGGCGCCAGCGGGCCGGAAAGGCAGCAGGCCGCGTTCAGCCGTCAGCGGGAGTGTTCGCGGATTTCCCGAAAGATCGACGGCATGCGGCAGCGCATAGTCACCATCCGCCAGAGCCATCTCCGGATCAAACGTCGAACGCATCATGCCGATCGGGCCGAGAATGCGCTCGCGCAGAGCCAGGTCGTAGGCCAGCCCGAAATCGTTCTGCCCACCGCCGTGAGCCGCGCCGAGCGCGTAGCCTCCGGTAGCGACCAACAGGTTGTTGTAGATGAACGATTCCCCGTAGGGAGCCGTTGGCGCGACATCTGCCAGACCGGTCACCACCGTCTCCGGCGTCAGATGCTCGCTCTCGAACGAAGACTCGATATTGAGGCCGGGCACTCCCGAGCAGTTGCAGAACGCGTCCCGCACGGTCAGGCGCTTTGTCAGTTCCGAATCTCCAACCGCGAACTCGGGGAGGAGATCGACCAGCCGGGTATCCCACGTCAGCTCGCCGTCATCGACCAGAGACGCGGCGAGCATGGTCGTCATCGACTTGGTGATCGAACCGATCATGAACATGGTGTCCGGCGTCACGGGCCGCGTACTTCCCATCTCCCGCACGCCGAAGCCATTGAGGTAGACCACCTCGCCGTTCTGCACCACCGCGACAGAGGCGCCGGGCGCCCCAAAGCGATAGAGCGCATCAGCAACGTAGGCCTCGAATGCGGCGCGCCGCTCCTCGGTCAGAGGCAGCGGCGTCATCCCGGCGAGCCCGGCCCGGGGGGTTGCAGGGTCCGCGGCTCTCGCGCCACGAGCCGGGCCGATGGCGATCAGTGGCAAGAGGAAAGTGAGCACGACAAGGGTCTTCAAGCGCATGAACAATCTCCCAGGAGACAAAGGCCAGGAGCGCCCCGCTCCCAAGCCCGGTTGCGAGCATCGGGCTCGTGCCCGCACATGCCGTGCCGAGCTCAGCCGGCCGAGCCCGCGTGGGTTGAACGGGAGCGGCCACCCAATCACGCCGAAGAACTCGAGGGACTTCGTGCGCGGGCGAACAACGCGGGCGACAGCGACCGCGATTGGCAGCATTCCGGGCAACGCATCACGATCGCGGCGGATGCCGATGGCTGGAGCTGGTCGGCAAGGGTCGCGCCGGGCCGCTAACACCGGATGCGACTTTCCCTGACCGAGACCGACCCACGCCGCGACCTGCCCCCGGACGCGCTGTCCGGCCTGCTGCCAGAAGGGCACACGCGGGGCGCGGATGTCACGTGGCGGATGGCTACGCAACCGGCTGGCCCCAATTACGTCTACATCGGTGACGCGGCGACGGTAGTCGATCCAGCCTCTTCCCACGGCGTGCTGAAGGGGATCATGTCGGGGATGATGGCGGCTCACGTCATCATCCAGGCGCGGGCCGGCGCGGTAACGGCCGCCGCGGCCGCGGCGGCCTACACGGCCTGGCTCGCCGAGTGGTTCCACGCTGACGTGAAGGAGCTGCGCCGGTTTTATCGCCAGTTGCCTGCCCCGCCGGCGTGGGTGCTGGACGACGGGTGAAGGGTGATGGGCCGTTGGTTATTGGCTGTTGGCAATTGGCCACTGGCCATTGGCTCTTGCCCGATGCTCGGCTTGCTGGCTTGCTGCCTCGTCCCATCACCGACCACTTGAGGCACGATCGTGAGCACGGCCCGCGGCTCGCGCGTCCTTGATCCCGTTCGCCCTCGTCTCGCCTCAATCCATCGCCGCGTCCGGCGCCTCCCCCTCGATGAACTGCAGCGCCGCCCGCATCCAGCCCAGCGCATAGGCCATCCCGGCGTGCCAGGAGGCGGCGCACTCCATCTGCGGCGTGTGGTCGGGGATGATGACGCCGTCGTAGCCGTTCTGGTGGTAGATGCGCAACGCCCGCGCCATGTCGACGTCCCCCTCGTCGACAAAGACCTCGTGGTACTCGGGCACCTTGCCGCGCACGTTGCGGAAGTGCACGTAGGCGATGGCGTTCTGCTTGCTATAGCAGTCAATCGCCTCGTAGACGTCCATTTCGCCGGTCATCTCGGCGATCGTGCCCTGGCAGAACTCGAGCGCGTTCGCCGGGCTGGGGTGGATGTCGAGCAGGCGCTGATACAGCTCCGGCTTGTTCACGAGCCGCGCCGCCCCGCGCAGGCTCGGCAGCGGCGGGTCGTCCGGGTGGGCGGCCAGGCGCACCCCCGCCTCCTCGGCCACCGGCACGACCTCGTGCAAGAACTCCTCCAGGCGCGACCAGAGCTGCTCGCTGGTCACCTCGCCCACCGTCCCTTCCGGCGCGTCTGGGTCGTACGTCATGTTCCAGACCTGGCCATTGGGGATCGGCGTCTCCGCCGGCCCGGACGCGGCCGAAAAGCCGACCGACTCCGCGCCGCCCCTTGCCCACGGCCCGACGACATGGCCCCAGACGCCAGCGATGCTGAAGTTGTAGCCCAGCACCGGGATGCCGGCCGCGCCGAGGTTGCGCACGATCGTCTTGACATCGGCAATTTGCTCGCGCTTCTTCGGGCCGTCCAGCAGGACATCGTGCCAGTGCGACGGATCGAGATTTTCAATCGCGGCCAGCGTCAGCCCTTCCGCCTCAACCGCCGTGCGCAGGTCCGTCAGATCTTCGACGGACCAGAGCTTCCCCTGATTCTGGATGATGCCCCAGCCGTACCCGGCACTCTCCGATTGCGGTATGCGCGGCCCGCCGTGGAAGTAATCGACCCAATGCGCGACGATGTGCGTGGCGCCTGCCTGCCGCGCAAACCGGAAGTTCTCCGGGGTCAGCATGTGCCGGTAGAGTCCGAGACCGAGTTTCATCGAAAATCTCCTATCACGCCCGCGCGTCGTCGCGCTGGTGCCGCGTCTCGTGCCCTCGCGTGTGCCACGCACTCTGGATGTGAATGGTTCGCCCGTCAATGACCTCGCCCATCCCGGTCGTTATCGACACCGACATCGGCTCCGACCCGGACGACGCGCTGGCGTTGCTCCTGGCGCTCGCCTCCCCGGAGATCGACGTGCGTGGCGTCACCATCGTCAGTGGCGATATCGCCCTCCGCGCCCGGATCGCGGCGCGGTTGCTGGGGTTGGCCGGGCGGCCAGACATCCCCATTTTCGCCGGGCGAGAAGAGCGCCCCGGCGAGCCCTCGGTCATGGATGGCGCCGAAGGCCGCGGCATCCTCGATGCACCGTGGGACGGACCAGAAGCTCAGGTTCACGCCATACCGGCCTACGAGTGGCTGACCGCGGAATCGCGGGCGCGGCCATTCCACCTGATCGCCATCGGGCCGCTGACGAACATCGCGGCGGCCCTCGCGACCGATCCCACCTTCGCGGCTCGGCTGACCGGCCTCACCATCATGGGCGGGTTGCTCGACCTGCACGCCATGCCGGAGGCCTGGCGCCACGCGGTCGCCGAGCGCGGCATGGCTGCCTGGCCCGACTACAACACGATGACCGATGCGGCAGCGGCGCTGGCCGTGGCAAAGGCGGGCGGCCCAGTTACCTGGGTGATGCTCGACGCCACCATGCGCGCGCCCTTGCGTCAGGCTTCGCGCCGCTTGTTCCCCACCGGCCGGCCACTGGGAGCGGCACTCGGCCACGCCATCGACGCCTGGCATGCCGCCTGGTTTCCCGCGGCGCTGCCTTCTCCATACGATCGCGCTCCGGTCCCGGTCGATGCCGTGGCGCTCCTGCACGATCCCCTGGCCGTCGCCAGCGTCTTCTCGGGAAACGAAAGCGGCATCTTCGCGCGTCAGACACACCTGGCCTGCACCGTCGAGCACGGTGCGTTCCGGCTCCAGGAGATGCGCGATGGGACGCCCGCGACGGTCATCGACCGCGTCGATGGCGAGCGATTCGAGCGGTTTTTCCTCTCCCGGCTCGCGGCGTTCATCGCCACCGGCCCGTGCGCGCGCTGATCGCTCAGCCTTCCTGAGCCGATCCCGCGCGCACCAGCAGCACCGGGGCCGCCGCCTCATGCACCAGCTTGTCCGCCACGCTGCCCAGCAACCAGCGCCGGGCGCCGCCCCGGCCGCGCGTGGTCATCACGACCAGATCGGTAGGCGTGATCAGGTCGAGCAGTTCCGTTGCCGGTTGGCCGGCGCGTACATCGCAGGTCGCTGCCAGGTCCCGTGACTGGAGCCATCGCACCTGTTGTTCCAATTCGTCCTTCATCTGCTGGCTTTGTGTCGCCTGTGCCCGGGCATGAGCGGCGGCAGCGCGCGAGCCGGCCTGCACCGACGCCCGGACGTCATCCGCCTCCATCACGTGCACCAGATGCACCGGCACGCCCAGCAAAGAGGCTAGCTCTACCGCGACTGGCAACGCTTCTCTCGAAAGGGCAGAGCCGTCCAGCGGCACGACGATCCGCGAGACGCGCGGCGTCGCATCAACGGGCCCCTCGGTGCGCACCAGCAACGTCGGCGCAAGCGCGTGGCGGGCCACGCGGTCGGCCACGCTGCCAAAGAGCCGGCGCTCGCCGGAGCCAAGGCCGCGGGTGGTCATTACGATCAGGTCGGCGTCGCCCGCGTTGGCCAGTATCTGCTCGGCCGGATCACCGTGCAGGACACGCGTCTCCACCTCGCGTCCCTGGCGACGAACCCGTTCTGCTCGCTTCTCGAGGTACGCGGCTGCCCACCCCTCGGTCTCGACCGCATCGGGCGACTGGTGAAAACGTTTGGCTTGGTCCAGGCGACAG
>CAYSXO010000120.1:0-11628 GCA_964434995.1 uncultured Sphaerobacteraceae bacterium
TCAATGCGCCCGCCAAACGGCGAGGGGGTCCAGGCCTCGCCCATGATCTCGGTGGTAACGCCCTGCGTCAGCTTGGAAAGCGAGCGCCGGTCCTTCATGAACGGGACAATCGAGTGCGACTGAATGTCGATGAACCCCGGACAGACAGCCATCCCAGCCGCATCGACAATGTCTGAACCGGCCCGTGAGGCGGCGCCGTCTGGCGCAATTTCCGCGATCGTATCGCCTGACAGGACGACGTCGCCATAGAACCACGGATTTCCCGAGCCATCGAAAACTTGAGCACCGCCGATAATCGTCCGCTGACTCGATTCCCCCACGACCTATCTCCCTCCCGATCCCAAGGCACTTGCTGATGCCAATGTACCGTTTGGGATGAAACCTCCTCCATGGCCATCACGCTGAGGTTGCCCGTTGCGACGTGGTCTGGAGTGGCATTGGGGCTGAGATACTTTGCCCCTGGCAGTCCAGGGCGAGTGTCACAATCGCAGATATAGAAGCCGGATGGCGATCGAAGCGAGAAAGGGCAACGAGTGAGCGAGGACAGCAGCAAGGCCAGCGGACGGGAACGTCCGGCGTTTATGCCCGAGGACGTGCTGAAGCAGGTGCAGATACAGGACGTGGCGTTGTCTCCCGATGGCGAGACGGTGATCTACAGTCGCCGGGTCATTGCCGGCAACCGATATATCACCAACCTGTGGATGGTCCCATGGGCGGGAGGCGAACCGCGACAACTGACACATGCCGTAGCAAAGGACTTCGGGCCATGCTTTTCGCCCGATGGGACGATGGTGCTCTTCATCTCGGACCGAGGCGGCAGGCCGCAACCGTGGATTCTCCCCCTGACCGGAGGCGAAGCCAGTCTGGCGGCAGACATTTCGGTTGACACGAAACGGGCCACGTGGTCACCCGATGGCAAGAGCCTGTTGCTTCTTGCCGGGAGCGGGATCGACAGGTTGACAGTCGGAGATCCGGCCGATCCCACCGCGCGGGTTGTTGGCGATTTCGCCTGGCGGCTGGACGCCGAGGGATTCAGGGACCAGCTGACGAGCGCCTGGATCGTGCGCCTCGATGGCAGCAAGCCGCTCCGCATCAGCGATCCTGGCTGGGAGATTCTCGACGCCCGCTGGACTCCCGATGGCAATCAGGTGCTGGCTGTTGCCGATGGCGAGCCGGATGCCGGAATGCGCCGTCGCACCGAGCAAGCGGCAGTCTGGAGGCTGGATGCCTCGGGAAACGCGGCGCCGTTTCGCATCGCGGAACTGCCGGGAGGGGTCGTGGCTGTTCGGCCGGGGCCCGATGGAGCCCGAATCGCCATTGTGGGCAACGACCATCCTCGTCAACCGTCGTGGGGTGATGCGCACCTCCACCTTGTGGAGCACGGCGGTGCACGCCGGCTCGGCGAGCTCCTCGATCGGCCGGTCGGAAACGTGACCACGGGTGACCTTATCGTTCGAGAGGCGAAGGTTGCCTGCGAGTGGTTCAGCGACGCCGCGATTGTCGCGCAGGTGGGCGACGAAGGGCGGACGTTGCCGTATCGCTTCGACGTCGTGTCAGGCGCGGCGACGCCAATTGTCACAGGCGAACTCGTGTGCAACGCGATCGCGATCGCAAATGGGCGCATCGCGATCGTCGCGAGCGATCGTGGCGAGCCGACAGAGGTCTACGCCATTGATGAAGGCGCATTGCGCCGACGTACCTGGAATGGCTCCGAATGGCTCGCGCCCTACCGGCGCGACCCCGTTCCGTATCGGGTCGGCCATCCGGCTGGCCACGAAATCGAACTCTGGTGGATCGAAGGGCGGGATGCGCCAAAGCCAGGACCCGCGGTTTTGCACATTCATGGAGGACCTCACGCGGCGCATGGCCCGTCACCCTGGTTGGAGATGCTGGCCCTGGCGGATGCCGGGATTCATGTTATCTACCCGAATCCGCGCGGATCGAGTGGCTATGGCGAAGGGTTCGCGCGCGCGGCGCACGGGAATTGGGGAGACGTCGGCAGCGACGACGTCCTGCACGCCATCGACTGGGCCATTGAAGCGGGCATGGTCGATCCAGCGCGGGTCGGGGTCATGGGCCTCTCTCACGGCGGATACTTGTCGACCTGGCTTTTGGGGCACTATCCCAAGAGATTCGCCGCTGGAGAAGCCGAAAATCCGGTGAGCAACTGGGTCTCGTGGTACGGAGGATCGGACTTGCAAGGCTACACGGACGAACGGTTCGTGGGCATCGGCACATTGCCAGACGACATCGACGCATTTCTGGCGGCATCCCCGTTCATGTCCATCCATCGAAATACCGCGCCTCTGCTCCTCCTTCAATCTGAGGCAGATCTTCGCTGCCCGCCAGAGCAGTCCGAGACGCTCTTTGCGATTCTGCGCCAGCGCGGGGTCACCACGCAATTCGTGCGCTATCCGGGCGAGTCGCACTTCCTGGCCGGAATCGGCCGCCCCGACCGGCGAGTTGACCGGATGCGGCGCATTGTCGATTGGTTTGCGAAGTACCTGTAGCACCACGATGAGAAGACCCCATTCCCGGCATGCCGGGAATGGGGTCTTCTCTGTCAGCCTGGGCCAATGTCCTCTTCGGCTCATCTGGAATCGCTTGAGGTCGGAGTTGGCTTGCTCCTAGTCGTCATCGCTGGCGGCGAGCGTTGCTTCGCGGATCGTTTCGACGACGCTCGCGTCAGCGAGGGTCGTCGTGTCTCCCAATTGGCGGCCAACGGCAATGTCGCGCAGCAGCCGGCGCATGATCTTGCCAGAACGCGTTTTTGGCAGGTCGGGCGTAAACATCAATTGCCTTGGCCGCGCGATCGGGCCTATTTTCCGTGCAACGTGCTGGCGGAGCTCTTCGCCGAGTTCCGGGCTGGGCTCGACGTCGCCTTTCAAGATCACGAAACAGCAGATGGCCTCGCCGGTGATGTCATCCTGGGCGCCAACAACCGCCGCCTCGGCCACGCGCTGATCGTCAACGAGCGCACTCTCGATCTCGATGGTCGAGAGGCGGTGCCCGGAGACATTCATGACGTCATCGACCCGGCCCATCAGCCAGTAGTCACCGTCCTCATCGCGTCGCGCGCCATCGCCGGGGAAGTACATTCCAGGGAAGCGGGTCCAGTACGTCGCTTTGTACCGCTCGGGGTCGCCGTAGATGCCACGCAGCATCGACGGCCAGGGCTGTTTGAGGACCAGGTATCCCCCCTCGCCCAACGGCACGGACTGGCCGTGGTCGTCGACCACATCGGCGACAACGCCCGGCATCGGCTTCGTGGCTGACCCGGGCTTGGTGGTGGTGATCCCCGGCAGCGGCGTGATCATGATGCCGCCGGTTTCGGTTTGCCACCAGGTATCGACAATCGGGCAACGGCCGCCGCCAATATTGTCGTGGTACCAGATCCAGGCCTCGGGGTTGATCGGTTCGCCGACGGTGCCCATGAGACGCAGCGATGAGAGATCGTGCCTTTGGGCATACCGCGGCCCCCACTTCATGTGGGCGCGGATGGCGGTTGGCGCCATATAGACGACCGTGACCCCATAGCGCTCGATGATGTCCCACCATCGCGATGGATCGGGCCAATCCGGCGTTCCCTCGTACATGACGCCAGTGGTGTGGTTCGCCAGCGGGGCATAGACGATGTAGGAGTGACCCGTGACCCAGCCGATGTCGGCGGCTGCCCAGAAAATGTCGTTGTCCTTGATATCGAAGACCTGGCGGTGGGTGCTGGTAATGCCGGTCAGATACCCGGCGGTCGTGTGGAGGATGCCCTTTGGCTTCGCCGTTGTGCCGGAGGTGTAGAGGAGGTAGAGCATGTCCTCGCTCTCCATCCGCTCCGGTTCGCACCAGTCGGCCTGGCGCGAGACGATGTCGTGCCACCAAATGTCGCGGCCGTCAGCCATGGCGACGTCCTGCCCGGTGCGCTGCACGACCATGACATGCTCGACGCTGGATGTCTGCTCGAGCGCGCTGTCAACGTTGACCTTGAGGCCGCTGGCCTTGCCGCGCCGGTAGCCGCCGTCGGCGGTGATCACCAGTTTTGCCTGGGAGTCGTTGATGCGGTCTGACAACGCCTCAGCCGAAAAGCCGCCGAAGACGACGGTATGTGGGGCGCCAATGCGGGCGCAGGCGAGCATCGCGACGGGTAGCTCGGGGATCATGGGCATGTAGATCGCCACGCGATCGCCGCGCATGACGCCGAGTTCCCGCAACGCGTTTGCGGCCTTGTTGACCTCCTCGTAGAGGTCGCCGTAGGTGATGACGCGGCGGTCGCCCGGCTCGCCCTCCCAATAATACGCGACCTTGTCGCCGCCCCCCGATTCGACATGGCGATCGAGGCAGTTGACCGAAACGTTCAATTGTCCGCCGTCAAACCACCTGGCAAATGGTGGATCCCATTGCAGCACGGTATCCCACGGCTTGTACCAGGTGAGCCTACGGGCTTCTTCTGCCCAGTACCCTTCCAGGTCGCTCGCTGCCTGGTCATAGATGGCTGGATCGTTCACATTCGCCTGGGCCGCGAACTCGGGCGGTGGAGGAAACTCACGGCGCTCGTCGAGCAGCGTAACAATTGCCACTTCGTGGACCTTCGCTCCCGGCGTCCCGGCGTCGTGCATCTCGCTCCCTCGCGGTATTGACCGCGTCCCGGAGCAGAACGAAGCTCCGTAGATCGCGGTCTCCCAAGTTCCGTTATGGGGCGAGTATACCGCCGAGGCGTCGTGACCGGTTCCCCCGGGGCGTCGGGATGCTGGCTCCGCCGTGGCGACTCTCTTGCAAATGGTACCCTACTAGGGTATAGTATCGGAACGAAGTCGAGGGAGCAGAGCAATGGCAAGCGTCAATCAACTCGATCCGGAATCGCGGGCGGAACTTCTGAGCCGGCTCAAGCGAATTGAAGGGCAAACACGTGGCATTCAACGCATGATCGACGAAGGGCGGGATTGCCTGGCCATCATCGATCAGATTTCCGCGGCAAAGGCCGCGCTGAACGCCCTCAGCGCCGATATGATCGAGACGTTCGCGATCTACTGCCTGCGCAATCCCGGCGATTTCGGAACGCCTGAGGGCGCGGTCGATCAGGCCGTCAAGGCCATCGTCCGTGGTGGGCGATGAGCGTTTGGGCAGGTGACGCCAGGTTGACGCGGTCAACAAGGTGGGTCTGTAGGCACTTTGGAGCAGCCAACAATGCATTCTCGTATTTCTGCAAGTGATCTTTCCGAGCAGTTCGACACGCTCACGGTGGTTGACGTCCGGTCATCCGCAGAATATGAGTCGTCGCATATTCAGGGCAGCTTCAATCTGCCGCTCGACCGGCTGCCGGACCACGTTCAGGACCTCGGTATAGTGGTCAAGAGCCCTGTCGTTCTTGTCTGCCGCTCTGGCCAGCGGGCGGAGCGGGCCGAACGCGAGCTTCTTGGCGCGGATTTGCCGGGTCTTCATGTTCTGAGTGGCGGCTTGAATGCGTGGGAGCGCGCGGGCCTTCCGGTCGTTCGCGGCAAACAGCGCTGGGCAATGGATCGTCAGGTGCGTGGGGTCGCCTCCGCGATAATCCTGGCGAGTCTTGTGGGGGGCTCGGTTCTCCCACCGCTGAGGCTCGTTGCCGCCGGCGTCGCCGGCGGGATGCTCGTCGCGGCGATCACGGATACATGCCTCATGGCCAGGGTGCTGGCCAAGCTTCCCTACAACCGGGGTTCGAGTTGCGACGTGGACATGCACCTTCGCGGGATGGCCGAGCGTCAAACAACGCTTTCTTTCACTGGCGCCAGGTGACATCGCCTCGGGCGGCTAGGATCGGAATTTGTGGAGATTCAGCAATGAAACTGGAGCGATTCAATACACCGGGCCTGGCACAGGTTGCCTACGGCATTGCTGACCCATCGACAAAGCAGGCCGCGGTGATCGATCCGCGGCGGGATATCGCGCCATATCTGGCGTGGGCGGCACGACATGGGTATACGATCGTCGCCGTTCTCGAAACGCACGTGCATGCCGACTTCGTCAGCGGTGCAAGGGAGCTGGCTGCCGCGACCGGCGCGCCAATCTATGCGGGACGACTTGGAGAATCAGCATTTCCCCATGTTCCACTCGACGATGGCGATGTCATCGATGTCGGAAACCTGAAGCTGCAGGCGTTCTGGACGCCTGGGCACACTCCGGAGCACATGTCATTCCTGCTGATCGATCCCGCGCTGGGAGCATTGCCAAGTGCGCTCTTTTCAGGCGACGTGCTCTTTGCGGGCGAGATCGGGAGGCCGGACTTGTTGGGCGAGGAGCGGCAAGACCAGCTCATCGAGCAGCTCCATGACACGGTGTACAACCGGCTCGCCCGCCTACCGGACGACGTTATCGTCTATCCCGGGCATGGCGCTGGCTCGCCGTGCGGCAAGAACATCGGCGAGACGGACATGTCGACGATCGGTCGGGAGAAGCAATTTAACTATGCCTTCCTGGCCGGTTCGAAAGAGGACTTCGTGCGCTCGGTCATGGCCGGCATGCCCCGCCCGCCCGCGTACTACCCGACGATGAAGGCCGTGAACAAGCACGGACCGACGCTCCTGCGTGATGTTCCAACGGGTGCGCCGCTCAATGCCGGCGAGGTTGCCGCGCTGCAGGAGCAGGGCGCGCTCGTTATCGATGCTCGGCTTCCGGAAGACTTTGCCAAAGGGCACGTTCCCGGCGCGGTTTCAGTCGGGCTCGGCCCCAATTTCGCGATCTGGGTTGGTTGGCTCACACCGTACGACCGGGATGTCGTTCTCGTCCTGGCAGACGATAGCCAGTACAGCGAAGCACTCACCGAGCTGCATCGCATCGGCGTCGATCGCGTAAAGGGCTACCTGCGCGGCGGCATCCAGGCATGGCGGGCCAGTGGGATGCCGCTGGACCAACTGAAGGAGCTATCGGTCGAAGACCTCTCACTGAGGCTTGACGACCATCAGAGCGACATTCGCGTGCTCGATGTCCGTGATGCTACTGAGCGGGCGGGCGGGCACATCCCGGGTTCGCGGAACGTCTCGGCCGGCGCCATCGCGCAGGGCGCGGAAGTCGATCTTGACGATGACGCTCCGGTCGCGGTGATCTGCGGTTCAGGGTATCGATCCATGGTTGCGGCGAGTCTCCTGCAGGGGCGCGGCCTGACGAATGTCATGTCGATCCCAGGGGGGATGGGCGCCTGGACGAAGAGTGGTTTACCAGTGGCCTGAACCTCACCATTGGGGCATGGGCAAGAGATCGAGACGTGCTGATGAATGAGTTCTCGAGTGGCGGCGATGCGCGTCCGCCCGAAATCACGGTTGCGGAATATCTGGAGCGTGCCGCGGGAAGCGGGGTCCAGCTCGTCGACGTGCGCGAGCCGGATGAGTGGATGATCGGGCACATTCCGGGCAGCGTTCTTATTCCAATGGATGACATTCCACTCCGATCGCGGGAATTAGATCCGCGACGGCCGGTAGTTACGGTTTGCCGCAGTGGGAAGCGCAGCCTCTACAGCGCGGCAGACCTCCTCGCGGCGGGGTTCACCGACGTGAAAAGTCTCGCCGGCGGCATAATCGCCTGGGCAGACGCCGGGCAGCCGGTCGAGTACTGATTCGTGCCAATCCCATTCGACGCCTTCCCGATCGGCCCGCTTCAGATCGTGGAATCGGTGCTATTTGGCGGCCTGATCGGTGTGTTGCTCGGGCTTGTCGGCGGTGGTGGATCGATCCTGACCGTCCCCATCCTGGTCTATATCATCGGTCTTGATGCTCAGGCGGCGACGGCGACGTCATTGGCGATCGTCGGTGCTTCGGCGCTGGCAGGATCCCTTTCCCACGCTCGCGAAGGGCGCGTGAATGGCCGAGTCGCCCTGCTGTTCGGGGTGTTTGGCATTGCGGGTGCTTTCGCGGGAACCTGGCTCAATCAACAAGCCTCCGATGAGGTGACTCTCCTCCTCTTCGGAGGTTTGATGCTGGTGGTTGCTGCCCGGATGTGGAAGCGCCGGCCCACTCCACCCGGCAATGCGGACCAAAGGGGAATCGGCTGGAAAATTCCGCTTGCGGGAGCCGTTGTCGGGCTGATGACCGGGTTTTTCGGCGTGGGTGGTGGGTTCCTGATTGTCCCGACCCTGGCGCTTGCGGTGGGCATGCCCATGGCCATCGCGGTTGGGACGTCGCTGGTCATCATTGCGATCAACTCTGTCTCGGGATTGGCCGCGCACCTCGGGTCAGGCGTGTTCAACGCCCCAGTTGCGGCCATGTTCATTACTGGAGGACTGGTCGGTGGATTCGCCGGAGGGCAACTCGCGGGCCGCATCGATGAGCGAGCGCTGTCGCGCGCCTTCGCTGCCCTCATCGCGGCCGTCGGCCTCTACCTCATCGCGCAGAACGGCATTGCCATTGTGGCGGCGCCAGTCCCGGCCTCTGTATCGATTCTTCCCTGATCGAAGGCAAAGGCCAATCGCGTCGTTGGCGGTCTACCGGGTGGCGACTGCCCGTTCGACCGCAATGGCATGAGCAGCGTGCTCGACGCCGTCATTGAGCGGCGTCAACTCGACGTGGCCATGTCGTCGTTCTAGCCCGCGCGCAATCAACCAGTCAGTGAGCGAGGGATTCTTCGGCAGCAGTGAGCCGTGCAGGTAGCATCCGACAGCATTGAGATAGCGTGCGCCCTCGGTTCCGTCTCGGCCGTTGTTTCCCCGGCCGACGCGGACTCGCCCCATGGGAGCGACACCCTCGCCAAGCGAGGTCAGTCCACTGTGATTCTCGAACCCGACCAGGTCGCCCCACTCGCTGTCGATCACGACATTCCCAATGAACCGTTCAGGCCCTGCCCTGCTTACGGCATCAATCAGGCCGATGCCAGGGAGAGTGGCGGCATCGTGAGGGCGATACTCGTGGCCGAGAAGTTGATAGCCTCCGCAGACAGCCAGCAGTGCCGCGCCATTCTCGACGGCGCGGCAAATGGCCTGGCCCTTTTCTCCCCGAAGATCTTCAGAGACCGCGATTTGCTCCTGGTCCTGACCACCGCCCCAGAAAAAGCAATCTATGTCCCCGGGGATCGGATCGCCAATCCCAATTTCGCGCACGTCGACCGGGATGCCCCGCCACTCCGCTCTCCGGCGAAGGGCGATGACGTTGCCCCGGTCGCCGTAAATGTTCATGGTTGACGCATAGAGCCAGCCGATAGTGAGCTTCATGCCAGACCTCACTGTTCCCAGAAGTGTTCCACTGCCCCACGATCCGCGAGTAATTGCCGCAGGCCGAGCAGGGCGGTATACGTCAGCAGGACATAACCAGAGGAGCCTTCTGGTAGCGCATCGACGAATCGATCGAGACCAGCCGCGAGCCCCGTGTCGAGCGATTTGATACGGTGTTCCGGGACACCCGCGTACTTCAGCCGATTGGCCATGTCCGGTCCCCGAATCCCGGTCGTCGAGAGCGGCGCCTCTCCATCGGCCAGGATCTCAAAGTCGACGTCCCAAAGCCAGGAGACATCGCGGCCGTCTGCCGTCAGATCGTTGATGGCGATAAGTGCGGGAATGGCGAGGCCATCTGTTGCCAGGGTGAGCATACGGAGCGTTTCATTGAACCCGACCGGATTCTTGACCAGCGCCAGGGTTAGCCTGCGCCCGCGATAAACGACTCTTTCGAGCCTGCCAAATGCGGAGCGATAGCCATGAAGCGCCGAGGCAATGACCGCCTCCGGCGTCCCGCTGATCCTGGCGGCCGCGGAGGCGGCAACGGCGTTGTAGGCATTGAAGAGCCCGGGAACGGCAAGTTCCGCCCGGAATGTTGATGGTGTCGGTGCATTGCTTGCGACGTTCAACGCGAGGCCATCGACTCCGTTCAGCTCGATGTCCGTTCCGGCGAACTGGAGATTGGGGCGTGAGGCGCCGCAACCGGGACACCGCCAGGCGCCAAGATGCGCGCTGTAGAGCCGGACATATGCCAGTTCATGCCCGCACGAGCGGCAGACCTTTGCATCCGCGGCGTGAGGTAATTCCGCGAGGAGGAAACGCGGGTTTGCGTCATCCAAGCCAAAGGCTACGCGACGAGCCATCAGGTCTTCGGTAATCGCGGCCAGCGTTGGATCATCAACATTGACGACCAGGGTCGATGACGCTGGCAGTCTTTGCAGAGCGGGGCGCCATTTTGTCGCGATCGCGTCGAGCTCGCCATAGCGGTCGAGTTGATCCCGGAAAAGGTTGTTCAACAGCACGATCGACGGGCGCACCTGGCGCAGGATTTCAGGGAATGCGGCCTCGTCGCTTTCAATAACGCCGATATCCGCGTTCGGGCTGCCAAGGAGCGTTGACTGGCTGGCGAGCGCGCTGGCCACGCCGCGCACCAGGTTCGAGCCGGATCGGTTGTGCGCGACCCGCAGGCCGTTTGCCGTGAGAATGTCAGCAAGCATGCGCGAGACGGTCGTCTTGCCATTGGTGCCGGCCACCACGATGGCGCCATGTGGAAGGCGGCCCGCGATCTTGCCCAGCAGGTCGGGGTCGATGCGGTCCGCGACAAGTCCGGGCGCGGCCGTGCCACCGCCCCGGCTCAGCCGGCGGATGGCCGCGCCGGTGACGCGCGCGGCGACGAGCGCCGTAACCAGCCGGGCATCGGGAGCCTTGAGCATGTCAGGAGCCGTCCGTGAGAACAACGGTGATGACTTCCAGCCGTTCGAAGGCAACCAGTGGAATCACCGGGATGGTCTGGGTGTCGCCCTTGGCGGCGTCCGGCGCCGCGTCGCCCACGCGGCCGACGATCAGGCCACCGGGTACTCGCGCGGTGCGAAGCGCCGCGCTATCGGTTGTCAGCACCAACTCTCCAGGTTGCGGGTCACTGTCGCGGTCGAGATAGCGTAGATCGAGGCGGCCGCCATTCTGCCAGACCCCGAAGACAACGCCGTCCCCACCGTTTTCAAGACGGGCGCCAACGCGCTGGCTGATATCAATGATGAGCATGACGCGCGAAGACTCTTCCCAGACTTCGGTCACCTGGCCGATGTAGTTTGGTCCCTGCGCGACGACGGCCATGCCGACTTCAACACCATTTCTTGACCCCTTGTCGATGGTCAGAAACTTTTGCTGATTGGTGGGATCGGGCGCCTGCACGCGCGCCTGTAGCATTTTCCAGGTCGGCCTGTCCTGCTGCAGCTTTGCTTGCAAGCGAAGTTGCTCGACTTCGCGGACGGCGGCCTTGAGTTGCGCGTTCTCCGCGGCGAGCTGATCGCGTTCGGCCTTGACAGCCACGATCTCCCGCTCCATGGCGAGATCGCCGGGAGAACCTGTCGTGCGGACAAACGTCGCCGCTGGGGCAACGATCGCCCGCATGGCGTCCTTGACAGGATCGAGCGCGCGGCGGCTATCGAGCTGTATGAGCGCCAGGCTGGTTACCACGAAGAGCACGACCAGAAAGATCGTCTGTCTGGTATGCAACGTCGTCAAGGAGAGACCTCGTCGGGGCGAAGGTATGGTGTCGCGCCGGTCGCGGCTACGATTTCCCGCACCCCGGCCGGATGGCGAAAGATACCACGCAACCGATGCGCCCTAACGTCCGAGGTTAGGCCAGCCGAGGCTATCCGGCGCGCCGAATTTCGGAGCCACTGGCAAGGGCCCGTTCATAGAGGTGGAGGGCCTCGGCGACGCGGCCGGTGCCGCGGGCGACA
>CAYSXO010000121.1:0-6819 GCA_964434995.1 uncultured Sphaerobacteraceae bacterium
CCGCAAGACGGACATGGGCGAAAGCACCTGCGTGCATGGCGCGGAGGTCATGGTTACGAGGGTGATGGGTGATGGGTGATGGGGAGAACGACGGGAGCCAACGGCCAGTAGCCAATGACGCGTCACCCATCACCCATCACCCTCGCAGCTACCAGATGACGATCCGCTTCTCCGGCGGGAAGTACATTGGGGCGCCGGGGACGATGTCGAAGGCCGCGAAGAACTCGTCCATGTTTCGCGCCGGCTGGACCGCGCGGACCGGCGCGGGAGCGTGGTAGTCGGTCAACAGTTGCGTTTCCCGGAACGCATCGCGCGCCTCCTCGGCCCAACTGTACGCATAGGAGAGGAAGAAGCGCTGATCCTGGGTCAGCCCCTCGATCAGGCCGGGGTCGCCTTCCTCGGCCAGCTCGGCCTGCAGCGCGTCGTAGGCGATCTGCAGCCCGCCCATGTCGGCGATGTTCTCGCCGATCGTCAGTTCCCCATCGACATGGAGGCCCGGCAATACCGCGATTGCATCGTATTGGTCGACAACCGCTGCCGCCAGCTCGTCAAAGCGCGCGTTGTCCTCTGGCGTCCACCATTCGACAAAGTTCCCATTGGCGTCGAACTGTGAGCCGCTCTGGTCGTAGGCATGCGTGATCTCGTGCCCGATCGTCGCCCCGATGCTGCCGTAGTTGAACGCCGGGTCGGCCTGAAAATCGAAAAAGGGCGCCTGGAGAATCGCCGCCGGGAAGACGATCTCGTTGTTGGTCGCGGAGTAGTAGGCGTTCACTTCCTGTGGCAGCATCCACCACTCGTCGCGGTCGACCGGCTGGCCGATCCGCGCTAGTTGCCGCTTGTAGTCGGCAATGTTCGCGCTGAGCAGTGACGCCGCATACGAATCCCCAATCGTCACGGTCTCATAGGTCCGCCACCGTTCCGGATACCCCACCTTGACGCGCATCGTGTCGAGCTTGGCGAGGGCGGCCTCCTTCGTCTCCGGCGCCATCCAGTCGAGCGCCTCGATACGGGTCCGCGTCGCCGCAATCAGCCGCTGCACCATCTGCTCGATCTGCGCCTTCGCTTCCGGCGGGAAGTGCTCCTCGACGTAGAGCTTGCCCAGCGCGAAGCCGAGGGAACTGTTGACCGACAGGAGCGCCTGTTCCTCGATCGGGCGCTGTTCTTCGATGCCTTCCAGCGCTGTCCCGTAGAAGGCGAACGCGGCGTCGCTCATCTCCCGCGTCAATCCTGGAGCCGTCGACCAGAGGACCTGCAACGTCAGGTAGTCCTTGATCGTCTCCAGATCGGTCGACTCCACAATGGCGTCGACCGCCTCCAGGTATGCCGGCTCGGAGATCACGATCGATTCCTGATCGGGAATACCCATGATCTCGAGAAACGCCGGCCAGTCGAAGTCCGGGTTCGCCGCGGCCAGGTCGGCCACTGGCCGCGGGTGATAGTAGTTTGCCGGATCGTTGAAATCCTCCGGCCGCAACGTCGGCTCGGCCAGGCGCTTCTCGAACTCGTAGACCCGCGCCGCCGCGTCTGCCGCCGCTGCCTCGTCGTAGCCGACAAACCCGAGCATCGTGGCGATCGCCGCGCGGTAGGCTTCCCGGATCTCCTCGCTCCCCTCATCGTCGATCCAGTAGTAGTCGCGGTTCGGCAAGCCCAGATAGGGACCGGAGTACCAGGCCGTATAGATCGAGCTGTCAGCCAGATCGACATCGCCGTAGATGCCGTAGAGTCCCCAGGCATTTGAGCCGAGCGGAGCATCGCGGAGGAAGGCGTAGAGCTCGTCGAGATTCGAGATCGCGTCGATCGCTGCCAGATCGCCCGCGATCGGCTCGATGCCCTGGGCATTCCGGGTTTCGAGGTCGATCCCCTGGGAGAAGAGCTGCACCGCTTTCCAATCGTCGGAGCCGGTCTCCAGGGTATCTGATGCCGCGAGCCGGTCGAGCAACGAAAGGAGCTGCTCGATGGTCAGCTCATCGACTTCCTCAAGGACGCCGAACACGGCGCGGTCAGCGGGAATCTCGGAGCCGTCCTGCCAGCCGCCGGTGGCATAGCGGTAGAAGTCCTCCCCTGGATCGGCCGAGGGGTCCATGACCGCCAGCAACGGCGCGGCTGCTCCAGCCGCCGGAGAGGCGACGGGTATCGTCTCCTGAGCGGCCAGAGCCCTGGGCAGCCCCAACAGCCCGACGACGATGACCAGGGCGATCAGGCGAAGAGTGTGATGCATGCAAGGTCTCCTTCGACCATCCCTATGGTGGAGCGGTGGCGAGAGCGTACGCGCTGACGCCCTGTGGTCGCCAACACGACCAGGAACGATGCTCATGCGAGGTTGGGCGAGCGGCAGAGAACGAAGAACGCGGAGAGGATGATCTGGACATGCCATGGCATGAGGCGGCCGCCTCATGGGGACCCATGGGTAAGGGCGTACTACGCCATGCCGAGAAAACGATCGTCAAACGCTATGGGATAACCTCCCGGCCATGATGACGTTCGATGTCGACATCGACATCCGCGCGCCCCGTCCTGGACCAGCTCAGTCCGTCTCGCCTCATCCCCACGCCGGCTCCACTGAGCGGCGGCACGACGATCGGGATGGTGAGTTCGACGGGGGCGATCGGCAGAATGACCACCGGCCCCTGTGGAAGGGACTGAGCGCCAGCAGGGGCGATGCCCATCGTGCCAATCATAAGACAGCCGCCAACAAGCCGCGGGCTCCAACGTCGCCAACGGTTCTTCATATTCACGGCCTGGACTCCCTTTCCACGTCGCGCGCCGGCCCCTCATTGAGAATCCGCACGGTCCCATTGACGGTCAGCGCCATCTCCCATAAATCACGAGCATGCTCGGCTGTCCACCCTGCCTCCATCGCCCACCGCTCGACGTCGTTTGGCTCGACGGGATCGCCCGCCTGATAGCAGTCGATGAACAGCCGGATCGGCTTGTCATAGTCAGCCGGATGATGATGCGAGACGCGGCCCGCTTCGCGAATGGCCTGATCGAGCGCGGTGAGGCGCTGGCGGGCGTCGTCGCTTAGCGCCATGTTGACCCACTTCCACGCGATTCGTCCCGGATCGCCAGCGCCTCAGGCAGCAATTGCTCGATTCGCTCGGTCATGTGATGCGCCGCCGTCTGAATCTGCAGCAATCCCGTCTCGAGATAGGTGCGCTCGGTTGCCGTCAGCGCCCTGTAGCTCGGCAGGCGCCGCATGAGCACCTCGGTTCGCAGGTGAACGACCGTCAGATTGGTGAGCAAATCATGTCGCAACTGGGGGATGGAAAGCCGTTGGTCAGATGGTAGGGCAGGCATGGCGGACCTCCTGACTTCTCGCATTGCAGACCGCGTGCCGGGGTCATGTCTTCCTCGGTATCGGTGGTAACCGAAGGGGTGCTAGGGTGTCGGGGTGTTGGGGCGACGAGTGCTATCCCCGCCCCCTGACACCCTACCAGATAACGATGCGATCCTCCGGGGCCAGCCACATGGGGTCGTCCGGCTCGATGCCGAAGGCCGTGAAGTACTCCTCCATGTTGCGGGAGGGTTCGACGGCGCGCACCTCGGCCGGGGCGTGCGAATCGGTGCCGATCAGGGTGGCAAGAAACTCGGGCCGCGCGGTCTCGGCCCAGCGGAAAGCGTGAGACAGGAAGAAGCGCTGATCCTGGGTCAGCCCCTCGATCAGGCCGGGGTCGCCTTCTTCTTCCAGCTCGGCCTGCAGCGCGTCGTAGGCGATCTGCATCCCGCCCATGTCGGCGATGTTCTCGCCGATGGTCAACTCGCCATTGACGAAGAGGCCGGGCCGCACCTCGATCTGGCCGTATTGTTCGACCACACGGTCGGTCAGGGCGGTGAAGCGCTCATCATCCTCGGGCGTCCACCAGTTGACCAGATTGCCGTTGGCGTCGAAGCGCGACCCGCTCTGGTCGAAGGCGTGTGTGATCTCGTGGCCGATGGTGCCGCCGATGGCGCCGTAGTTGTATGCCGGATCAGCCTGGTAATCGAAGTAGGGCGGTTGCAGGATGGCGGCCGGGAAAACAATCTCGTTGTTGGTTGGGGAGTAGTAGGCGTTCACTGTCTGCGGCAACATGTGCCACTCGTCGCGGTCGACCGGCTCGTTGATGCGGGCCAGATCGCGCTGGTACTCGGCGATGTTCGCGCTGAGGAGAGAATCGGCGTACGAATCACCGATGGTGACGTTTTCGTACGTGCGCCACGCATCGGGGTAGCCGACCTTGACGCGCATCGTGTCGAGCTTGGCGAGGGCGGCCTCCTTCGTCTCCGGCGACATCCAGTCGAGTTGTTCGATGCGGGCGCGAGTGGCGTCCTTCATCCGCGCGACCAGCTCTTCGATCTGCGCCTTGGCCTCAGGCGGGAAGTACTCATCGACGTAGAGCTTGCCAAGGGCGAAGCCGAGGTTGCCATTGACCGCGCCGAGCGCCTGTTCCTCGTCCGGGCTCTGTTCTTCGACGCCGTAGAGCGCCGTGCCATAGAACGAGAAGGCGGTGTCATCCATCTCCTTGGTCAGCGCGGAGGCGGTGTTCCAGAGGATTTGCAGAACGAGGTAATCCTTGATTGTCTGAAGATCGGTCGAGTTGACGATGTTGTCGACCGCGTCGAGGTAGGCCTCCTGGGAGATGACGACGATTTCCTGATCGGCGATGCCGAGAATCTCGAGGAAGGCCGGCCAGTCGAAGTCCGGATTGGCCTTGGCCAGATCCCCGATCGGCCGCGGGTGGTAGTAGTTGGCGGGGTCGTTGCCAGCCTCGGGGCTGAGCAGAGGCTCGGCCAGCCGCTTCTCGAAGTCGTAGACGCGTTGGGCAGCGTCTGCCGCGTCCTCCGCGCTGTATCCGACGAACCCGAGCAGTTTGGCGCTGGTGTCGCGGTAGGCCTGGCGGATCGGCTCGTTGACCTCGTCGTTCTTCCAGTAGTAATCGCGGTTCGGCAGGCCGAGCGATGGGCCGCCATACCAGAGGGTGTAGACGGAGCTGTCCTCGAGGTCGACCCCGGGGGAGACGCCGTAGAGCCCGGAGGCGTGGCTGGTCAGGACGCCTTCGCGCAGGAACGCGTACAGCTCGCCCATGGTGGTGATGGCGTCGATCCGGGCGAGATCGTCAGCGATTGGCTCAATGCCCTGCGCGTTACGGGTGTCGTAATCGAGTCCTTGCTGGAAGAGTTGGACGGCCTTCCACTCGTCGGAGCCTTCCGGCAGACTGTCGGAGGCGGAGAGATCGTTGAGGAGGCCGAGCAATTGCTCGATGGTGAGATCGCGGACCTCGTCTCCGACGCCGTAGGCGGCCTCGTCGGCGGGGATGACGGTCTTGTCGCGCCAGGCTCCGGTGGCGTAGCGATAGAAGTCATCCGCGGGCGAAACGGAGGTATCCATCGCGGTCAGCAGTGAGCCGGGCACGATATCTCCGGCGTCGGCCACGGGTGTCGCCGGCGGAGTGGCGACCTGGGCCGCGAGCGCGCTGGACAGGGCGGGCACGCCGCTTAGCGTGGCGCAGACCAGCGCGATGGTCAAGCGAATGACGCGCAACATGAACTGTCTCCTCTGGCATCTGAGGGAGCGAACTGGCGGACGGTGAATAGGGTAGGCAGAATCCGCCCGGAGCGCCAGACGAGGGGCTATTGGCTATCGGCTATCGGCGTACGTCCGTTCTGGCCGTCTAGCCGTCTAGCCGTCTCACGACTTCCGACTTCCGACGCAATTGATCTTGCACTTGCCGCCAGCGTGTCCCTCCGGGCAGTGGCAGACCGCATTCTGTTTATCCGTTGGGCAACGGCTCTCTTGGGAGTGGACGGGCTGTTGGCTAGTCTTGTTCTTCTTCCGCTTATGCTTGCCCTTCTTTCCCTCCGCGTTGACGTCATCGTCGCGGCCCTTATCGTCGCCCTTTCCTTTCTTGTCCCGGTCCTTCTTCGCCTCGAGCAGCTCAGCGCCGCCAATCGCCGAGGCGCCGGCCGCGCACGTCCCCTGGAACGTCCTTTCCGGGATGGCGAGGTGGAGCCATTTCCTGTCCGACCCCGATACCCGTCAATGCCATATGCGAAACCGGTGTGATATTCTCGGCATCCATTGACGTGAATCTGGCTCGGCTCTGCCCGGTAGCGCTTGGCGCGTCGGCTCCTGGCTCCGGTCCTGTACGAGCGTCGTCGATGTGCCCCTGACCGAGTTTCCACCCGAACCAACGCGCGTATCGGGGACATCGACCAATGAGGTGGCGATATGGTGCAGTTTCGATCGGCCATCAAGGGCGTTCCCCGGCAGCGGCATCGGACCGATGTCGAATACTGGGAGTTCGTCCATGAGTTGATGGAATTGGGATGGTATCGCATCGGCGAGGGGCGCGACCCATCCGGCGCTGCCTGGGGCTTTCGCGCCGGGCACACCTTGCCGCCGTGGACGCGCGATGGCTGCCGCGCCGTGAAGCCTGAGGATCGCCCGCTGGAACGCTGGATCGTCGCCAAGACCGAGGCCGCCGCGATGCGCAGCCTGCTGCGCGAACTGCGCGGCGAGGAGGAAGCCCCCAGCCAGATCGCCTCTTCGGCGGCGACATGACCGCCGTCTCCCTCGGTTGCCCGGAGGCAGGGCACGCCTGCTGGACTGAAGAACTCACCTGGAACTGAACCGAACGATTCCACGTCGTTCGGCTTCAGCGTTTTTCACGGGCTTTTTTCGTTGAGGCATCCGATGGCGGCGACCACCTGGTCCGTTCTGCCCAAGCACTGATCCTGTCGTCCGGGCGCCGAGCCGCTGATACGGAATCCGGATGATCAATCCCCCTATCGCCCGCGTGCCCCGGACGCCGCGCTCCCCGCTCCCATTGCGATGTGAGAGGG
>CAYSXO010000121.1:6829-11602 GCA_964434995.1 uncultured Sphaerobacteraceae bacterium
CGCGGCAACGGCCTTGCCTGAGTCACTACCTCCCCCTGTCAGAGCCCGCTTGGGGAGGGCCGGGGCTGAGGGCGCTCTCCGCGCATGAGGCGCCGATCAACCGGGTTCCGTATGACACGTCATTCGGCGCGCGAAACGGCATCCTGATCTCCGCGGCGTTACGCGGGAGTGATTGCCAGGGTCGCCAGACGCTCGAAGGACCCGGCTGCCAGACGGAAGCACCCCAAGGGCGCTGGAACGATCGTGGGGGGAGTGGCCAGCCGGGTCATTGAACCGAGGCGCGGTCAGGTGGTCCAATCCGGCACGCTGCAATCGGACTCGGCTGGACCCTGTACGTGGGGTGAGACGGCCGCCGTGTCAGCCGCTTCAGCCGCGATGCGCCACCCCGATAATGGCGCGCACGATGCCCACCACGATGACAAGCAGCGCGAGGGGCGTGACGCAGATGGAGAGCATGACGATGGTGCCGGTTGCGTCGCGCTGCCCGATGAAGAGCAGCGCCGCCGCGAGCAGCAGAAGGAGGAACCCGCCGCCGATGACGGCGGTTGGGGCCGCGCCGAGCACCCAGAGGCTGCCATCACGCGGGTCGGACGCGGCCTCTGGAGCGATGGCCGCCGTGGCCGCCGCGTTCGGCGTTCCTTCGGCCTCATGAACAGGGCGCAGTGCGGCGCCGCACGCGGCGCAAAAACGGTCGCCAGCGGGATGGAGGGCGCCGCAGGTGGGGCAGGCATGTCCCGTGTCGAGTTGCTCCATGCCGGCTTGTCCCTGATCGCTCACACCCCGCTCCTCGTTCGCTCCCCTGGCCCGCTGCCGGTTCACCACAGCCAACCGAGGATGCCTGAGCATGAACGCGCCGTCAAGGCAATGCGGCAGCGTGGTATTCCTACACGTGGCAGGCGGAAACGCGTTGGCACGACGGAGAACTGGCAGAACAGGCAGGACAGGCGGTTTGACGGACGATTCCAGCATCAGACGCGAAGCAGACGCGAGCGATCAGTGGGATCGCGGATCGGGCGCCGGGGGATCGACCCTCATCTATTGCGGCCTCTGCGGGGCGCTCAATCCGGCATCGAGCCACTTCTGCGCCGCTTGCGGCACGACGCTGGTCGACGCGTTCCATGCGACCGAAGGCCTGCGCGTCTTCGAGCGGCCCGACCCCGCCGCGCGGTTGATCGAAATCCTGCCCTCCGGTGGCGAGCTGGAGGTGATCGAGGATGCCGCGGCCCCGGTCGACTGGGTGCGCATTCGCCTGCCGTATGGCCGGTTGGGCTATGTGCGGGCGTCAGACGCGGCGGCCACGGCGGCGCTGCCAGAGGCCGGGCAACCGCGCCGTCCCCCGGACATCAACACCAACGCTCGTGGCTGCGTCACGTCGAGCGCGGCGCTGTGGGCCCTCGCGCTGCTGGTGGTGACCGCCCTCTTCGGGGTGGTGATCGTCTATCGCGCCCGGCCGCAGGATGCCGGGCTGCTGGCGGTCGTCTTCTGCATCACCCTGGGCCCGATGATCCTCCTGACCATCGGCGCCTATGTGGCCGCTCGCGCGCGGGAAGACCAACTCGCCTACGAGGACGAGCTGGCTCGCGCCGGCGAGGCCGGGGACGGCGGGTAGCCGCGTACGACAACGGGGAGCGAGCATGATCGGGAACGAGCATTCGGGTGAGGATGCCTCGCCGCGTCCGGCGACGATCTGCGCCCAGCTTCTCCAGGCGATGGATGCCTCCGAGGGCAGGCGCCGGCGGCGCAAGCGCAACACGACCCCGGACGCGCTCGGCATGGAGGTCAAACGCGGCCTGCTGGAAGCGGCCGTTGCGGACGACCCGAACCCGGACGATTTCGAGGCCTGGCTCTTCGCGCGGGTGCAGGCATCCGGCGAGCTGGCCGGGGCCACGCGGGCGATGGCACTGCACGTGCGTGATGAATGGCAGTTCGCCGTCGCCTCGGGCGGCTTCCGCGACTGGCTGGCCGCCGGCGCGCCGAGTGACGACGCGGGGTGACGGGTGACGGGTGACGGGTGTCAGGGTGTCAGGGTGTCAGGAAGCGAGCGTAGCACCCTAACACCCTGACACCCTGACACCCCGTCACCCACGGAGCGCGTCATGGACACGTACACGATGCTGGCAGAGGCGATTGCAGCGCGGCAGCAGGTGCATGCGCGCTATCACGGGGAAAATCGCGTTTTCAGCCCTCACGCGCTGGGGACCAAGCGGGGCGCGGCGCATGTGCTGGTCTTTCAGTACGCGGGCGGTAGCCAGACCGGCCTTCCGCCCGGCGGCGAATGGCGCTGCCTCGATGTCGAGCAGTTGCGCGATGCCCGGGTCGAAAGCGGCGCGTGGCGCACGGCCCCAAATGTCTTCAATCCGCAAACCTGCCTGGACGTGATCGACGTGCTGGTGGAGCCGCTGCCGCCACGGTGACGATGGGCTATTGGCTATTGGCTATTGGCTATTGGCTTCTGGCTCACGACTTCCGACTCACGACTTCTCGACTCACGCAAAGTAGGCCGGGTTGTAGCGGCTGGCGATGAGGCCGGTGGCCCGCGACGGGTCGATGTCGTAAACCAGAAGCTGCTCCTCACCGTAGGGGACGTAGGCCAGACAGTCTCCCTCGGGGCCGATCAGGCTGGTGGCCGACTCTTGGAAGCGAAAGGCGTTGTTGACGCTGGCGAAGTAGATGGTGTTCTCCACGCTGCGCATCATCATCGCCTTCTCGTAGTAGGGCGCATCCGGGTCGCCCCAGCGGGTAAGGGTAGGGCCGGCGTTGTCGCTGCCGGTGAGTTGAGGATGGAAGACGATACGGGCGCCGCGGGTGGCGGCCCAGCGCACGCCCTCGGGGTAACGCCATCCCTCGTGGCAGATGGTGATGCCGAAGGGGACGCCATCGACCTCGAAGAGGCGCCGCCTCCCCTCGGGGACGTAGTAGGGCGCTTCCTCGAGGGGGATCTGGTTCTTTGCCTGGTAGCCCTCGATCTCGCCATCGCGTGAGATGACGAAGGCGACGTTGTGCCGGCCGAGGCTGGTCTCCCACTCCATGCCGAGCACGGTCGCCACACGGTGTGCGCGCGCCGCCACGCGTATCTCCTCCAGCGCTCGTTCCTGGCGGCACTGATCCGGTGGTGGGACGGGAAAATCGAAGCCGCGCAGCCCGGGGAGATACGCCTCGGGAAAGCAGACGATGGCGACGTCTTGCGCGGCCGCCTCCTCCAGGAAGCGGTGCACGGTCTGCAAGCGCTCGTCGAACGAAGGCAGGTTCTTCGCGGAGGCCAGGCCGATGCGCAGGTGCGAGCGTGAAGTTGCCATATCTTCGCCTCTCCGGATCGTCCCATGGCCAAGCGTGCCGGCATCTTCGCGCATTGTCCCACGCGGGAGCCGGGGATCCATGAAACGTGCGGCGAATGCGCGGTCACGTCTCAGTCGCTGGGATTCTGCCGTTTCCCCAGCATCGTGCGCCCCTTCGATCAGGTGCGGTGTCGGTGTCAGCGACGTGCTGCGTAGCGCCCGCGAGCGTACACGGATCAGAACGAACCTCGTGAATCGTCACCAGGAGCCTGCCTGGCCTGACCGCCAGGCCCTGGATCGCCCTTTGATCCGCGGACGGAACGTGAGCCAGGAAAGGGGCATCTTTCCGTGGCGTTCAACGCCGGCTGCCGTGAAATGACGTGACCGATGCACCTGAGGGAGCCCGGTATCCCGTGCTGACGTTCTAGCCGACGCTGGCGTCCGAGCAGTCGGAGCATTTCGGGCTGTTTGCGCTGGAGGTCGTTCGGGAAGCGGCGCCTGCTGGCGAAGGACTCCCAGCGGTTGCTGCCAGAGCAGGTGCTGCTGATCGGCCACTCCATGGGCGGATACACGGTGCTGGCCGTCGCCGGAGGATGGCCGGTGGCGTTTCCTCATGAGACCAGGGAGCTTCAACATGCGTGGATCGAGGCGTTTCTTCGTCGCTCGCTGGAGTCCGGCGCGGCTACCATGCCGCGTCAACCAGCCGCGCTGGAGAACAGACCGGGGCTGGCGTATAGCGCGGCTTTGCCACGGAACAGGCACAGACACAAACACAAAGACGGAAACCGGCGCGCCCGGCAGGTACGGTCCTGGTGTGGCCGTGTGGATCATGAGAGTGCATCGCTCTTTTGCCTCCGGTTCCCCGCCCATTCCGCGCATCCGGTCGATCGGCCGGGAGACGGAACGGGCAGTAGCCCGCGCACGCCTTCTCGATGAGGGTGTCCCGCTCCGGACAGTGTCCGGCCCCGGTGGCGTTGGCAAGACCCGGCTGGCCCTTCAGGTCGCGGCAGATTTGCAGGAAGCCTTTGCTGACGGCGACGCGTTCGTGCCGCTGGCCGCGATCCGGGGGGGCCAGCCGGGTCCTGCCGTCATCGCCGGCGCGCTTGGTCTGGGCGGCCTGGGAAGCAGGCCGATGGAGGGACGACTGGTCGAATTCCTCCAATCGCGCCAAATGCTGCTGGTGCTCGGTAACCCTGAGCGGTTGCCCGACGCGTCGCCGCGAAGCGGATGGGGTTCTGCCGCCGGCGACCGCGTGACCGGCCAAAGTCCGTAGGTTTCCAGGTATTTGTACGGATGACCGCGCGATGGGCGTGGCGCACGATAGGCGCGTGCCCCGGGACCATTGGCGCTGGCCACCCGACACTCGACCGTCGTTGATGCGACAGACGTCGTTCCCGGGGCGTCCAGATTCGAGCAGACCAGAGCCCATGGCTTCCGGGAGGACGCGCATGAATCCGTACACCACCAGAACTCAGGCCAGGATTCGGCAACACGACAT
>CAYSXO010000122.1:0-2000 GCA_964434995.1 uncultured Sphaerobacteraceae bacterium
CGGAAGTCGGAAGTCGGAAGTCGGAAGTCGGAGGACGGGGGACGGACGCTGGATCGTTGTCCCGTCCTCCGTCTGGCCATCACCCGTCGCCCGTCACCCTCGCCACCCGCGACGCGAACGCCTCGATAGCCTCGCTCCCGGTAAGCGCGCCCAGCTCCAGATCGTACGCGCGGGACTCGCCGGGCTGCAGGATGATCAGCTCGCCCGATTCCCGCGCCGGCAGGCGTCCAGAGGTGCGGTTGGTGCTCGGCTCGATGCCGACCACATACGTCCCCTGCCCGAGCATCCGCCAGATGAAATGATAGGGAAGCTGGTTGCGGTTGAAGACCTCGTAGGCGCCAAAACCGGCCGCGCGGTTAGCAATCGCCACTGGCACTGAACCGTTCGCCTCGGCATGGACGTCGTGCTCGGTCACCTGCTCCATATAGCCTTCCGTTGGCCCGTGGAAGGTGCGATAGCCGGTGACGTCGTGGTCGCCGCGCGGGGTGGGATTGCTGGCCGGAATCAGCAATTCCGCCCCGTCATCGAGCGCCGGGAACCCGACGTTGACATGGTAGAGATACATGTGCGGGGTCGGGTTCCACCCGGCGTTCGTTACCTCGTCGTGGATGGTCAGCCGGTCCTCGCCCACCTTCGCCTCGACGCGGCGACAAAGGGTGAGGTTCTCGCCAAAGACTGCCGCCTGGACGATCTCTCCCTCTGCCCAGAGGGTGCATTCGTCGCCGTCCCACCGCGCGCCGTGGCCAGTCAGAGTGGCGGGCAGGTAGGAGACGCGGCCATGCAGCCCGAAGCGTTCTGTCGCTTTCGGCGGGTAGTGATAGTGTTCGGTCGTGTCGGTGGCCATGAAGAGGGCGTGCTCCATGCCGCAGGTGGTCACCAGTCCGCCGCCGAACCCGCGCAGCCAGCCCAGTTCCTCCGGCTCGAAATACCATGGCCCGCTGAAGCCCGTTGGGCTTTGCCAGCCGAGGGCCCGCCCATCGTGCTCGCAGCGCCCGATATCCATGGCGCGGTCGACCAGGACGTCGAAGCTGAAACCCGAGCCGGTGCGGAACTCGAGCACGCGCACCCCGCGCTCCGTGCCATCACCGCGCTCCACCAGGCGCACCCCGGCAACCTGCTCCAGCCGCCCGATGCGCTGCATCAGTTCCTCGCGGGTGTAGGCCTTTCCCCAGAGCGTGGGCATGGGTCACCTCCTGGATAGACGGCAAGACGGCAAGACGGCGAGTCGAGAGCTTCCAGAACCGAAGATCCCCTGTTCCAGCCAAACTCCGTCCATGCTCGTTTCTTGCCATCTCGCCGACTTACGACTCGTGAACGATCGACACCTTGATCGCGTCGTGGCCGTGCTTGTGCTCGGCGACCTCGAAGGCGTGGGCGATTTCGTCGAGCGGGAAGCGCTGGCTGATGTAGCCGCGTCCGGCGAACTTTCCGGCAGCCAGGCCATCGAGCGCGATCTGAAACTCCGGCACGCCGCCCCACTTGGCGTAACTGAAGCAAGCCACGATGGATAGCTCATTGATCAGATACGGAGGCGTCAGCGTTACCGGCTGCTCCGGGAAGACCCCGAGAACGCCGATCTTACCGCCGCGCCGCACGATGTCGATCCCCTTCTGGACGTAGTTTTGTGAGCCGCCCACCGCGTCGAAGACGACATCCGGCCCCCGGCCATTCGTGAGCTCGCGCATCCGGGCCCCGACGTCCTCGCGCGAGGTGTCGATGGCAACGTCGATGCCGGTCTCCAGGGCAAACTCGCGGGCCAGCGCGCTGCGGGTCGCGATCGCCACGAGCGATGCGCCAGCCCACTTGGCGGCCTGCGCCGTGGCGATGCCGATCGTTCCCCCACCAAAAACGAGCACGGTGCTCCCGGCATGTAGGCCGGTCACATTGATGGCGTGGATGCCGACCGCCAGACAGTCGAGCAGCGAGGCGTCCTCAAACGAGACGTGGTCCGGGAGCGGGAAGACGTTCTTCGCCGGGGCTTTGGAGAACTGGCCGAATCC
>CAYSXO010000122.1:2010-7914 GCA_964434995.1 uncultured Sphaerobacteraceae bacterium
TGCTGCAGCGAGGGGCAGAGATGATAATCGCCGACCTGGCAGTCGAGGCAGCGATCGCAGGCCAACAGCGGCTCGACGGCGACCCGGTCGCCCACCTCGACATTGGCGACCTCTGGCCCAACATCGACGATTTCGCCGCACAGCTCATGGCCGAGCACTTTCCCCAGAATGCGCGGCATGATGTCGGGCAAGCTCCCCGAATAGAGGTGCAGATCGCTTCCGCAGATGCCGGAGACCGTGTTCTTGACAAGTACTTCGCCTGGCCCGATCTCGAGATCGGGAACGTCCCGCACCTCGAGCGTGCCCGGCGCCACGAGTACAGCCGCGCGCATCGTTTCCCCTTCTACGCCGGCGTAGAACACCGCCGGTGACCTGGCGATCCTATCTCATCTGAACCCAATGCGCTGATCGCATTCTGGTGTTGTGACAGTGGCGCGGGCGTCCCCGGCAGGACCACGACCGGGTAGAATCCAGATGTAGGATATCCGTCAACCGTGGCGATCTGAGATCCGGGGACATGCGTCATGAGAATCACCGCGGTGCGCTGCATTCTGGTCAGCGCGCCCTATGCCGAGCCTGGCGATGCCGAGCGCGAGTTTCACCTGCGCCAAGGCTATCGGCCCGCCTCATTCATCGTCGTCGACACCGACGAGGGGATGGCCGGAATCGGGGAGACCTACGCTGGCGTTTACGCCCCGGAGGCAGTTCGGGCGCTGGTCGCGCAACTCGGGGATGACCTCATCGGCCACGATCCGCGCGACGTCACCGCCATCTGGGACCGCATGCGCCTGGCCAGCTACTACTGGGGCCGCATGGGCATGACGCAGAGCGTCATCGGCGGCATCGAGATGGCCTGCTGGGATTTGAAGGGGAAACTGCTGGGCCAGCCCGTCTACGAGCTGCTGGGCGGCAAGGTCCATGACGCCATCCCGGTCTACGCCAGCGGCGGCAACGACAAGCCCTTCCCCGATCTGGAGAACGAGCTGCTGGGCTACGTGGCGGCGGGCTTCAAGGCGGTCAAGATCCGCATCAACAACCTGTCACACGAGCGGATCGTGGAGAAAGTCGCCTTCTGCCGCGAGGTGCTGGGCGACGACATCGGCCTTGCCGCCGATGCCGCGCAGGGGCTGGACCAGTCTCCCTGGCCAGTGAAGACGGCGATCGAAATCGCCCGCTCGCTGGAGCCATACAACCTGCTCTGGATCGAGGAGCCGGCAGAAGTGACCAACTACGCGGGATTCGCCGAAATCCGCCGCCAGATCGGCATTCCGGTTGCGGGAGGCGAGACGGTCACCAGCCTGGTTGAAGCGGAGTCCTACTTGCGCGCTGGGGCGCTCGATATCTTCCAGCCCGACGCCGCGCTGATCGGCGGCATTGGCGTGCTGCGCCACGTCGCGCAAATGTGCGAACGCCATTTCATCCCGATCGCCATCCATTCGTGGAGTGGCGGCGCGGGCATGATGGGCACCGTTCATGCCGCCTTCGCCTCGCGGAATTGCAGCATCCTGGAGCTTTCCACCGTGCCCAATCCGCTCCGGGATGAGGTGCTGACCGAGCCGCTTCGCCTGCATGACGGCACGCTGGCCGCGCCAACGGCGCCCGGACTTGGGATCCATCTGCCGGACGATCTGGAAGAGCGCTACCCGTACCGTCCGGGGAGTGTCTATCGCATCCTTGGAGCAATCGACCGATGAGTGGAACGAACGGGGCCGCGCCGCTGATGACCAATCGTCTGACTCGGGACAATCTGCATGGAGTTTGGGCAGCGATTGCCACCCCCTTTGATGACCAGGACCGCTTCGACGCCGATGTCCTGCGCGAGAACATGCGCCGGCTCACGGCGGCGGGCGTCCATGGCATCTACACGACCGACAGCGATGGCGAGTTCTACGCGATCGAGCTGGATGAGTATCGACGGATCGTCGACGTCTTTGCCGACGAAGCGCAGCGGCTCAACGTCCCGACGCAGGTCGGCGTCACCTGGACGAACACGCGAGGCATGATCGACCGCCTGCGCTACGCCGCCGAGCGGGGCATCCTTGGCGCGCACGTTGGGCACCCCTACTTCATGCCGATGAGCGCCGAATCGTACCGCGTCTTCTGGGAGGATGTGCGGTCTGCCGTCCCGGAGACGTTCGCGCTGATTCACTACAACACCCCGCGCGTGCACAATTACCAGCGCGGACCCGACTACGCGACGCTACAGCGAGAGATCCCTAATCTGGTTGGCACCAAGCACGTGGGCAATGTCTTCCCGGAGTTCATGACGCTCATGCAGGATGCCCCGGAGCTGAGTCACTTCACGAGCGAACATGCGTTTGCCCCGTACTCCATGTTCGGCGCCCGTGGCGTTTACTCCTGGTTCGTGAATTTCAACGCGTCCTACATGGTCGACTGGTACAAGGAGATGCAAGCCGGCAACTGGGACGCCGCAAAGGCGCGCCAGGAGCGGATGCACGCCTTCATGCGCGCCTCGGAGGTGCTTTACGAGGGCGGAAATCTCCATGGCATTCTCGGCAAGGCGATTGCCTCCTGCTCGCCCTTTCTTCTGACCAGCAACCGCACGCGTCGCCCCTATTTGCCTGTCCGGGAGGAGACCATTCGCCAGTTTCGCCACATCGTCCAGGAGGATTTCACGGATATGGTCTGGATGGGGTAGGGCGGCAGCGTCGTTTCGCGAGTCGCTCTCCGATCGGGGACGAGTGCGATCGCCGCGCTACGACCAGCCGAACTGTCGCTCCAGCGTTGCGGCGCCGACATGCATCAACAGCGGCGAGCCGTGCGGGCAAACCGCGGGTGCGTCGGTGTTCCCCAGCCCTTCCACCAGCGCGCGCATGGCTGGCCATTCGAGCGCGCGGCCGCGGCGCACCGCCGCGCGGCAGGCCAGCCGCACCAGCAGCCGCTCCTGCCAGGTTTCGCCGTCGCCAGCCGCCTCCGCCTCACCGGCGGCCAGCACAAGGGCATGACCGAGAATGCCGGGCTCGGCCAGGCCGGGCAGCGCGTTGCCCGGCAGAACCCCGGGCATGGCCGGGGCGGTTCGCAGCAGGAAAGCGCGGCCGCCAAACTCTTCCAGCGCGAAGCCGAGCGAGCGTAGTTCCGGCAGACGCCGTTGCAGCGCCGTCGCCCGCGGCAATCCGACCTCGACCAGGAGTGGTTCCGGCAGCGTCACGAGCCCATTCCCTGGGGAGACCCGGTCGGCGTCGTCGGCGGCATGCGCCGCGCGCATCCGCTCGTAGAGAATCCGCTCGTGGGCACGGTGCTGGTCAATGAGATAGAGGCCTGCCTCACCCTCCAGCACGAGGAGCCGCCCGCCAACCTGTCCGATTAGGCGCAGCTCGGGCAGACCTGGCGTCACGATGGGCGTAGCGAGGTCGTACTCCGCGGGCGATTCGGCGATAGCCAGATCGGCATCCCGCGCCAGCGCGGCAACGCCCGTGAGCGGTTCCCAGCGGAGATGCAGGGGACGCCGTCCCAGCGCGTCGCGAACCAGCCCGGCCATGGCCTGGGAGATGGCGCGCTCATCCCGCAGGCGAACCTCGAGCTTACCAGGATGAACGTTGACGTCGATGCGCCGGGGGTCGGTGTCGATGGCCATCACCAGAATCGGGTGCCTGCCCCGCGGCAGGAGCGGCCGGTACGTCGCTTCCAGCGCCGATTGCAGGGCGCGGCCAACAACCGGCCGCCCGTTGACAAGCAGCGTCACGCCGCTGCGCCCTGGGCGCGTCACCTCTGCGCCAGCAATAGCGCCATGTATTCTTGCGCCGCTGGCTTCGATCGGGCCGAGGGGCAAAAGCGATGATGCAAGCGAGTGCCCGTGAATCTCGGCGATCGCCGTCAGCAGATCGCCCGAACCCGACGTTTGCAGGGCGAGCCGTTCCTCGACGTGGAGCGCGAACCTTACTCCCGGCGCGGCCAGGGCCAGGCGGCGCACGGTGGCGCTGATCTGCGAGGTCTCGCTCCGGGCGTGTGTACCAGTAAAGGCCGAACGGCGCGCGGGGAGATCGGCGAAGAGGCCGCGCACGCTGACGGTGGCGCCACGTGGGCGGGCCGCCGGCTCATCGCGCAGGACGCGCCCGCCGCGTAAGGTCAGGCGCCAACCACCCGCGCCATGGTTCGTCGCGGAGAGGAGATCGAGTTCGGCGACGCCGGCGATACTGGGCAGCGCCTCCCCGCGAAAGCCGAGCGTGCGCACGGCCGAAAGCCCTTCCGCGGGATACTTGCTGGTGGCGTGGCGCTGGCAGGCGAGCCAGAGATCCGCGGCACGGATGCCGCACCCATCGTCACCCACCCGGATCAGATCGAGCCCGCCGCCGCGAATGTCGATCCTGATGGCGCTCGCTCCGGCATCGAGCGCGTTCTCGACCAACTCCTTCACGACGGACGCTGGCCGCTCGATCGTCTCCCCGGCGGCAATGCCGGCGGCAATGCCAACCGGCAAGACCTGAATGGCACTGTGATGAGAGGCGGTGTTAGCGAGCCGCGCCGACCCCGCCTCCTGAAACGGCGGAGGGATCGGGAGTGTCGCTTCGTTGACGAAGGCGTCAGATTCCACGGGGCTATTCCAGAGGGTGGCGGCACCTATGGTGCCAGCGAGACACCGCGCAGGCCGCGAACCATACCATCCACCTCGCGGGACCGGAACCCCGGCAGACGCCAGGCTGGCCGCGCCAGCATGGGGCTGTCCTGGTGGTTCCCATGGCTCGGAAGCCTCGGGCTCCTCGGGAACGCCGAGAATGCCGGTGGGGACGAAGCCCTTGACCCTCACGTTACGGGAGGGCTTATCGTCTCCGGTGGAGGTGGGTGATGAGCCGGACGTACCGGATTGGCGAGGCGGCGTCGCTCTTCGGCATCTCGGTGCGCACGCTGCACCACTACGACGAGCGCGGCCTGCTCTCCCCCTCCGCGCGGAGTGAAGCGGGGTATCGCCTCTACAGCGGTGCAGACCTGGAGCGCCTGGCCGAGATCCTGACGCTGCGTGCATTGGGCATGCGGCTGGAGCGGATCGGCTCTCTGCTTGACCGCGCCGACGCCGACCCCGAGCGCGCATTGCGGCTGCGGCGAATGGCCGTGCGCCGTCAGATTGCCGAACTCGAGGCGCTGGACGCGGCTATCGCTGGCGCGCTACGGAGGCACGACGAGTCGGGCGGATGGGTCTGGGACCGGGAATGGCGGCTCGTCTCCCGCTTGCCGCGCTTGGCGCAAGATGAACTGGAGGAGATGGTGGAAAAGCACTACACCGCCGAACAGTTGGCGGAGTTCGAGCAGTTGGCAACCGAGGTTGGCCCCGAGGAGATCGCCGCGGTCGAGCGCGAGTGGGCGCGCCTGATTCCCGAGATGCGCGCGGCGCGAGACGCGGGCCTCGACCCAGCCAGTGACGAGGCTCAGGCGCTCGGCGAGCGCTGGCGCGGCCTGGTGGAGCGCAGCTTCCGTGGCCGCACGGAGCTGCGCGACGCGGTCGGCGCGGCCTATCAGGCTGGCGCCTTCGCGCACGATCCCTCGCTGCCAAATCAGGAGGATTTCGCCTTCATCGCCGCTGTCGAGGCGGCCAGGGCCTGATCGGCCGGCGGATACCCCGATCCTCGCCATGGCGAGGCGCCCCGAGAATGGCGCCTCGCCGATAATCATGGATTTTGTGAAGGCAAGAGGTTATTCAGAGGCAACTCCATGGGGGGCTCACGCCGCATACTTGTGTGCTGGCCATGGCGCATTGGCCACTCGCCTTCCCGGAACTGGACGTCGCATGCCTATCTCCACGGAGGAATTGCAGCGCGAGGCGTTCTTCACGCTGACAGGAGACGAGATCGCGCAATTGATGCCGTATGGCGAGCGCCGGGCCACCCGCGCGGGCGACGTGCTCTTCGAGGCCGGCGACGGAGCGCCAGTGCTTGTGGTCGTGCTTGCCGG
>CAYSXO010000122.1:7924-8569 GCA_964434995.1 uncultured Sphaerobacteraceae bacterium
TGGCGAGCTGGGGCTGCTGACCGGTCAGACGGTCTACGCCACCTGCATTGTCCGCGAGCCTGGAGCGGTGCTGATCGTGCCGGCGGCCGGCGTGCAGGAGGTTATTGCCACATTGCCGACGCTGGGCAATGCCCTGGTTACCGCATTTTCCGCGCGCCGGCAGTTGCTGATGCAGGCGGCTGGGCCAACCCTGACGATCATTGGCGCGGCGGCGTCGCCGAAGATTCTCGATCTCGAAGAGTTCGTCACCCGAAATCGCATTCCACATCGATGGCTGGCGAACGAGGACCCCGCTGCCGTGGCGCTGATGCAACGAACCGGCGCGTCGGGCGATGCCGAGGTCTGGGTCGTCCTGCGCGGCCAGAAGGCGCTCGCCGACCCCAGCCCCATCTATCTGGCCAAGGCGCTCGGACTCGATCTGGCAATCGGACAAACCGCTCCCGCCGATCTGGTGGTCGTCGGCGCGGGCCCTGCCGGTCTCTCGGCAGCGGTTTACGGCGCGTCGGAGGGGCTCGACACGATCGTCGTGGAGGATGTGGCCATCGGCGGGCAAGCCGGGTCCTCTTCGCGTATCGAGAACTATCTTGGCTTTCCCGCGGGTATCTCCGGGGGCGATCTCGCCTTCCGGGCCGAGGTGCAGGCGCT
>CAYSXO010000122.1:8579-8853 GCA_964434995.1 uncultured Sphaerobacteraceae bacterium
ATCTCTTCGAGATCCAGCTCGATGGCATGAAATCGCTCCGGGCGCGCAGCGTCGTGATTGCCACGGGTGCGCGCTACCGGCGGCTGGGGCTCGAGCATCAGGACCGCTTCGAAGGCGCCGGGGTCTACTACGCGGCAACGGATATCGAGGCGCGGCTTTGTCGCAAGCAGGATGTGGCCGTGGTCGGGGCGGGCAATTCGGCCGGACAAGCGGCGTTATTTCTCGCCGAGTCGGCCAGAAGGGTGCATCTCATTTGCCGGGGGCCCGATCTTGG
>CAYSXO010000122.1:8863-11517 GCA_964434995.1 uncultured Sphaerobacteraceae bacterium
CGCTCGCCTGGAGCATGCGCCCAATATCAGCATTCACACCACCTGTGTCGTCAGTGCGTTACATGGCCGCGACCGGCTGGAGTCGGTGACGGTTGAAAAGCCGTCTGGCGTGGTGCATGAGTTGCAAACCTGCGCCCTCTTCGTCATGATCGGCGCGGACCCCCACACCGACTGGCTGCGCGGCACGCTCAAGCTCGACGATCGGGGCTTTGTTGTGACCGGCATTGCGGCCCTGGAGCCGGGCAGGCCATTGAGCGACATGTTCTCGCTGTTTCAGACGAGCGTGTCTGGGGTCTTCGCGGTCGGCGATGTTCGGAGCGGCTCGGTCAAGCGGGTCGCCTCGGCGGTGGGAGAGGGGTCAGTGGTGGTTTCGGCGGTCCACCGCTATCTGGCCGCACGCGGCGGTGAGGCGCCCTGAATCACACTTTGAGGACGAGAGGCCCGGCATTGCGGCCGGACCCCTCGGGTGTCGCCACGTTGGCTGGAAGTTATCTGGAGGCCATGTGGAAGCGCTCCACTCCACTCCGTCGCGACCGCGCGGCGCGCGCGGGGAACTCAGGCTTCTGCAGCCCTGCCGCGTCGCAACAGCCGCCGTTGCAACTGCCGGGATCGCCGCCGCAATCAGCATCCGTGCTGCAGCAGGTGCTCCCCTCTGGACAGCAGGTGGCGAGGTAGTTCTCGTTCTCCGGGCAGCAGACCGGGAAGTCGGTGGTGCAGCTTCCGCCGCCGCCCTCAACTGAACAGCAAAGCTCGCCCTCATCGGCGAAGGCGCACCATGGGCCCAGATCTTCACAGCCGCACGAGCCATTCGTCGGTAGCGGGCAGCAGGTTCCCCCCCGCGGGCAGGAGAAGCCGCCCTCTTCGGTCGTGCAGCAATCCCCACCCTCTTCGGCACACCATCCGCGTGGCGTTTGCTCGGTGGCGGGGCAGCAGACCGTGGCCATTGGCATGGGATCGATGCCGAAGATCACGGTCGGACAGGAGCCGCCTCCCTGACTGACCGGGCAGCAGGTGGCGTCTGGTGGATTGCAGGAATGGGTGTCGGTCGCGCTGGTCGTTGTCTCGCAACAGAGCGAGTACTCCGTTGGACAGCACCCGTTGCCACAGACGACCGGCCGGTCGGCCGCGCAGGTACAGGCGCCTTTGGTGGCTCCCCGGCGCAGGAACCGATTCCGGTTACGCACCTGAAGCGTCTGCCCCTCGAAGCAGACGAGCCGTTTCCTCTTTCTGCGGCTCCTGGCCTCCGTGTCATCCGCGCTCAGGCCCAGGGCCGCCAGAGCCGTCGCCGCCAGCGCGCCCACACCGATCCGCAACGCGCCGCGCCGCGATGACGACGCGGCCTGCACCAATTGGTCGAATCGCTTGCTCTCCACCCGTCCTCCTTCTCCTGGTTTTGCCGGTGACAACACGCGGGGCGCGAAGGTCGACACATCTGCAGCGCCCGGTGACTGCACGTCGAACCGCGAAACAGCATTCCAAGCGCTGATGCGAGGGCTTCGACCATCCTATGAAAGGTTTGCTGATGTTGTCAATGGGATGTAATCGTGAAGCAACAAAGAAATCGCACGATCAATGAAGGAAGTGTTAACTGAACGTCAATAGCGGATCTTTCTCGCCCGATGGGATGCATGTGCGTGCGAAGCTGACGCGCGAAGACGTGCGCTGCCGTGTGCCGAGCTCACAAGACGGAGAAGCCCGACGATGAAGTCAAGCTCATGATCAACCGAAAATCTGAAACGGAACCCTACCCGGCTGGCACGCGAAATCGCTCGGCGTCATTCTGGCGCGTGCCGCGACCGGTACGGTCCACCCCCGTCTCACGTGGCAGCGCAATTGGACAGCAGCCATCAATACACGGGCCAATGCCGCTTGGCAATCCGCGGCGACCTGGCAACAGGCTGCACTCTCCAGACAGCAGTAGCCGCCTACGGACAGATCGTTCGGATCTACCGGGCAGTAGAATCGAGGACTGGGCCTTTGCATTGGTCATGCACTGATTGTGCGGCTGGGAGTCGTCCTCCTTTTCCGTACGCGAGTTCTCCGCGCAACGGAATGGGACCCGGCAACAAGGCCGGGTCCCATTTCCTGGAAAACGTGCGAGGAGATTGCGACTACCTGGCGACCATGTGGAATCGCTCGCTACCGCCCTGACCGCGGCTGCGACCTGCGCCAATCACATTGCAGCAGCCGAGCAAGAGGTTGCAGGTACCACCGATGCCGCAGTCAGCATCCTCCGAGCAGCACGCTGAGCCCGCCGGGCAGCAGTTCCTGGTTTCGACGTTCTCAGGATCCCTCAGGCAGCAAACAGGATTGCTGGCTGGGCAAGATCCACCACCGACGCTGGCGGGGCAGCAGGTGTGGCTCGTTGGGTTGCATGTGGTGGTAAAGACGGGATCGTTGACGTTATCGCAGCACTTTGAAAACTCGGATGGACAGCATCCAAATCCGCACTCGACCGGCCGCTCAGCGGGGCAGATCGGCTCGACACAGGCGCCCTTCGTCGCCGTCGGGTGCTTCTTCTGCCAGCCCTTCTTCTTTACCCGGAGCGTCTCCCCATTCTCGCAGATGGTGATCTTCTTGTTCTTCTTCTTGGCCTCGGCATCGTCGCTCTGCAGGCCGATTGCCGTTAGCGCGGTCGCTGCCAGGGCGCCAAC
>CAYSXO010000123.1:0-819 GCA_964434995.1 uncultured Sphaerobacteraceae bacterium
GATCCATTGCGCTTGCTGCTGGCGAAATCGGCGGCCGCGGCGTTCGGCGTCGTGCCTGAAATCCAGCGCCTTGCTCGGCACTATGCGATGGCCGTCGAGGTTGCCGCGGACCGCCACGCGATCGTGATGATGGGGAGCCCGCGCTGGCTCGCCGGCGCGATGGTCAAGACGATGGCGCCTCCCCTCGCGACGCCCGCATTCGGGGGCAATGCCGAGCTTCGTGTTGCGGCGCTCACCGGCGCCTCTCCAGCCACACCTCGCTGGAGAGGCCGCATCGCCCTCGCGCTCATTGCTGTCGAGATCGCCCTGCTGGCTCCTCTCCTCACCAATGGCAGCATTGTTTCGCTGATCGGTCTCTGGATGCACCCAAGCTGCTGAATCCCGTCGCACTGGGCCCGCTGGCCCGGCTGACACAACCGGCGCTGGCAACGTTCGGCCTGCATTCCGTGCCACAGGGCTTTTCAAGGCCCGGCTTTGGATATACTATTTTCTCGTAGTAGCAATCCGTGCGAGAGAACGCTTCGCGTCGCTCATGCCCGGCGCGGATGAACTCACGGAGGACACCTGATGTCACATTGGGGCAGGATGAGCCGGCGGGCGATGCTGGCAGGGGCCAGCGCGAGCGCCGCGCACCGTTTCTTCGGCGCGCGGGCAGTAGCCCAAGATGAAGCACCCCCCGACGCCTTCATTGACGTCCCGTCTACTGGCGGGCTCCGCCCTGGACCGATCGTTCGCTCCAGAGCCGTCGAGGGCGCCGGTGTCAATCGCGGCGAGTCACCCGTCCACATCCGCGTCCCGAACGCGGCCATCGATGCCGCC
>CAYSXO010000123.1:829-11116 GCA_964434995.1 uncultured Sphaerobacteraceae bacterium
TATTGTGGATGGCGTCATGGTGAATCCGAGCGGCCCCTGGGTCGTCTCCTGGTACCACGACCTGGCGATGCTGCGGCGGAATGACAACGTCGTGATGGCAGGCCATGTCGACTATTGGGACGTCGGCCCGGCCGTTTTCTGGAACCTCTCGCAATTGGCGGCAGGGGACCTGCTCGAGGTCGATTCCGAGAAAGGGAACACTTTCAGCTATGGGGTCGCCTGGATGAAGAACTATGTCGTCGCGGAGATGACTCCTGCGGACTTTGAGGAGATGCTCGGCAATGCCGGCGGCGAGGCACTGACGCTCATTACGTGCACGATCGGCTCCTGGGACGAAGCGACCCAGGAATATCGCGAACGCACGGTCCTGCGCGCGAATCAGGTCTAGCACGACGCCGGGCGCCGGTTGGGCGGCGCGCGGCGAAAGACCGGCAGGGCGCGCGACGATCCGCGCGCGGCTGGTCAATTCAGACAATGGAGGGACAGGATGCTCGGCGGGTGGTTGGGGCGTGTGGCAATCGGCGCGGCCATTGCGCTCTCTTTGGCAACGGCCGCCGTGAGTCCGGCCAGGGCCAATGGCGAGGGGGCCTTTGTCGATGTGCCGACCTACGTCCAGCAGCGCAATCTGAGCTGCGAATACGCCGCGTTGACCATCGCCGCGGCGGCATACGGCGTCTGGATTTCCGAGTTTGAGTTCGATGAGCGCGTCGGCCGGTCGGCCAATCCCCACTGGGGCTTCCGCGGCGACATCAACGGCTGGTGGGGCAACACAACCGACTACGGCGTCTATCCCGAGGCGCTCGTCGGCCCGCTCGCCGAATTCGGGTTTTCCGGCGAGGTCCACTACGCGCAAGGGGATCTCTCGGTTCTGAAGGCACATCTGGACGCGGGCCAGCCGATGCTTGTCTGGCTTGGCTACTGGGGAGACCTCGGCTTCTACGAATATGCCGAGGACGGGACGCCGTACAGGCTGACGCCCGGCTATCACGTGGTCGTTGCCTACGGCTACGACGAATCGGGGGTCTACTACTCCGATCCTGCAAAGGGCGAATACGGCGTCTATGACTGGGATACCTACGCCTGGATGTGGAGTGTTCTGGACGGCATGTCACTGGCGGTGGCGCCGATGTGAGACGCGGCACTCTCCTGCACATCCGACGCCCGGCCGTTTCTTCGTGACCGTTGGAAAGGAGCACTCACCAGTGGATGCGTGCGCGCCGCCGCGTTCCCGCTCGGGTTTTTCGTCGTTCGCCCTGCTGGCCCGCGCCCGCGCCAGCCAGTGCCTGGCCACCATGCTGCTTGCCCTGATGCTCCTCGCGCCAGCATCGGCATGGGCCAGCGATTGGGCGCCTCCGCGAACCGTCTACGTGCCGGAAACAGGGCAGACGACGGACGGCCTGTTCCTCGATCTCTGGCGCGCGCAACGCGCCATCCTGGGCGACCCCATTACCCCTGAGATCAAGCCCGAGTGGGGCTGGCGAAGCGAACCGGCACAGGGTCGGATCGTCCAGTATTACGAGAACGCGGCCCTCCTCTATCTGCCGGACGAGCCACCCGAGGCGCGGGTGCAGCTCCTCGCCCTCGGACGCGACGCGCTTGCCGAAGCCCTTGCCGGAAAACCATCGCTGGCGCTCTTACGCGCGGCCGAACGCACCGTGTGCGCGGGCAACGACGATGGGTGCGTCGGCTTCGCGGAGAATGGGCACACGCTTGGCGGCGCGTTTCTCGCGTACTGGGACGCCGGGGCCGGTACGGTGCTCGGCGCACCGCTGACGGAGGCGTTTCGCGCGCCCGATGGCAGCCTCATCCAGTACTTTGACCACGGGGCGCTCCAGCTCAAGGCGAGCGGCGACGTTCAACCCCTGCCGCTAGGCAGACATGTCGCCAGCCGCCTTCAGCTCGACACGAGCCCGATTGAACCGCCGAACGACGTTCCACCCTACGATGAGGCGCTCTTCGTGCCCCCGCCCGTGGTCGAAGAGAGACCGGCCGACCACGAACAGCCGTGGTCCGTGGGTACGTTCGGGCCAGGCCCGCAACAGGGCGCCTGGAAAGAGATTGTGGTGTCAATCTCCCAGCAAGCGATGTGGGCCTACGAAAATGGCGAACTCATGCGCTCCTCGTATGTCAGCACCGGAACAGGCGAAGTGGTGGAAACCGTGACTCCGCTTGGCTACTGGAGCATTCTGACAAAGTACGACATTCAGGACATGGAGGGGACCATCAGCGACGAGTACTACTTCGTCGAGGCCGTGCCCGACGTGATGTACTTCGACAACCTTGGGAATGCCCTGCATGGCGCCTATTGGCACAACAATTTCGGGTCACGGATGAGCCACGGCTGTGTCAATCTGCCGCTCGAGGTGGCCGCCTGGCTATATGACTGGGCGCCCATCGGCACCGCGGTTTCCGTGATCGCGTAACGATCGCAATTCGACGTCGCGCGGCTGCACCCATGTCCAGCCGCGCGACGTGTTACGCTGATGTCCTCCGCTACTACAGTGACATCGTTGTCGCTGCCATGGGCGGGTCCGTGGTCCACGCTGCAGAGGAGGAGCGGAGCATGTCCCGTGCGACCAAGCTCACTACCCAGGTGCATCGCCGGCGATTCGTTCAGCTTGGCGCCGCCGGCTCCCTGGCGCTGACGGGCCTGACCGTCGCCCGCCGGTCAGCGGTCGCTGCCGCGCAAGATGCGCCGAGTGGCGAACTGGTCATCGGCGTCACGTCGGACGACTATCGCATCGATCCGCCTGAGCGAGCAAACATCGGCTACTACCCGCTCAACACAAACATTTTCGAGGCATTGGTGCGCCTTACAACCGACTACCAGATCGAGCCAATGCTCGCCGAGTCGTGGGAGTTCATCGAGCCAAATACCTATCGGTTCACGCTGCGCCAGGGAGTCACGTTCCACGACGGCGCCCCGCTCACCGCGGAGGCCGTCGTCTGGTCGATGAGCCGGATTGCCCAGGCCGGCGGCGGGATTCTCCTGATCGACGATCAATCGACCCAAGCCATTGACGACATGACGGTCGAGATCACGCCGGCTCAACCCAACCGCCGGCTGCTGCAACAGCTCAACCACCCCAACGAGAGCATCGTGGCGGCCAACAGCAATCCTGCTGAAGTCCGCATTGGCACAGGCCCGTTCCGGGAAGTCGAGTATGTCAAAGACGACCGCTACGTCGTGGAAGCGTTCGATGGCTACTGGGGGGACGATCGGCCACGGGTGGGCCGGATTACGTTTCGCTTCTATCCGGACCCGACAACGCGCGTCCTGGCGCTGCAATCGGGGGAGGTTGACCTGATCTCCCAGGTTCCCCCGGAAGCGGCGGCCCAATTGGAAGCGGACGGCCAGTTCCAGCTTAGCGTCTCCGGGGTCGGGGCGTACCAGGCGCTCTACATCAATATCCATGGACAGGAACCGTACGATCTGGGAGCAGACCGGGCCGTGCGCGAAGCCGTGGCGTTGGCAATCGACAAGGAGACGATCGTGAACGGAGTCTGGCAGGGGTTTGCCGATCCCAGCACGACCATGATTCCGCCCACGATCCTCGGGCCGGCCGCAAGCACGATCCAGCCAATCGTCAGCGATCTGGAACGAGCGAAGCAGATACTCGATGCAGCAGGCTGGGCATCTGGGGATGACGGCATCCGCGAGAAGGATGGCCGCGCGCTGAAGTTGACGATGATCTCCGGGTTCCCAAGTGCCGAGGTTCACCGCTCGATGCCGGAGTTCGTGCAGGCGCAGCTTCGCGACGCCGGGATCGAGGTGGAGATCGTGCAGACCCCTGACACGGCCACGTACGAGACGCGGCTGGCCGCGGGCGAAGGCGATCTCTGGGCGGAAGTTGGCAGCCAGAATGACGGCAACCCCTGTTTCCTGCCCGATCTCCTCTTCTCCACGCCGCTCCCGGATGGCGATCCGGAGTCCGCGATGTACGGGAACGCATTTGCCCCCGGCGCGGCATTTGACGACTTCATCGGGCAGTGCCGCTCCGCGACATCGATCGAAGAACTGCAGGAATCAGCGGCCGGCGCCATGAACGTGATCATCGACGATGATTTCGTGGTTCTGCCGCTCGCGGGAACGCGCCAGATTTACGGCCATTCCGGGCACGTGCAGGGGCTCGATCCGCACCCCTCGGGGCTGAACCAGCGCTGGACCGCCGTGTCGCTCGTGGAATAGGCGCGTGACGCGCTATCTGCTGCGCCGGCTCGCGTATCTCGTTCCGGTCTGGCTCGGCATTTCCCTCATCGCGTTCGCCCTGGCCAATCTCACCCCCGGCGACCCGGCGCGGCTCATGCTGCAGCGAGACCTTGGCCGGCAACCAACTGCCGACGAGGTGGCCGTGGCCCGGTTGGCGCTTGGCCTCGACGATCCATTCATCATCCGCTATGCCCGCTGGCTCGGCGGCGCGGTCACCGGCGATCTCGGCACCTCCTACCGCACTGGGGAACCGGTCCTGAGCGCCCTCGCGGACCGGTTCCCCGCGACGTTCCAGATCGCGCTTCTCGGGCTGTTGGGCGCGATCGCGGTGGCGTTGCCTCTCGGTGTTCTGGCCGCGGTCTGGCGCAACTCCCCGGTCGACCACCTCTCACGCATCGTGGCGCTTTTCGGCGCGGCCATGCCGAATTACTGGGTTGCCTACTTGCTGATCCTGATCTTCGCGGTCCGCCTGCACATGCTGCCGGTCGCGGGCCGCGGCGACTGGCAGCACCTCGTCCTACCCTCGGTCACGCTGGGGCTCGCCGCCAGCGCCAGCCTCATGCGTTTGACTCGTTCCGAAATGCTCGAAATCCTCAGCCAGGATTTCGTTCGCACCGGTTGGGCCAAGGGCCTCGGAGCGCGCGCCGTTGTGATCGGTCACGCGCTGCGCAACGCCCTCTTGCCAGTGATGACGGTGGCGGGCATGCGCTTTGCCGGCCTCCTCGGCGGGGCGGTGATCGTCGAGACGATCTTTGCCTGGCCAGGAATTGGCAAGTTCGTCCTCGACTCGATTTTCGATCGGGACTACCCGGTCATTCAGGGCTTCGTCATCTTCATGGGCACGGTCTTTCTGCTCATCAACCTCGTGGTCGATCTCGGCTACGCCGTGCTCGATCCGCGTATCCGGCTCTCCGGGAACTAGGACGGATGGCCCATGGCCCAGGCAACGCTCGGGGACCATACGCTGGCCGGGGGCGCCAGCCCAACCGGGCCGCACCATGCCAGTCCCCAAATGGACCGCTGGGACCTGGCGCGGCGGTGCGGGCGCGACCGCACCGTCGTGGCGGGCGCGATCATCGTCGGGATCATTGCCGCGGCCGCGCTGGCCGCGCCGTGGGTGGCCCCTCACGATCCGACGGCCGTTGACAGCCGCGCCATTCTCGCCGCTCCCAGCGCGGCGCACTGGCTTGGCACCGACAACCTGGGCAGGGACATCTTCAGCCGGTTGGTCTATGGCGCCCGCTGGTCCCTGGGAGCGGCGGCGAGCGCGGCAGCGGTCATCGTCCTGATTGGCATCTCCGTGGGGGTGGTTGCCGGCTATGCCGGCGGGATTCTGGACGACGTTCTGATGCGCATCGTCGATGTGCTCCTCGCCTTCCCGAGCCTGGTGCTCGCACTGGCGATTGTCGGAACGCTCGGGCCAAGCCTGATCAACGTCATGGTCGGTATGGTGGCGATCTGGTGGGTCGACTATGCGCGCGTCATGCGTGGATTGACACTTGGCGTGCGCGGCCGGGAGTATGTCACCGCCGCGCGGTGCGCGGGCGCATCCGCCCCCTGGATCGTGCTGCGGCACGTACTGCCCAACGTGGTTCCCTCGGTCCTCGTGCTCGCGACCCTGGAGCTTGGCGGCTTGATTCTGGCGATCTCAGGATTGAGCTTTCTCGGTCTCGGCGCGCAGCCGCCCACGCCGGAATGGGGCACGATGCTGAATGATGGCCGGCCATTCTTCCAACGGGCGCCGCAACTCATGATCTACCCCGGCCTGGCCATCACCCTCGTGGTGGTGGGGTGCAACCTTCTTGGCGACGGCCTGCGCGATGTGCTCGATCCCCGAATGAAACGGTAGGTCGACCCGTTTCCAAACCCATTCTCAAGCTCCGGCATCTGGCCGCGCATCGTATCGAGGTCCGGGGAGGGATACGGCTGATTCGTGGCAGTTTGCTGGATCGTCACGCGGCCACGTCCTCCCCTACCGGCTCGACGTTCATGGTGGGTCGATCTGCCAGTTGGAGGATCCGCGGCCCTGGTCGGCCTCCGCGCCAATCCTGGACCACCACTCATCGCCCGCGCGCCATCCCAATCATCTACTACATGATGATAGGAATTCGGGCGCGGGCCGTCTATGCGATCAGGGGTGTACCCAGACTCCGGTTCCGAGTGGGGCCCATCCATAGATCCAGGCGGCAAAGTCGAGCGGCAGGTTCACGCAGCCATGGCTCATGGGTTGTCCGAAATTGCCATGCCAGTACGTCCCGTGTAGCGCCTCGCCCTGGAGATTGAAGTAGAGGACATGCGGCACGTCCTTGACCGAGTACTCGATAGCATCCGCTGGCGCGCCAGCATCGCCCATCGCGATCACCTCGCCGGTGGCCGAGGTGAACCCCTTCATGTCCTGCAGCGGATATTTGAGGCGGACATGGAACATGCCGATCTCCGTTGGATTCGGGTCGAGCCCAGTACTGATGTGCGTTGAGGAGATCGGCGTCGTGCCGTGGTACGCCGTGAGCTGCTGCTCAGAGAGGCTTACCTCGACCCATTTCGCTCCCGTGGCATAGGGATCGCCCAGCGGATTGGGATTCGCCGCCGTCCAGAAGACAAGCTCATCGTAGTGCGGGAGGCCGGCCTCCGGCGCCCGGCCGGTATCGACTCCGAGGATTTCGGCCATCGCGCGGCCCAGCGGCGCCAATGTGACGCCATCGGGGCCAGCCTCGACCAACCCTCCCTCGAACCACTGGGACGTAATCCCCTTCTCCGTAACCGGTTCGGAGAGCGGCAAACCGAAGTAGAACGCGCCTTCATTGAAGGCGTACCAGGCAAGGATCTCGCCCGATAGGGTGTGGCCCGTCTCTTCAACAAAGATGCCGCCATCGGCCAGGACCGCCTCCACGGCGCGGTTGGCCGATGGCCGACGTTGCCAGAGTTCCGCCGCGACGGTGAGATCCCGTCGCCACGTGGAGGATCGTCTCAGGCGGTCAATCATGGCCATCCGGCCAATCGGCATGAGGCGCACGATCGGGTCGACCGTGTAGAGGAACTCGGGCCGGTACTGGAGGATGCCGCGCTCGAAGGCCTGACTGTAGTAGCCGTTCGGGGCGGCAAATGGCTCGGAAACCGGATCGCCAAACAGGAACGATCCGCCGTTGGCGCGCCAGTAGTCGAGCATGGCGCCCTGCAGCGTATGCCCGGAGTTTTTCACATAGACGGCGAACTCCGTCTGGCCGAGCGCCGGCGGCCGCTCCACGCTCTCCAGATCATCGACACTCGCGGGAACATGCGCGGACACCGATCTGCCGCGATCGAACGCGGCAAGCGAGACGGCCGCGGCCGCGCTCCGAATGACCTGCCGGCGCGAGACACGTGCCGAGCCGCTGCTCCATAGACTCGCATCCAACCGCTCGCTCACGTCGATCCTCTCCCCGCACGAACACGGATTCTCTGAATTGCATGCGCCGCGGGCGGGCATGCAACGCTGCTTCACTCGTGGCGCGCGGGGACGCCCATATACTACTCCATTGTAGTATATGGGCGTCCCCATGGCGTGAGCGTTCAGTTCTGGTGGAGAGCCGAGATAGCCTCCGTCAAACTCAGGCCTGCGGCATTCTGCCGTCAGGAATCACGCGGTCGCGTCGGCGTGGCGCCCGGCACGCAACCGCTCGGCCATCAATTCGCCGATCATCACGCAGGTCAAATGCGTATTCGCGCGCGGGTTCTCCGGCATGATCGAGCCGTCGATCACCCGCAACCCTTCGACGCCGATGACACGACAGGCCGGATCGACGACCGAGCGCGGGTCATCTGCCGCGCCCATGCGGCAGGTGCCGATGGGATGCTGGCAATCCTGACTGTTGGCGACGATCCAGGCATCCAGTTCCTCGTCCGACGCGTCGGCCCCGATTACCTGGCCAGTCACCCACGACGCCGTGCTCTCGGTAATCCGCTGCACCGCCGGGTGGGCAATGATCTGCTGCAACCGGCGCATCCCATCGCGCAGGCGGACGAGATCGCGATCGTCGGAGAACATTGCCAGATCGATCTCGGGATTGGCGAGCGGGTCGGTCGAGGTCACCGTGAGCCGGCCACGGGAAAAGGTCTGGAAGGTGCAGACGTTGATCAGACCGCGCTGCAGTCCCTCCACGCCAAGTCCGCCAACGTTCATCGAAATGAGGATCATGTCGTTGCGGCCCGCGTCCGCCAGGCCGGATGAGTAGCGGACACAGCAGTTGGTGTGCCGCTGGTCGACCGAGGTTGCCCGCGCCTCTGGCTTCAGATTGAGGCCAATCCAGACCGCCGAGTGCTCGATCAGGTTTTCGCCGACCGGGAGGTCGGCAATGTGCGGGATGCCAAGCGAATCCAGATCCCGCGCGGGGCCGATCCCCGAGCGGATGAGGATACCCGGCGAGAAGGTGGAGCCGGCCGAGAGGACGACGGTCTTGCCGCGGAACTCGCTGATGCCATCGACGGTCACCGCGCGTACGCCAGTCGCCTGGCGGCCATCAAAGAGGACCCGATCGACCACGATGCCGCCGCGAATGGTGAGGTTCGGCCGCGAGCGCGCCGGCTCCAGGTAGGCATCGTTGATCGAGACGCGGGCGCCATCACGGCTATTGATGGCGTAGGTGGCGACACCGCTCCCCTCCGGAGCGTTGTGGTCCGGGTCCCAGCCGTAGCCGAGGTCGAGCGCCGCCTCGCGTAGCGCCAGGTCGACGTGGCCCCACGTTTCCAGCGGCGCGCGGTAGACGGGAACCGGGCCGTCACTGCCGTGATACGGCTTGTCGCCATAGTCGAGATCGGTTTCGAGCCGGTTGAACGCGGGGAGAACGTCGTCCCAGCCCCACCCGGCGGCCCCTTCATCCACCCACCAGGCGAAATCTTCCGGGATCGCGCGGATGGCGATCTGGCCATTGATGCTGGAGCTGCCGCCGACGCCGCGCCCGCGCCAGTAGGTGCGCGGCTCCTGCGTGGCGGACCGGCGCGCCATCAGGCTATCGAACCGGAAACGGCCATGTTCCGGGTCGAGGATGATGCCGTACGGGTTGGGAGAGCGCATGTCCGGCGGCGTATCGGCGGAGCGATAATCGGGGCCCGCCTCGAGCAGCAGCACCGAGATCTCCGGGTCCTCGGTAAGCCGGCTCGCCAGGGTCGCGCCAGACGATCCAGCGCCGACGATGACGTAGTCGTAGTTCATTCCGCGCGTGTCTCCTCTTCCCATGCATGCCTCGATCCGGCAGGAGATCAGTATCCCCCAATCCAGCAGCGCTTACCGCGTTCGTTACTGAGGCGGACACGTCGATCCTGGTGAGCCGATGCGTGCTGGAGCCAGTGGATTTGGCTCTTCCGCGCCGGGCAGGGGCTGAACGTCCCCGCGCGATCTCGTCGCATCGCCGGAAAGCGTTCACCATACTTCATACTGTAGGATGCGGATGCAGAGGCCGCGCCTCTGCCGTGTGTTTGCGAATTTCGGGCCACGCTGGAGCGACATGGGGTCATGACATTTGTTGTTGAAGGGAATCGCGAGATGCTGGTGGTCATGAAACCAGAGGCGACCCAGGATGAAATCGACGCGATCCGCCGCTGCGCATCGGCCATGGGGTTCGAGAATACCCTCTTTGACGGCGAGCCTGTCGTGGTCACGATCCATGGCGCGCATCTGGCGGAGATGACCGGCGAACTGGCGGCCTTGCCAGGGATCGCCCGCATCGCCAACCCCGCCCCGGTCGAGAAGCCCGTCACCAGCAATCTGCGCATCGCTGGCATTCGCCCGCTCGTGCCGCCCGCGATCCTCGTCGAGCGGTTGCCGCTCGCTGCCGGGAGCGCGGTGACCGTGCAACGCACGCGCGAGGAAGTCAGCCGCATTCTGCGCGGCAAGGACGACCGCCTCCTCGTCGTCGTTGGACCATGCTCAATTCACGATGCCGAGGCGGCCCTCGAATACGCACGCCGTCTCGCCGCGCTTTCGGTCGAGTTGGCAGGCGATCTGCAGATCGTCATGCGTGTCTACTTCGAGAAGCCGCGCACGACGGTTGGCTGGAAGGGGCTCATCAACGACCCGCACCTCGATGGCAGCTTCGCCGTCA
>CAYSXO010000123.1:11126-11420 GCA_964434995.1 uncultured Sphaerobacteraceae bacterium
CCTCGGGCTGCCCGCGGGATGCGAGTTCCTCGACCCCATTTCGCCGCAGTTCATCGCCGACGCCGTGACCTGGGGCGCCATCGGCGCGCGGACCACCGAGAGCCAGGTTCATCGCAACCTGACGTCCGGCCTCTCGATGCCGGTCGGGTTCAAGAACGGGACCGACGGCGACGTCCAGATCGCTATCGACGCCATGAAGGCAGCAGCCTATCCCCACCAGTTCATGAGCGTCACCGAGCAAGGTCTGGCCGCGATCGTTGTCACACGGGGAAACCGCGACACCCATGTCATTCT
>CAYSXO010000124.1:0-10358 GCA_964434995.1 uncultured Sphaerobacteraceae bacterium
GCTTCGTCCTCAGGTCCGAAGGTGGCGTAAACGCGCGAAATGTCCCAGCCAACCATGGTGATCGGCATCCCCGACTCGAAGACAATTCGCGCCGCGTCGGGATCGACCCAGATGTTGTACTCGGCTACCGGGGTGACGTTGCCATACCCCTGGCCCGTGCCTCCCATGATGACGCACTCCTTCACCAACCCAGCCAGGGTTGGCTCGCGCAGCAGCGCCATAGCGACGTTCGTCAGCGGGCCCAATGTGACCAGCGTGATCTCGCCGGGATGCCGGTTGATCGTCTCGATCAGGATGTCGGTGGCGTGCTCCGGGGCGGGCTCCCGGCCGAAGAGCGGCAAGCCGATGTCGCCCATGCCGTCGCTGCCATGCACGTGCTGGGCGCTCTCGAATGGCCGGCGAATCGGCCTCGACATCCCCCGATAGACGGGGACAAACGAGCCGGTCAACTCGACGGTGTGCAGGGCGTTCTGCACGCCCTGCTCCAGTGGAACGTTTCCCGCGACGACGGTGATGGCCTCGACCTTGACATCCGGGTGACGCAGCGCCATCACCAGGGCGACGGCATCATCCGATGCGGTGTCGGTGTCGATCAGAAAGCGGCGCATGTTCCCTCCCGCAACCTGGAATGACGCGGTCAACTCGCCCGTGAAGCTTCTACCCGACGCCAGGCGATCGCGGTTAGCCCGTCCGCCAGGCTCTCGATGTCCTCGGTGTTGACCGCCTTGACCGTGGCGAAGAGGTCCGCGGGGACCGCCGCGATGCCGCGCAGCGCCCCGGCGAGCGACCCGGCCATTGCCGCGATGGTGTCGGAGTCGTTGCCGATGTTCGTGCCGCCGACGACCGTCTCCAGCGGATCGCCGCCAGCGGCGACGAAGATCCCGACCGCGGCCGGCACGGACTCGACCGTCATCACGGAGTTGCCGACGCTGGCCTCGATGCGGCGAATGGCGTCCTCCAGGTCGCGCGCCCGCAATGCCTCCTCGATAGCGATCTCGATCCGTCGCGTGACGTTCGGTCCCGCCACGACCCGGCCCTCGGCCGCGCCAATCTCTTCGCCGCGGCGCGCGCCCCACAGGCACGCCTGCGCGACCGAGAAGACATCGGCGCCGGCCTCGAGCGCATGCGCCACGCCGGCGGCGATCGCTCCCGCCCCCGAAGCGGCGATCTGCGTGTCGTGCGTTGGCCGCGAGGTCAACCAGGCGAGGCGCACCGCCCCTTCCATGTCGCCGGGAAAGACGAGCCCCGCCGGGGCGATGCGCATGGCCGCGCCATTCGTCGTGCCGAAGCTGGTCAGCTTCCGGGTGGAGGTCCCGACTCTACCAATGTGCGAGGTGTCCTCGCCGGCGGCGATGGCCTCCAGGAGCGGACGCGTGGTTGGTCCCATCATCCTGGCCATTGGCGACGTTTGCGACCAGTGCAGCAGCTTCTGCAGCCAGGCCTTTTCCGTCAGATCGCCATTGGCCTCGATCAGCGCCTCCGCCATGGCGAACATCTGACTGGTGTCGTCCGTGATCTGGCCAGGCAGATTTCCGCCGGAAAAGGTGTCGCTGGAGGGCGCGATCAGCTCCCGCAGCAACCCGCCATGTTCTTCCAGAATCTCGGGAATGGCATGCTGTTCCGTGGCGGCGCCCATGGCATCGCCCAGCGCGGCGGCCGCTACGCTTCCGAGGATATGGGCATGGAGCCGTTCACGATTCCCGACGTCAGGCATCAGATCTCCTCTCGTTGACAACTGGCCATGACTGGTAGCTCGCATCGTGCGCGACGCCACCGGCTGTCTGGCCTCGTTCGCGAGTAGTTGAGCCGCGTCCCAATCGGGCAACGCGGCGCGGACACCCCAATCCCGGCAGGAAAGCGCCGCGGCAGCGGCGGAAAAGCGTCCTGCATCGACGGTGGGCCAATCCTCCAGCAACCACGACGCGATCAACGCCGCGTGGAGAACGTCGCCTGCCCCGGTCGTATCGACGGCAGCGACCGGGAAGGCCGGAACATGATGTACGGCGCAAGCGTGTTCACGTCCATCGAAGAGGTGAACCCCTTGTGACCCGTCGCTGACGGCCACCTTCCGAACACCCTTGGCATGTAGCCAGGCCATTCCGCCCTCGAGTGAGGTTTCGCCCGTGTAGGAGCGCAGGCTGTCGCGGCTGGCCATGAAGAGATCGATGCCGGGGAGGAAGGCGTTGACATTGTGCCGGTAGAGCCCTCTGGCTTCGAGATCGTCGAACTCACCAGGCAGGTCGAAGGCCAGCATCGGCCCGCCAGTGGCGCTGCAGAGTGCGGCGACCCGCTCCAGGAGCGGCCAGGGGAGGAATCCCGAGGTGAAGCACGCGCGGGCGCGCCGGATGTAGGCGTCATCGTCGTCGCTCAGGATGAGGCCGCGCACGCCGACGCCGCCGGTCATCATAATGCGCTCTCCCTGGCCATCGACGAAGGCCAGCGTGTAGGCCGTGTCGTTTTCGCCGCCGATCTGCACGCGGGAGGTATCGACCCCGCGCTCACGCAGGTCATCACGGATCATCAGGCCATCAGCGTCCGCGCCCACTCGGCAGATGATCCCGGTCTTCAGGCCGAGCCGCGCGGCAGCCGCGGCGACATTGGTTTCCACCCCGCCGGGCCCGACCTTGCGCTCGAGGACCGCGACGCCCGCGTCGCGCTTCGGCAGCACACTGATGCGATGAATGTGGTCGACCGCGGCGCTGCCGACGGTGACAAGGTCGAGCCTCCTCTGGTTCATCGGCGCGTTAGAGGCCAAGCTCGGCAGCCGCGCGGCGGGCCTCATCGACAAACCCACGCACGAGGTCGAGATCCTTTCGGCGCCGGTTGGCCGCCGAGTTCGTCAGCGAAAAGGAATCAACCCCGGCCGGGCGCACGTGCCGGATCGACTCGGCAACGTTGTCCGGACTGAGTCCGCCCGCCAGGATCACCGGCGTCTCCTCTCCGACCAGCTCGACGATGCGCGCGCTGATGTCCCAGTCGTGCACGATTCCGGCCGCGCCGATGCCGGGGATGTGTGGCACGGCCGTATCCAGAATCAGGAAGTCGCTCACCGGCGCGAACCGCTGCGCCGCATCGATGGCGGCTTCAGCGGTTTCGGGCCCACCGACTTCGATTGCCTTCATCAGGAGCGTGCCCTCGGGCAACCGCTGGCGCAGCTCGCGCTGCTCCTTGACTCCCAGCGCGTCGGTGTCCGGGCAAACATGGAGGATTGGCGGCCGGACGGCATTGACCATCGTCATGATCTCGTCGAGATCGGTGCGCACCGTCAGCGCCGAGCCGAGTACTCCGGGCGGCATCAGGGCAAAAAGCGCGCGGACTTCGTCGTGGGGCAGCTCCGACGGTAGCCCCATGCCGGCTGGGGCCACGCCAATGTGGTCAACGCCCATGTCGACGAGCGCGCGGACATCATCTGGATGCGTAAGCGAATAGATCTGAACGATCACGGAGCAAACTCCTCGAAATCGCGAGATGCGCGCGGCCTACGTCGTACTTCAAAACCATCACCCATCACCCATCACCCGCCAACTCACTTGCCTCCGGATTGTCTTCGAGCAGGTCCAGAAGAGACTCTCGCGGCGGAATGCGCGTGCCCGCGCCCCGTTGTGTGGCAACCAGGGCGCCCATAGCGTTGGCCAGCGTGGCGCTTGCTCGCAATGAGCCGCCGCGCAGAATGCCGGCGATGAACGCCGCGGCGAACGAGTCTCCTGCACCGACGGTGTCGACCACCGGCACCGTGAAGCCGGGAACGTCGATCATCTCAGTGGAGGTGGCCACCAGGCAACCCGCCGCGCCAAGCTTCAGGACGACCGTCGTGGCGCCGAGTCTGCGGAGGTCGCGCGCCAGATCGCATGGCTCTGTCGAGTCGCTAAGCATCGCCGCTTCCGGCTCGGCGATCAGCAGGAAGTCAGACGAGGCGATCGCCTGCCGGTTGACGTCTTCCGGGAGGAACTCGACGCTCGGTCCCGGATCGTAGAAGACGGGCACGCCGGCATTGCGCGCGGTGGCGAAGGCGGAAAAGATGGCATCAGGCGAGAGGAGATCGCGCAGGGTGTAGCCGTCGGTATAGAGGGCGCGGCTGCCGCGAATGACCGCATGCCACCGGTCTGGGAACGGCCAGAGCCCGAGGTCGTCCTTGATTCCGAGATAGACGTGCTGATGAAGCGTGTCGGCCAGAACGATGCAGATAACCGTCTTGCGCTCGGGAGCAATCGAGATGTGGCCCATGTCCACGCCTTCGGCCTCGAGCATGGCCAACATTTCGGCGCCGTAGGGGTCGCCGCCAAGATGCCCCAGGGCCGCCGTGGAGAGGCCGAGCCGCCGCGCGGCGACGAGGACGTTGCCGGCGCCTCCAGGCTCGGGGAAGATGCCCTCCGCCCAACCGTGCCGGTTCGGCTCCAGGGGCAGCCGTTCGATAGGCACGATGAGATCGACGACGAGATCTCCCAGGACCAGCAGATCGTGACCCACGCGGTGTTTCCTCGATCTCTATGTGACTGCCTCTGGCGGCAGTTTCACGCGACGGCGGCGATTCCCCATTGCCATCGCTCCGATCACCAGCGGCACAATCGGCAGCAGGAGAAGGCGGGCGAGGGGCGGGTTGGCGGGAACGCTCACCAGGCGGTCGCTCCCCGGCAGGACTTCGCCGTCGGCAGAGACCAACTCGACCCGAAATTCCTCACCGGCAGCATGCAACTCGATCGGAAATGCCTCGAAATCGGGCGTCTCTGGTGCGGAAAGGTCGTCGCTCGCGGGTTCAAACGGAACGACCTCGTACCCGAGCTGCGACCCGGGAAGCTGGCGAACGGTGAACGGAGTTAGCGGCAGCCGCCGCGCCGCGCTTTCGCCGCCCATTACGGTCAGCTCGCCGGTGTCGAGAAGCTCGCCATTGACCCATTGCCAACCGCCGGCGTCCGCCGCCGATTGCTGGGGGTTGTTCAACAGCGCCCACTCTCGCGCCGGATACTCGCGCGACTGATGCGGCTCCAGAAAGATCCTGCTGTCGGCCGCGCCAACAATGATGTCACTGGGCGAAGGTGAGTCGAGCGGGGTGGTCCAGCGCGTTTCGGGGACGACCGTGTAACCGATCCCGGTACGGCGCGGCGCGAAGATGACGAGATCTATTTCGCTTTCAGGCACGGTCTGCCCATCGGGTTGCCGCAGGCGAATCTGGTAGTGGCCGGGGTCGAGCGCGATCGGGAACCCCTGATTCAGGCCGTTGCTGAAGACCCCGATCGGGCCGGGCATTTCCGGTGCAGTCGGGGGTTCCACGCGCTCGCCCGCCTCCTGCCGCGCGGTGACGGTCGCCACGGCATTGATCCATTCCAGCTCCGCCTTGCGATAGGCCGAGGACGCTTCCTGAAACGCGGATTGCCGGGCGCGAAACTCCTCTTCGGCGCTCGTCGCCTCTGGACCGAGGAAGAGCTCGGCCGCGGCGTCTCCTTCGGCAGGGGTGAAGTGGATCGTGTAGTCGATCGGTTCGAGCTCGGCGACGATGCTGCCATTGCGGGTAATCTCCAGGGTCCCGGGCACTGACTCGTTCAGGGTATTCCAATTGGCGCGGTACTCGTTGGTGATCGGCCAGAAATAGATCTGCGTCATGCGCGGAGCAATCATGCTGGTTTGGCCAGCGAGGAGATAGATGGCCCCGGTCGCTGCCGGGGTAAATGTCCCGACAAACCCTCCCGGCACGGCCGCGTTGATGCCGTAGACCAGCGCGGTCTCGGTCGTCGACTCTTGCGCGGATGCCCGAGGTGGGTGAACTCCGCCCGGCGGCAGACTGAGGGCGAGGAAGCCAAGCACAACGGCGATCCAGCTTGAGACTCGCCTCATGGCAGGGCTCCTCGCCGCCCCAGGGCCAGGACAGCGATGGCGAACCAGACGATGGTTCCGGCGATGCCGGCGGCGACATAGGTGACGAGCTCGCGCCACTCCTCGCGATAGGCGGCATCGAATCCTTCGCTGAGTAGCGCGAGTGGCGAAATCCATCGCAGTGCCTCCTGGCCTCCGCGCAGCAATTCACGCAGGAAGAGGAGGGCGTCGTAGTAGCGGCCGCTGGGCGGAATCTGGAGGAGCGCGCCATAACCAACCTGGACAGCGATGATGCCAGCCAGCAAGGCAACGAAAATGAGCGCCGCGCCGCGCGTGGATGGGGCGACAACGGAGATGAGGAGCCCCATGGCGATCGCGGGCGCGACGAATGCAGGCGAAGCGGCAATACCGGGCAAGAGGGCAGACGCGAAGGGGAGATTCGCGATTGCGGCGAGCAGGATGAGGAGCGGAACGGTCAGCAGCAAGAAGACGAGGTAAACGGCAATCCCTGCCAGTAGGTTGGCGGCGAGGAGGCCGAGGGGGTCGATTGGCGCGAAGAAAAGGACGCGCAGCGCGCCCTGATCGCGGGGCCGGGCGATGGCCAGGGTGGCCCACCCGGCGAGGTAGAGCGTGGCCAGCGATGTCGCCGCGAGAAGCGGCAGGTAGAACGGCCGGGCGACGATTTCCAGGCCGGAAGCCGCGACCGCCGCGCCCGTGTTGTGGACGAGCAGGACGCCAACCAGAAGCGCGGCCGCCGCGGCGACATAGAGCGACCAGCCAAAGAGAACGTCGCGAAGCTCCCGCCGGGCCACGATGGGGAGAATTCGCCAGCGTAATGCCCAGGGCGTTGGCAGGTGCGGCAGGGTGGAGGCCGGTTGGGATGCGGCCGGTGGCTGTGCTCGTGCTTCGCTTTCACGGACGTCGAGTTGCGTGACCTGACTCGCGGTGCTCATGCCGCGCCCGCCAGGCGATTCACGTTCTGGTCGGTGATCGTCATGAAGGCGTCCTCCAGGCTCAACTCCTCGCTCTCCATGCGGAGGACCACCGCGCCCGATTCGGCGATGAGATGCGATATGGAGGAACGCGCGTTCTGGCCGTCCTTGAGCACGATCCCCAGCTCACGTCCGGCTTCGTTCACCTGGACCTCCAGGACGGCATGGTGGTCGCCAAGCCGCGCGATGAGCTGATCCGACGGACGCTCCAGCTCGATCACCAGCTTGCCGCCGCGCCCGAGCCTTTGGCGAATTCCGGCCAGGCTGTCCTCGATGAGCAGCCGTCCTTTGGCCAGAATGCCGATGCGGTCGGCAGACCGCTCGATCTCCGACAGAATGTGGCTGGAAATGAAGACCGTGCCGCCCTCGTCCCGGTAGGCGTGGATCAGCTCGCGCACTTGCCGGATGCCATGCGGGTCGAGCCCGCTCACTGGCTCGTCGAGGATCAGCAGCGTTGGCCGGTGGACGAGCGCCCGAATCAGGCTCAATTTCTGCCTCATGCCGCGCGAGTATTCCCGCGCGCGGCCTTCGCGGGCGTCCCAGAGATCGAGCGCGTGGAAGAGTTCCGTCATCCGCTGGTCAGGCGATGCAAGGCCGTAGATTCGGGCGAAATAGCTGACCAGCTCCCACCCGGTCAAATGCGACAGCTCGACTGGTTCCTCGGCAACGACGCCGATCTGCTGCCGGTAGGCAAAGGAGCCGCGTCCGATCTCGTCGCCAAAGACGCGAACGCGCCCTCTGCTGGGGCGGGTCAGGTTGAGGAGCATATGGATGGTGGTGGTTTTGCCAGCGCCATTCGGCCCGAGGAAGCCATAGATTTCGGCAGGGCGAATGGAGAGGTTCAGGTCGTCGACGCTGACCTGGCCGCCAAACCGCTTGGTGAGATTCTCCGTTTCGATCACGGCATCGTGTCTTTCCGGCTGGAGCTTCTCTGGTGATTGTTCTCGAGGATGCTAGCATCGAATTGAGGAGTCGAGGAGTCGAGGAGTCGAGGAGTCGAGGAGTCGAGGAGTCACGGGCGGGGAGTCGGGGAGCCAGGGAGTCGAGAGGAGAGCACCGTGCGCGTGTTCGAGAATCTGGGCCGAAAAAAGGTCGTCCTGGGCATGGTCCACCTGGGCGCTTTGCCGGGAACGCCATTTTCCGTGGTCGGCGGATATGAAACCGTGCGGGAAAAGGCGCTGCGCGATGCGCTGGCCCTGCAGGCCGGGGGCGCCGATGGTTGCGTGGTCCAGAACGCGGGGGACAGGGTCTTCGCCATCGACGCTGCCGACCCAGTCATCATCGCCGCGATGGCAGACATCGTCCGCGCGATCGATCAGGCGACCGGCCCCGCGTTCCAGATCGGCGTGCAAATCCTGCGCAACGACCTCAAGGCTTCCCTGGCCATCGCCAATGTCTGTGGCGGCTCGTTCCTGCGATGTGGCGCGTTGATCGGGTCGACGATCACCGCCTCGGGAATCATGCAGGGCGACCCCTATGCATTCCAGGCCTATCGCTCTCGTATCCGGGCAGAGCGGATCAGGTTGATCGCCGAGATTCATTCGATGCACTTTACCTGGATGGGCGGCCGGCCAGTCGCCGACATCGCTCGCAACGCGCGCGGAGCGGGCGCTGATGCCGTGGGAATCTGCGACCCGGACGAGTCGTTGGCAATTCGGCTGATCGACGAGGTCAAGGCTGGCGCTCCAGGCATTCCGGTGATTGTTGGCGGCTATACCGATCATGGCAATGTGGCGCGCCTGCTGGCCCGAGCCGACGGCGCGATCGTCGGCAGCGCTTTCGAGGGGGGTAGCCGAGGGGGTGCAATTGACGCCGATGCTGTCCGCGAGTATGTCGACATCGTTTCGCGGATGGCGTAATCCACGGATGGGCAAGACGATCGACTACGCCATCTACGGCAAGATCATCATCGACGACATCCGCGTGCGTGACGGCAGCAAGGTCCACGGCCTGCTGGGCGGCGGCGGGCCACAGGCGGCATTTGGCGCGCGCCTCTGGAGTGAGTCCGTCGGGCTGCTGACGCGGACGGGGAAGGACTTCGACGAAAACCACGCGGCCACGTTGCGGCGGCTCAGGGTGGACCTGGCGGGATGGCGGCAGGTTCCCGACGTGCCGACCCCGAGAGTCTTGCTCCAATACGACGCGGACGAGTATCTGGACGACAGCGGCCTCGTCACCAGCCAGGAGGACTGGCTGCGGCTCCTAAGCGTACCGCTGGACCTGCCCGCGGCATACGCGCGGGCCAGGGCCGTTCACCTCGTTACCGAGTTTCCCGAGGAACCGATGGTCTCCACCGCGCTTGACATGCAAGCGCGGGGAGCGCTTTTCTCTCTGGAGCCGTTGCCTGAGCGTTCAGCCGGAACGGACTGGGACCGCATGCTGGCGCTTATAGCGAATGTTGATATCGTCTGTCCGGACTGGCCCTCGGCAATGGTGGTCGCGGAAACGGCCGACCCGGCCCGCGTCGTTGAGCACTGGTCAGGGCTGGGGCCTGCCTGCGTCGCCATCCGCCATGGCGCGCTGGGGTCGTATGTCTGGGGGAGGGATCGGGACGAGGCGTGGCACATTCCGGCAGTCCTGACCGAGGCGGTCGACCCCACGGGCGCCGGCAATGCCTATGGCGGCGGACTCTGTGTTGGGTGGACGGAGACTCGGGACGCGAGGGTTGCGGGGTGCTACGGAGCCACCTCCGCGTCGATGCTGGTGCGGCAGGTAGGGCTGCCTCCGATGTCGGAGGATCTGCAAGACGAGGCACGATCGCTTGTTGAGCAGACGATCGCGGCGGCGAGCCAACTGTAGGGACGTGCACCAGGAAGGTTTTGCAGAGCATGAGACGGGCCAGCCACAGCGCCTGGCCCGTCACGAACCCTCAGTGATGCGATTGAGAAAACTGGGCTTGGCGAGATGCAAGTGGAACATCAGCATGCCGACAGCTGTCGCCATCACGAGCAGCGCGGCAAGAAGTCGGCCGGTTCCGATATCGTCCTCTGCACCGTCGCTCACCTGGCCGTCATAGAAGCTGTCGCGGTCGGTGTCTGGGTGGCAAGGAACGGTGCGGTGGATGGTGCTCACCTCGCCATCGTTGAAAAGGTCGCCATCGGTGTCAGCCGCGCCCCATGGCGTGCCAGAATTGTTGATCTCGACCTCGTCATTCAGGCCGTCGTGGACATCATCGCGGCTGGTGACCTGAGCGCTTGCCGCTGGCGCGATCGCGAAGAGGGCGAGCGTGGCGATCGGGACCGATGCCGCGGACTTTCGCCGGAATCGTCCGGCTCAAGCGGTGAGCGCCTCTCCGTCCATGGCCCGATCCTTCCCGTGGCTTTGGCTCTGGCTGGCGTGCGTGAAGTCGGCTTGGCGGGCGAAACGTTCGACAGGTTGTCGCATGGGACTCACTCCAAATGCTCTGGTTCGATGCGCGGGCGCTCAGTTCGCCATCCGCACGGCATCAGGCGCTGCTGCAGCGTCTGGCATATCGCGAGAATTACCGATTCGGCCCGCCAAGAGAAGGGTGAAGATGCGCATAGCGGGACGGCGCGTCTGGCGGCCGGGCCTGCAAGG
>CAYSXO010000124.1:10442-11398 GCA_964434995.1 uncultured Sphaerobacteraceae bacterium
CCTGATCGAATTCATGGGCCAGGCGGGCAGGAACCCAAGGCCAAAAGGGAGCGTGTAGCCGAATGCGAGGGATGCCGTTCGATCGTGAGCCAACACCGGCCGCATCGCCGCGCTCGATGCGCCTTTTGGGCCTCTACGCACATCCCGACGACGAAACGTTCTGCAGCGGCGGAACCTTCGCCCGCTACGCCGCGGCCGGGGCCGACGTCCGCGTCGTTTCCCTGACGCGCGGGCAGGCCGGCCAGATCCGCGATGCCGGGGTGGCAACGCGCAGGACCCTGGGCGACGTTCGCGAGAAGGAGCTGCAGAGCGCGTGTCAGCGCATCCGTCCTCGTGGCGGAATTGCTGCAGGAGATTCGCGGTTTTCGGCCGACGTCCGTCTTCACCTTCGGGCCGGATGGCGGCTATGGGCACCCGGACCATGTCGCGCTTTGCGCGGCGGTCACCGAAGCCTTCGACGTGGCGGGGGCAGCGTCGATTCCGCGGAGTCACGGTGCGGCCAGATTGCTCCCTCAAGCTCCGGTATCACTCTATTACGCCTACTTCCCGCGCCACCGGCGGCGGCTGCTCGACCGCATGGTTCGCTGGCTCGATGACCGTGACGAGCGGTTCCGCGGCGATGTCGGGTTCGTCACCGCGCTGCTGCACATTGCGGAAGAGGCGCGCGACCTCGGCGCGATTGCCGACCATCTGGAGACGCGCTGGTTTCCCGCGGGGACATCAATCATCGAACAGGGCGAGCCGCCGGCAGCGCTCTACCTGATCCTCTCTGGCGAGGCGGAAGCCGTGCGGGAGCAACCCGACGGCTCGATCGAAGTCCTTGGCGTCCTTGAGGCGGGTCAGTTCTTCGGCGAAACGGGCATCGCGCGGAGCCAACCGCGCAACGCCCATGTGATCGCGCGATCTCCCCTGACCTGCCTCCAGTTTTCTCCCGCGGAGCCAGCTCGCTTTGCCGG
>CAYSXO010000125.1:0-11365 GCA_964434995.1 uncultured Sphaerobacteraceae bacterium
ATCCCAGAAGGGAGTGTCGTCGAAGTCGGGGTGCGCCGTGACGGCCAGGGCGACGATCCCCTCGGGCGCCACGAAGCCGACCGCTTCCGGCGCCAGCGACGTCGGGATCACGTAGCCCAACACCGGCGCGCCATCGAGCGCGCCAACAGGCGCGGGCATCGTTGCCCCAGCCTCGCCGTCGACCTCGATCTCGAAGATGAGCAGATCGAGATCGCGCAGGTGGCGCACGGCGGCATCGACGATCGCCAGGTCAGGCGTCGCGGCAACCGGGCTGGCGGCAATGCCCGCGGAGGCTTCGCCTTCGGGCTCCGGCGTCTGCGCCGCCGCGGTCGCCAGCAGCAGCGCGCCGGCCAGCGCCACGCCGCCGAGGCCCGCCTGCCGCCAGCCACGGCCGCTCAACATGCGCATGCTTCTCTCTACGGTGGACATTCACTACTCCCAAGTCCGAACGCGCGACTAATCATTTAGCACTACTAAATATCATACAGGCGACGTGCGTGATGTCAATCCCCAGGACTCGAAGGCTCGCTTGGTGATGCCTGCCGCTAGGCCGTGCGTCTTGCGGCAGGCTTGCCGACGATCAGATAGACGACCAGCAGCACGGCGATCGCGGCCGCGGCCACGCCGTAGGCCGGGAGCCAGCCCCAGCGTTCGGCGGTCACGCCGAAGAGCGGGAAGGCCCAGATCATCGTCACGGAGTAAAGGAAGCTCTCGACCGACAGGACCGTTGCCCGCTGCGCCGAGGTGATGGCGTCGTTGACGCGCTGCGCGATCATCGGCTCGAAGGCCCCGGCGAAGAGCTCGGCGACCAGCAGCCCGAGGATCGCCAGTTCCAGTGGCGCGCCGGCCAGCAGCAGGCCCGAGCCGGCGATGGCGCCGGTGGCCGCGACGACCCAGAAGCGGAACGGGCGCGCCCCGGCGAGCCGGCCGGCCAGCCACGCGCCGGCGGCGGTGATCAGGGTGGTCGCCGCCAGCACGACGCCGATGAATGACGTGGAGAGGCCCCGCTCCGACAGGACGGCCTGGGCATAGAGATAGACCAGCGCGGAGATGGTCCAGAGCGAAGCCGCGTAGACGATCAGGGCGAGCAGTTGCCGGTTGCCGCGCACGATGCGCAACGCCTCGGCGATGGTGCCGCCCATGCCGCGCTTCGATGCTTCAGGCCGGGGAGGCTCCTTGAGCCCGGCGGCCAGCCAGACCGCGGCCAGGGCAAATCCGACCGCCAGGCCGAACGGTAGGGCATAGTCGCGCTCGGCGAGGGTCGCGCCCAGGGCGGATGTCGCCGCGATGGCCAGATAGGCGACGGCATTGAGCTTGCCCAGCAGGCTGGTAAAGCGGCTGCCGGACGAGCGGGTATCGAGGCTATCAAAGAGAAAGGCCTGTTGCGCGCCGGAGCGGAATGCGAAGGCCGCGCCATTGAGGTACATGGCGGGGAGCAGCATCCAGAGCGAATCAGCCACGAACATCAGGGCGGTCGAAACGGCAATCAGCAAGGCGCTGATGACCATCGACCACTTGCGGCCGAAGGTGTCCGCGAGCGACCCGGACGGCAGCTCGAGGGTGACCGGGGCCAGGTGAAAGAACGACTCGGCGAGGCCGATCTCCGCCAGCGAGAAGCCCCGCTGTTGCAAGAAGATGATCCAGATGCTGGCGGTGAAGCTGAAGTCGTTGACGACCTGAAAGGCATAGAAGCGGCGCAGATTGGCGCCGGGTGGCGCGGCGGCGGCTGCTGCCAGCGTAGCAGCGCTCTCCGCCGGAACCTGTCGTGCCTGCTGCTCCGCGTCCATCCAGTCGGCCTGTTTATGCACATGCCAAAGTCGCTGGCAGAGTCTAACAGCGCCCTGGCGCGTCGTCTCCGCCTACAATACGCGGCAACATGTGGCGCGCGGCAGTTCGATCAGGGGCATACGTGCCTGACCTGCAAACGGCATTGCTCATCTGCGCCGTGCTCCTCTGGGCGGGCGTGCAATACGGCCTGATGGTGTGGGCCATGCGGGATCTCCTGCGCCGCGCGCGCGTGCGCGGCGAGAACAAGGTGCTCTGGGCCTTGCTGATCCTGATCGTCCCGGTGCTGGGCGCGCTGATCTATAGCGTCGCCGCGCCGGCGACCCCGCTGGTGAGCCCGCCGCGGATGGTCGTCCCGCCGCGCCGGTTGGTCACCCATGACGACACCGCGGCCTGAGCCCGTGCGCACCGCTCTTTACCATTCCCCGCGCTTTCTCGATCACGATACCGGCGCTCACCCCGAAAACGCTGGGCGCCTTGTGGCCATCAATGAGGCGCTGAACCGGCTCGATCTCCCGCGTGGCCGCCCGGACGTGCCCTTTGCCGCGGCATCGGACGAGGCCCTGACGCGCGTGCATGATCCGCGCTATGTCGAGGGCCTGCGGGCGTTCACCGCCGAGGGCGGCGTCTGGCTCGATGGCGACACCTACGCTGGTCCCGAGTCGGCGGATATTGCCGCGCTGGCGGCGGGCGCCGGCATCGCCGCCGTGGATGCCGCGCTGGATGGCCGGGCGCCACGCGGGTTCGTCCTGGCGCGGCCGCCCGGCCATCATGCGACCCCGGCGCGCGGCATGGGCTTCTGTCTCTTCAATACCGTGGCCATTGCCGCCGCGCACGCGCTGAGCCAGGGCCTCGAGCGGATTCTCATCGTCGATTGGGACGTGCATCATGGCAATGGCACGCAGGACGCCTTCTATCGCACGGATAGCGTCCTCTTCTGCTCGCTGCACCAGTGGCCGCTCTACCCCGGCACGGGCGCGGTGACCGAGCGCGGCGAAGGCGCGGGAGAGGGGTACACCATCAACGTCCCCCTGGCTGTCGGCGTGGATGACCGTGCCTATCTGGAGGCCTTCGACGAGATCGTGCTGCCTGCCGCCCGGGCGTACCACCCCCAACTCGTCCTCGTCTCGGCCGGGTTCGATGCGCACGAGCGCGATCCATTGGCCAATTTGCGCCTGACGACGCGCGGATTCCGCGAGTTGGCGGAGCGCGTGATGCAGCTCGCGGACGACCACGCCGAGGGCCGGTTGGTGGCGACGCTGGAAGGGGGATACGATCCACTGGCGCTGGCCGCCAGCGTGACCGCGACACTGGCGGTCTTCGACGGAGATGACGCGATATTGGACGATGGGGCGGCAGGGTCCCAGTACCCACGATAGCGGAGACGCGGGACGATGAGCACCAGAAGTACGCCTCAGGGGCAGATCAATCCGACCGCGCTCCGTCAGGAAGACGAGCGGCGCCGTGACGAGGCGCGTCTGGCGGCCTTGCAGAATCAGGTCGACGAGCTCCGGCAAGCGATGCGGGAAGTCCTCAGCCGGCAAGGCCGCGAAGAAGAGCTGCTCAAGCACTACGAGAGCGCTACCGCCCAGAACCGGCTAGCCATCGAGCAGTTGCGGCAGGAAACGCAGCAGAGCGCGCAGGCGCGGGCGCTCGATGAGACCCGCACGCGGCAGCAGGTCAACGACCTCGACTCCCGGTTGGAGGACGTGACGCGCCCCATCCGCTCCCTGCAGGCGCACGTCATGGAACTGCTTGAAGCGGCTCGCATGAAGGATGATGACACCTCCCAGTACCGCCAGCGCGACGACGAACTGCAGACGCAGATCGAGCATCTGTCGGCCCACGTCGACCGCACCGGCGTGCTCATTCACCAGGTGCGCGATTCGATCGACGCCACCCGCGAAGAGACCGACGGCTTGCGCCGCGACATCGTACGCGCCGAAGACAGCATCAAGATTGTCGATCAGGACGCCCGCCGCCGTGTTGCCGAAGTCTCGCAGGCGGGAGAGACGATCGTGGCGCGGATCGACGAGCTGCGGTCGGATCTGGGGCACCTCTTTGACCTGATTGATGACACCCGCCGGTCCATCGTCCATATCGACCCCTCGCTGGAGGAGTTGCGCGAGGCCGATGCCTTGATCCGCCAGGAGGTTGGCCGAGTACAGACGCAGGGCGTGGAGCGGCACGAGCTGCTGATGGAGCGGGTCGAAGACATGCGGGTCGATGTCGATGCCCGTTTCGCCGATGTGCGGCAGGCGCTGGAGCAGCGCCACGAGCGGCTGGCCGAGCGGATCGATGACCTCAACGAGGCGCACCGGGAGCTCGGCTTCCGCATTGGCCAGCTCAGCGGCCAACTGGACGAGCTGCGCTTGATCGATGCTGCCGTGCGGCGTGATCTCTGGCTCTTGAACGAGCAGCGGGTGCGGCTACGGCTCGACCAGGCGCAGCAGGAGCTCGACCTGATCACCGCACAGCGGCGCGATGCCGAGACAGACAGCGGCGCGGGCCGCGTGCGACGGCCGGGAGATCACTAAGATCATCTTTCAGAACTCATTTTGGAGGGTGTTGAAGCAGATGAGGCGGCAGCCAAGGGTGAGGCAGGCCTGATGGATGTCGGCGCGGCGTTCAGACCGCACGGTCAAGCGGCGGAAGCAGTTGAGCCAGGCCAGCGTGCGCGCCACCACCCAACGATGCTGCCCCAGGCGTTGGCTGGTGTCTATGCCCTTGCGCGCGATGCGCACCCTGAGGCGACGTGCGGACAGGGCCCGGCGACAGCGCGGGATGTCATAGGCCCTGTCCGCATGCAGCGGCGCAGGCCGCATGCGCCGCTGCCCAGCGGGCGTCTTGATCGGCGGGATGGCATCCAGCACCGCCTCGCCGGACCCCTGGCGCGATGGCCGGCGGCCCAGCGATCAGCGCACGCTGACCCTGCTCCTCAGGCCAGGCATGAACAGGCGGGCGCACATCGGTGAAACCCGCCATCTCGCGGTGAGAATGCATGCCACACACCGGCAAATGTTAAGAATTAGCGCGCAAACGGTCATGCATGCGAGGGGCTGTGTAGCTCAGGCATCTGCGCTGTCCTCGCCGGCGGGTGGGCCAGCCACCTGTCGATTTCGACGCCCGGCGTTCGATTACCAGCAGAACCATGGCCAGCGCACATTGGGACAAGGAGCCACGAGATGAAGCGTTTCCTGATCTCGTTCGATGACGGCACGATGATCATCCCCGAGGATGACATGCCTGAGGTGGGCGAGGCCTCGCACCAGGTCGTGCGAGAGGCCAAGGCCGCGGGCGTGTGGATCTTCGGCGGCGGGCTGTTGAGCCAGCGCGCAAGCATCGTGGCGACCGACGGGACCGTCAGTGACGGCCCTTTCCCGGAGACCAAGGCGGTTGTTGGCGGCTTTTCCATCATCGAGGCGCCGACACGCGAGGAGGCGCTGATGTGGGCAGGCAAGATTGCCGCGGCCTGCCGGTGCGCCCAGGAGGTCCGCGAGCTGGGCTATGACCCGGAGAGTTAGAGCATCTGGCAACGCTGATGCTGCAGGGCATTGCAACAGATGAGGCAGGAGCCGAGGGTGAGGAAGGCCTGGAGGATGTCCGCACGGCGCTCGTAGCGCACGGTCAAGCGGCGCATCCGGTTGAGCCAGGCCAGGGTGCGCTCGACCACCCAGCGGTGCTGTCCCAACCGCTCGCTGGAGTCGCGGCCTTTGCGGGCGATGCGGATCGTGATCCGACGCTGGGTGTGGACCTGGCGGCAGCGCGGGATGTCGGAGGCCTTGTCCGCATGCAGTTTCGCGGATCGCCTACGCCGCTGGCCGGACGGGGTCGTGATCGGCGGCGCCGTGTCGAGCACGTCCGCGAAGACCACCGAGTCGTGGCGGCTCGCCCCCGTCAGGAGGCTCGCGCGGGGGATGCCGCCTCGCTCGACCACACGATGGCGCTTCGTGCGGGGCGCCCCCTGGGTCTTGCCGCGAGCCGTCGGGGTCGGCCCGACGCACTCGCCCCCTTTTTGCTGGACTGCTGGCACGGCTCCAGTCGATGCGGTCGGCCTCGCCTCGTCGATCGAGGAGCGTGCGATGCAAGGCGTCCCACACCCCGGCCGCCTGCCAGTCCAGCAGCCGGCGCCAGTAGGGCATGCCCGAGCCGCAGCCCAACTCCCGCGGCAGCATCTCCCAGGGAAGGCCGGATTTGAGGACGAAGATGATGCCGGTCAAGCTGGCGCGGTCCGGCACGCGCGGTCGGCCACCCTTGGGCTTGGGTGTCTCCGCAGGCAGCAGCGGGGCGACGAGAGCCCACAGGTCGTCGCTGACAAGAGGCTTGCTCATGGCGCACGTGTTCCAGGCCATGACCAGGTTTTGAAAGGCGTTCTAAATCGTTTGAGAAAATCGCGGAATTGGGCAATTCCGCGTACGTATGCGGAGAATTTGCCGTCCATGCCTGCTGCTATTGCCTGCAAACCTGGAATATTGCAGGACCGTTGGGTTGACACTCCCGAAGCCCTTTGATAAGGTCGGCATATCTCGGAGCCCGAAAGCGTTCTGAGAGGGGAATGATGGCGGGTCGCTGGTGACCCATTCGCGTGTGTGATGGGTGAGGAGCCGCGAAAATGTGGAAGGGTCATGCTTTCCCTGTGCTCCGGATCGCATCATGTCTTTGCATCAAACTTGACGGCCAGACAGCGCTGGCACATCGCAGGTTCACCTGACACCATTCGGCTCCGAGAGCGGCGAGGATGAACGCCGCGGCTCGGGGCCGATTTCGTTCCCCTGGCGGGCTAGGGATGGACTGCCGGGGTGAAGCAGTGGATGAACCCGTAAACAGGAGGAAGTAGCCAGGTTCCAATACCCGACACCTGCGGGCCGGTCGAGGGGCTGCTCGTCCGGAAAAGTTGGAGGGAAGGGTCTTGAAGATTCAGACCACGATCGCGCGTGGCCGCGTGGCAGCGCTGATCGTATGCTCACTAGTTACCACGGTCCTGCCGCTATCGGCAGTTGCTGAATATGGGATTCCGGCGGGGAGCGGAGCGGTCGTCACTTCTGGTGCGCCGCTGCTTGTGCGCGCTGCCCCAGGCTGGGATGCCGCTATTTCCTACGAAATCGCCGATGGGTCGTATGTGACCGTCTGGGATGTCGCGCAGACTGCCCCTGACGGGAGTCTCTGGTACCCGGTGGATGGCGGTTTCGTTCCCGTTGACGCCGTGACCTCTGCCGCCTCCATGGATGGCGGCTTTATGCTGTATCAGGACGCCGCGCCGGCGGAGACCTGGACAGAGCCCGCATCCGAGGGATGGGTCGATCCCGCCACTGGACTGTGGGTCGAGCCGGCGGCCGAGGGCTGGGTGGACCCGGCGACCGGTCTATGGGTCGATGCCTCTGCCGATGGGTGGGTCGATCCGGCCACGGGCCTGTGGGTCGACGCCAACGCGGAAACCTGGACTGAGCCAGCCGAGCAGGCGTATACCGAGCCCGCGACGGGTGGCTGGGTCGATCCAGCAACGGGCGCCTGGGTTGAACCGGCGGCCGAAGGGTGGGTGGACCCGGCGACCGGCCTGTGGGTTGACGCGAGCACCCAGCAGGCCGTCGATACCTCCGTTGAGCCGGTCCTGGAGGGTTGGGTCGATCCCGTCACGGGACAGTGGGTTCAGCCAACCGCGGAAGGCTGGGTTGATCCTTCAACGGGCCTCTGGATTGACTCGGTGACGGGCATGCCCGCGGAAACCGCGCCCGCGAATGAGGTCTGGTTGGCGCAGGAAGCGGTTGTCGACGAGGCCGCGCCAGTCGTTGAAGAGACCTGGACCGAGGCGCCCGTTGAGGTTGCCCCGGTGACGGAAGAATGGGTCGAGCCGGTTGCTGAAGAGACGTGGACCGAGCCCGTGACCCAGGACACCTGGACGGAAGCCCCGGTTGCCGAAGAGACGTGGACCGACCCGAACGGGACCGAATGGGTCGAGCCCGCGCCAGTTGATACGGGCGGCATGGGCGATGCCTGGAGCGAGCCGATCGCCACGGCGTATATCTCCGGCAGTAGCGGCCAGGGCGCGGCGTGCCGCGTGGCGGCCGAGCGCGGCTCCGACAAGATCGCGGTACTTGCTGAGGGCGAGGCGGTCGAGGTTCGCGGCGAAGCGGTTGGCGAGTGGCAGCCGGTCAATTGCGCCGGCATGGGCGGCTACGTCAATACCTCGCTGATTGCCTGGGAGCCTGGCGCGGTTGACGACGGCGGAAGCCGGCGCGGCCGGAACAACAGCGTTGGCAATGGCGGCGTTGTGACGGCGTCGGGCGATGGCCAGTCGATGGCCAGCTTCGCGATGCAGTACGTCGGGTACCCGTATGCCTATGCTGGCGAAGGCCCATATGCCTTCGACTGCTCCGGCTTCACCAAGTTCGTCGCGCAAAATACGCTCGGGATGGACATTACCCACGACATGTTCACCCAGATCAACATGGGTCAATCGGTGGGGATGAACGAGCTGCAACCAGGCGATCTGGTCTTCTTTGCCAACACCTTCCGGCCAGGGCTCTCGCACGTCGGCATCTACATTGGCGGCGGGCAGTTCGTCCACGCCGAAAACGAATCGACCGGAGTGGTCGTCAGCGATCTCAATTCTGATTACTACGGATCGCGCTGGGCTGGAGGTACGCGTCTCGCGTAACCAGGCAAGCCCGCGCCAGCGGGATCCTCGGGGGACGAGGGCTGGTCTGGCTGGTATCCGCCAGGCCGGCAGGGGGAAGCGAGAGGGCGCCGCGTTCGAACGCGGCGCCCTCTCTCATTGTGTCCGTGTCGAGGGTTTCTCGTCTTCTCCGTGGCTGCCAGGGGGCCCCTCCCAGCGCGCTGGGATCGGCAGGGGGGAGGCCGACCCCTAATTGTCCAACAAGCCCAGACCCGCCGTGACCGGCGTTCCCAACTCGTCGCCCTCGCCGTCGGCTTCGGTCCCGTCGAAGGCGAGCCGCCCGCTCAGTTCGGGCGAAGTCGCCTTGATCCGGTTGCGGATGCTATCCAGCACGTCCGGATTGTGCTTCAGGAATTCCTTGGTATTCTCGCGGCCCTGGCCAAGCCGTTCTTCCTCGAGGTAGAACCAGGCGCCGCTCTTGCGCACGATCCCCAGATCGACGCCGACGTCGAGGACGCTGCCCTCAACCGAAATGCCCTGGTTGTACATGATGTCAAACTCGGCCTGGCGGAAGGGCGGCGCCACCTTGTTCTTGACGACCTTCACGCGGGCCCGCGAGCCAACGGCGTCGGTGCCATTCTTGATCGTCTCGATGCGGCGGATGTCCATCCGCACCGAGGCGTAGAACTTCAGGGCATTGCCGCCGGTCGTCGTCTCCGGACTCCCGAACATGACGCCGATCTTCATTCGCAACTGGTTGATGAAGATGACGCAGGTGTTGGAGCGGCTGATTGCGCCCGTCAGCTTGCGGAGCGCCTGGCTCATCAGGCGCGCCTGCAGGCCGACGTGGGAATCGCCCATGTCACCCTCGATCTCTGCCTTTGGCACGAGGGCGGCGACCGAGTCGATGACGACGACGTCGAGGGCGCCGGAGCGAACGAGCGTTTCGGCGATCTCCAGCGCCTGCTCGCCGGTGTCCGGCTGGGAGATCAGCAACTCTTCAAGATTGACGCCCAGCCGCCCGGCGTAGACCGGATCGAGCGCATGCTCGGCGTCGATGATTGCGGCCATGCCGCCCAGCTTTTGCGCTTCGGCAATGATGTGCAGGGCCAACGTTGTCTTGCCCGACGATTCCGGGCCGTAAATCTCGACAATGCGGCCGCGCGGCACGCCACCGATGCCCAGGGCCAGATCGAGCGCGATGCTCCCGGTTGGGATCGCGTCGACGTGCATCGGGTTCGTTTCGCCTGGCCGCATCTTCATGATCGAGCCCTTGCCAAACTGGCGCTCGATCTGGGCAATAGCCAGGTCCACGGCCTTTTCCCGGTCGGTCATGGATGTCTTCCTCACTGGGCGCCGGGGTGGTGAACCCGGACGTCTGTCGATCCCGCGGCGCGGGCTGCTTGCGGAATAGAAAACTTGTTCTATTTGTTGCCGAAAGTGTACTTCACGAGCGGCCTCCGATCAATCGGGGCGACGCGGGAACGCGGCATGGCAGCGCGGGTCAGCCAGCGGCTGGAATGGGGATAATACCGCTTCCCGTGGCAATGGGCGGGTAAGTGGCAGGCGAGGAGCGACAGGCGTGGCACGGGTGACGATTCTGGGTGCGGGGGACATGGGAACCGCGATGGCGACCCCGCTGCGCCACGGTGGCCACGACGTGCGCATCTGGGGAACCGGGCGCGATCGCGCCATAATCGATGCCCTGGCGCGGGGCGAGCCGCATCCCCGGCTCGGCATCCCCGTCGAGTCAACGGTCAGGACCTTTCAGGAGACAGCGGCCGCGGAGGCACTCGCGGGCGCCGATATCGTTGTGGTGGCCATCACCTCGAACGCCGTGCGGCCAGTGCTCGGAGCGCTGGCAGGCGATCTGGGTTCGCCGGGCGCGATGGTCGTCGTCGGCAAAGGGTTCGATCCGGGACCGCGCGGGGATGACATCATCCTGCTCCCTGACATGATCGGAGAGTTCACCTCCGCGCCGGTGGTCGTCGTTGGCGGTCCCGCGATCGCCAAGGAGGTGGCCCTGGGCATCCCCACCGCCGCGGTGTTCGGCAGCGCCGATCCCGCCGCCCTTGCGCTGGCGCGCGGGATCTTTGCGACTCGGGACTACGCTATTGAGCCGACCGACGACGTGATCGGCCTCGAAATCGCGGCAGCGATGAAGAATGCCTACGGCGCCGCCATCGGCATTGTCGACGGCATCGAGAAGCGCACTGGCTTCCCGCACAGCAACATGCGGGCGGCACTTTTCCCGTTGGCCGTGGCCGAGATGGGGCTGCTGGCGGAGGCGCTCGGCGGGCGGCGGGAAACGGTGGCTGGTCTCTCGGGCGCGGGCGACTTGCAGGTGACGGTCATGTCGGGGAGGAACCGGTTGCTGGGTGAGAAAGTCGGCCTGGGCCTGAGCGGCGCCGAGGCGTTCGCCGAGCTAACGGCCGCCGGCACCACGACCGAAGGCTACCTGGCGGCGGACTACGGCTACCGCCTGGCCCAGCGCGCTCTTCCGGAAAACGTGCCGGTAGGTAAACGGTATCCATTGCTCGATGCGCTCTACCGGATCCTGTATGAAGGAGCGCCCGCGAAGGCGAGCTTGTGGGCAGCGGTGCAGGGCGCGCTCGCTTCCTGACGATGATTCCGACGATTTTGCCGAGAGGTGTGTTGAACCAGAGGCAATGTGGCCGCCGAGGAGAGCCCTCACCCCTGCTCGCGACCCGGATGGCGCCCCGCCAGCGCGCTGGGATGGGGGGCTTGCCAGAAGGCTCGTCGGCACCACGAGCCACGCGCGCGGCTCAGCGCTCCCGGCATGGCCGCGGGCCGCGCGCATGCGGCCTTTTCGATCGTCTTCAGAGCCTCCCCAAGACTGGCGCCACGGTTTCATTGCGAAACCGAAGCATCAGATAGCCAGCCTCTGCCCGCACTGCTCCCCGTTCAGCGTCACGCCCGACCCGCGTTTCGTGCATGTCCCCATCG
>CAYSXO010000126.1:0-11194 GCA_964434995.1 uncultured Sphaerobacteraceae bacterium
AAATGGCGGATTCCACTTTGACCTTGACGACCTGAACAGACTTGCAACGCCAGAAACTCGGTTGATCGTCATCAACACACCGCACAATCCCACGGGGGCCATGCTCGCGGAAGATGAGTTGGGAGAAATTTACGAACTTGCCGAGAGGCTGGACGCCTGGATCCTCAGCGACGAGGCGTACCGCTGGCTCGACTTGCCAGGAAGCATGCCGCTCGCTCAACCCTTGCGGAATCGCGGTCCAAGGGCCATCAGCACCGGAACGCTTTCGAAGCCCTTCGGTCTACCTGGGCTTCGCATCGGCTGGATCGCCGCGCCTGAAGACATCGTCAAACGCTGCTGGGGCATGCGAGACTACATTAGCCTGAGCCCGGGCAAGATGAACGACGCCCTGGCCACGATTGCTTTCAGACATCGCGGCAAGATCACGGAACGAACGCGCGCGATCGTTGCCCAAAACCTCGACGTTGCCGAACGCTGGTTTGCTGAGAACGGTGATCTGGTTTCCTGGACACCACCAATGGGCGGGTTGTTGGCGATGATGAAGTACAACCTGGACGTCCCGTCGTTCTCCCTGGCAAGCCGACTGGCCGAGGACTACAGCGTGATGCTGGCGCCAGGCTCGACATTTGGATACGAAGGGTATCTTCGCCTCGGAATCGGCAGCAGCCCTGAACTTTTTTCAGAGGGCCTGCGGCAGACAGCGCGCGGCTTGAGAGCCATCCAATCGGGGAGGTAGCGGCAATCCTCCAGACTGCTTCGCCTCGAGGCAGCGAGGGAGGCTCAACTTGCGAAATGACGCGATCCCGACGTGCATGGCGCCGTATTGATCCTCTCGATCGGGAACCCACCACGCCAGAGGCCGCCGGACATTCGGCGGCCTTTGACCTGGGCGATGTGGACGCTTACAGAGAAGCTGCAATACTCCTGAGTGCTCGTCCGGTGAGTACTTGCACCAGGTGCCGACGATACTCTTCCGACGCAAAATGATCGCCGTTGATCTCGAGCCCGTTCGCGGCCACGGCCGCTGCCTCGGCGATCGATTCCGGAGTGAGAGACTTGCCTTTCAGCGCATTTTCGGCCGCTGTCGCTCGTGTCGCCTTGCTGGTCGCCCCAGTAATCGCGATGCGCGCGGAATCGACTTTTCCGTCCGTCCCCGCGTTCACCCTGGCGGCAACCCCAACGACGGCATAGCCCGACGCCGGATGACGAAACTTTTCGTATGCCGCACCTGAGCCCGACCTTGGCGCGGGGAACGTAACGGACGTAATTATCTCGTCCGGCGCCAGCGCGGTCGTAAAGAGATCGACGAAGAGATCATCCGCGCCAATCTTCCGTGAGCCAGTCGCCCCAGTTACTTCCACATCGCCATCCAGGGCCAGAAAGATCGCGGTGAAATCGGCCGCCGGATCAGCGTGTGCCAGTGCGCCTCCAATCGTGCCGCGCGCCTGAACTGACGGATCGCCAACGTTGTTCGCCGCATCAGTAATGACCGGAAAGACCTCTCGCAAGGCAGCGGAATCCCGAAGCGCCGCATAGGTCGTCATGGCGCCAATAGTGACCTTCCCGGACGCATCGATACTGGACAGCCCCTCGACGCCACCGAGGTCAACAAGTGCGCTTGGCGACGCCAGGCGCAACTTCATCGCGGGCACCAGCGAGTGGCCTCCCGCCAGAAGCTTGGCATCCGGGTCAGCCGCCAGGATCGCCGCGGCCGCCTGCACGCTATTCGGCTTGTGGTACGCAAACTGATTCGGGAACACTTCATTCCTCCCCTGGTATCGGCAACTGCCTTCACCCTCTGGTCGTCTTGATTCCTCTACGCACCAGCCCCTTGCGCGGCGCGCCACACGCGCTCTGGCGTGAAGGGCATGTCCAGGTGCGACACGCCAAGGTGGGAAAGGGCATCAACAACGGCATTGGCCACAGCAGGCGTCGAGCCGATGGTGCCAGCTTCGCCGGCCCCCTTTGCCCCCATGGGATTGACGTTGGTCGTTGTCACGGTGCGATCGAGCTCGTAGGTCGGCAGCATGCTTGCCTTTGGCACGGCATACTCATTCATCGTCCCGGAAATCAACTCGCCGTTGTCGGCGTAGACGGCGCCCTCCCACATCGCCTGGGCAATGCCTTGCGCAATGCCGCCATGGAGCTGCCCGTCGACGATCATTGGGTTGATGACGTTTCCAACATCATCCACGGCAACGTACTTGACGATCTCCACCTCGCCTGTTTCGCGGTCGACTTCGACCACGCAAACGTGAGTGCCAAACGGGAAGGTGCAGTTCGGTGGATCGTAGTACGTTATCGCCTCAAGCCCAGGCTCCATTCCAGCCGGTAAGTCGTAGGCGACATGTGCTTGCAGCGCGAGGTCCTGAATGGTCTTGACCGAGTCCGGCGAACCCTTCACATACGCCTTGCCGTTCTCGTAGACGATATCTTCTGGCGCCGCTTCGAGTTGATGGGCCGCAAGCAGCTTCGCCTTCTCGATCACCTTTTCAACGCTCTTGTAGATTGCAGTTCCGCCGACCGCGAGCGAGCGGCTGCCGTACGTCCCAAAGCCGAACGGCGTGCCACGGGTGTCCGAGTGCTCGACCTCGATGTCGTCGTAGGGAATGCCCAGCTTGTCGGCAACGAGCTGGGCGAACGTCGTTTCGTGGCCCTGTCCGTGGGGCAGCGAGCCGGTCGTCACCGTGACCTTGCCAGTCAGGTAGACTCGAACGGCCCCACTTTCATAGAGCCCGGCGCCCCAGCCCTCTCCCCCGAGGCCAATCCATTTGGACGGGGCAATGCCACAGACTTCGACATACGATGAAATGCCAATGCCGAGCAGCTTGTTCGATCCACTGGCCCTGCGCTCCGCTTGTTCGGCAAGCAAGGCAGCGTACCCCACCTGCTCGAGTGCCTTGTCGAGCGCGGGCTCGTAGTTGCCGCTGTCATACGGCAACATGCCGATACCGGTGTCATAGGGGAAGTCTTGTGGCTGGATGAAGTTCCGACGCCTGACCTCTCCCGGATCAACGCCGGTCGCGTCCGCGACGAGGTCGCAGACTCGCTCGATCACGAACGTCGCTTCCGGGCGGCCGGCGCCCCGATAGGCATCGACCATTGCCGTGTTCGTATAGACGCCGCGTACGTCAACGTGAATAATCGGAATCTTGTAGCAGCCCGCGACCATGCGGCCATAGAGCGTCGTGGGGATGCCCGGAGCGACGGTGGAGAGATATGCACCGAGGTTCGCCAGCGTTGTGACCTTCAGCGCCGTGATCGTTCCATCCTTGTTGGCCCCGATCTCGATGTCCGTGTGGTGGTCGCGGCCATGGGTCGTGTGGAGAAAATTCTCGGTTCGGTCTTCGAAGAATTTCACTGGCCGCCCAACCTGCCTGGAAAGCCAGAGCATGAGCGGCATGTCGAAATAGACGAAGATCTTTGAGCCGAAACCGCCGCCAACGTCGGGCGCAATGACACGAATCTTCTGCTCGGGAATACCAAGCACAAATGCCGCAATGACCAGCTTGTGCACATGCGGCGCCTGCGACGTCGCCCAGAGCGTATATTCGTCAGTTCCGGGGTCGTAGTAGCCGATGGATCCTCGTGGCTCCATCGCCGTTGGAATCAGGCGCTGATTATGAATGGATTGGCTAATCCGAACCTCGGCCTCTGACAACGCCTTGTCCACCGTGTCCGCGTCTACGCCGCACGTCCAATGCATGACAACATTGTTGGCGGCATTTTCGTGCAGTTGCGGAGCGCCATCCCTGATCGCCTCGCGCGCGTCGGTGACAACCCCAAGTTCTTCGTAATCAACATCAATTGCTTCCAGCGCGTCGTTCGCCTGGTAAATGCTCTCGGCGACGACGACAGCGACCGGATCGCCTACCTGGCGCACGCCGCCCAGGGCCAGCAACCGCGGGGTATTGACAAAGTTGTCGACCCCTGCCGCTTGCCATGCGCAAGGAAGCGGGTTGACGTCGGCCAGATCCTCGCCCGTGAAGACGCCAATGACTCCAGGCATGGCCCGGGCGCGGCGGACGTCAATCGACGCGATCTTCGCGTGCGCCAGTGGCGACCGGAGCACCGCGGCGTACGACATGCCCGGCAACCGGACATCGTCAAGAAAACTCCCGTCGCCGGTCATCAGCTTGGGGTCTTCCCGGCGTCGAATTGGCTTGCCGACGAAGTTCTCGGTCACCTCGAGTGTAGCTGCCATCACTTCTCCCCCAGTGACGCGGTAGGCGGTGCGCCCTACAACTTCCGCGTTGTCTCGCGGTCAGTCATTCGCCCCTGACCGCTGCGTCGTTCAGCGGGAATGCAGTTCTCGGCGCTAATTCTCCTGACCCGCGACCTGATCGCCCCAGTCCTGCACGTTTTCCGGCGCATGCTCGACGTCCGATTCGTGCGCGAAGGAAAGTCTCGTTCCCGAACCGGCCTCCATCGCGCCGCCGCTTCGTTGCTGCGCCGCGTATTGAACGGCCTTGACGATGTTCTGATAGCCCGTGCAGCGGCAGAGATTTCCCTCGAGCGCATGGCGGATCTCGCCCTCGGTCGGGTTCGGATTCCGATCGAGGAACGCGCTAGCGGCCATGATCATGCCTGGAGTGCAGTAGCCGCACTGGAGGCCATGCATCTCCCAGAAGCCCATCTGGACATCGCTGTATTCACCGTTCGCGGCCACGCCCTCGATTGTGGTCAGGTCACAACCATCGGCCTGGACCGTCAACAGGGTGCAACTCTTGACCGGCAACCCATTCAGGTGGATGGTGCAGGCTCCGCACTGGCTCGTGTCGCACCCGACGTGCGTTCCAGTCAGGCCAAGATTGTCTCGCAGGAAACTGACGAGGAGCAGACGCGGCTCTACCTCGGCCGCGTACTCGACACCATTGACTTTCATCCGGACACTGACCCGGCTTGGCGCCGCAACCGCCATCTCTGCGCTCCTCCACTTGCTAGCTGCCATGGCGGCACCGCCTGGCAGGCGCACCCATTCGCCAACGCATCTCGGCCAGAGAACCACCAAGGAATCTGAAAAGGTTCCTTGAGCTCCCCGAACAGAATGTCCCACCGGCCGTGAGACTGGCATCTCTCGTGAGGCGGAGTATACCGCCGCGTCCGGGGCTTGTCGTTAGGGAGGAAGCGGCGGGGTGCGCGGCACTAGACCAATGCCGCATCCGGCGGAGCGTCTGTCAGACGATGCGCATACTGGCGCTCATAGAACTCGCGGAACCGCGGGTCCTGTTCCCGAATCTCGCGCCACCATGCCGGATGCGCGACATACCAGTCGACCGTGTCGTTGAGTGTCGCGGAGCCGTCGCGGGTAGGTTGCCAGCCCAATTCTTCCTGGATCCTCGTCGTATTGAGACCGTAGCGCCGGTCATGACCGGGCCGATCTTCAACGTGACGAATCAACGATCGCGGCTTTTCGATTCGCTCCAGAATGGCGTGAATGACGTCGAGGTTCTCGCGTTCGTTATCGGCGCCAACATTGTAGGCCTGGCCGCTCCGGCCCTGTCGCAAGACCAGGTCGATGGCCGCGGCATGATCTTCGGCATGCAGCCAGTTCCGGACTTGCCGGCCATCACCATAGACTGGAAGCGGAAGGTCGAGCAGCGCGTTGGTGACAAAGAGCGGCACGAGCTTTTCAGGGTACTGCCGCGGGCCGATGGTGTTGGCGCCCCGCGTCAACACCACGTCGGTCCCATACGACGTGGCATATGCCATGCACATCAGGTCCCCGCCTGCTTTCGCGGCAGAGTACGGGGATCGAGGCCGCAAGGGATGATCCTCGGTGGCCGCGAAGCCTTCGGGAACGTGCCCGTAAACCTCATCCGTGCTGACCTGCAGCATCCGCAGCCCCTTACCCCGGGCCGCCTCAAGCAGCGTCATGACGCCGAGCACATTGGACCTCGCGAACGCCTCAGGATCGAGGAGCGATCGATCGACGTGTGATTCCGCCGCAAAGTTGACAATTGCGTCGGCCGAGCGCGCTAGCTCTCCTACCAGCTCCCGGTCAGCGATATCCCCTTGCACAAAGCGAAATCTCGGGTCGACGCGGAGTTCGGTCAGGTTGGCCAGATTTCCGGCATAGGTCAGGCGATCGAGGGCGACGACCTCGTCCCTGGGATGGTTGTCGAGCACATGGCGGACGTACGTTGAGCCGATGAAGCCAGCTGCCCCGGTTACGATGACACGCACGGGCACTCCTTTCCGGATCTACGAGGTCACCTCGGTGAGCTCGCGCGATAAGTACGGCGCGTATCGGGCCAGGGATGCTTGCCACTCGGGTAGCACGATGCCGAGGTCAGCCGCGCGATGATTGGCGAGAACACTATTTGCCGGGCGTCTGGCCGGCAACGGGTATTTTTCCAGAAACGCATGAGTTGAAACTGGATGGACCTGGGCGGGATCAAAGCCGCCCTGGCGCGCCGTCTCTCGTGCGAAGTCAAACCGGCTGGCATGTCCAACGTTGGTCAGGTGAAAAACGCCCGGCCCGCGACGTGAAGCAAGCACGACCAGCGCCTCCGCAAGATCGCCAGCAAAGGTCGGACAGCCGACCTCATCATCAACGACTTCAATTTCGCCACGGGCCCTCAGCACCGTCATGACCGTTCGCGGAAAGTGCTTCCCTCTTCCGCCATACAGCCAGGCGGTGCGAGCGACGCCAAACCTCACGTCCGCGTTCAGGACTGCCTCTTCAGCCGCGAGTTTTGATGCTCCATACGCGGAGATTGGCGAAGGGAGCGCATTCTCGACATATGGCGCCCCACCATCCCCAGGGAAGACCATATCCGTGCTCACGGCGACGAGGTACGCACCCTGGCTCCGCGCTGCATCGGCAATGTTCCGTGTTGCGTGGCTGTTTTCACGCTCCCCGCGTGCGGGATCACGCTCGATGCCGTCAACGTCGGTGCAAGCCGCGGCGTGGATGATGACGTCTGGCCGCGCTTCGCTGACCAGATGGTGCGCCTCGGCTGGAACGGAGAGATCGGCAGCGGCGTCGACTCCGTCAACGATCCGGCGTCCTGCCGCGATCACCACGGCGCCCTGGGCCCGCGCCGCGGGAACGACATAGCGGCCAAGTTGTCCAGCAGCTCCAGTCACAAGCACGCGGTGACCGAGCAGGATCTGGTGCGGCTCAGACGACATCGACACGCGAGTGATCCCCGAGGAGGAGGCGAATTGCCTGAGGCCGGAGGGGCGAGCGCTCGACGACGACCTCACGGCCGATTAGCGAATCCGCGATCCGTTGATCGACGTACCGTATGACGCTGCCAGCCAGGACGATCGAATGCTCGATTTCGCAGCTAATGAGCTGGCAGTCGGGTCCGATCGCGGAGAATGGGCCAACATAGGCATCTCGGAGCAGGGTATTTGCGCCAATTACCGCCGGTCCGCGAACGGTGCTTTCCAGGATCGTGGCTCCATCCTCAATGACGACCGGGCCAATGATTGTGGAGACGGCATCGACCTGGCCGTCAATCCGCCGCTGCAGCGTGCCGAGGACCAATCGGTTGGCCTCCAGCATGTCGTCTTTCTTGCCGGTATCGATCCAGTCATCGGCGATCGTTTGGGCCCGCACGTCCCGGCCAGCATCGATCAGTCCCTGGATGGCATCGGTGATCTCCAGCTCGCCACGAGCCGAGGGAGTGAGCCAGGGAGTGACTTCGTGAACGTCCGCGCTGAAGAAATAGACCCCGATCACCGCGAGATCCGAGATTGGCTCTCTTGGTTTCTCGACCAGCCGGGTGACGCGGCCTTCTTCATCGAGCACGGCAACGCCGAGGGACGAAGGATCCTCGACCTGCCGAAGCAGAATCTGCGCGGATGCGGGCTGCTCGCGGAAACGCTGAGCATAGGGAGCAATGCCCCCTTTCAGGAAATTGTCCCCCAGGAACATGCAGAATGGCGCATCCCCAAGCCAATCCCTCGCGGTGATAATGGCATGCGCGAGACCGAGTGGCTGCGCCTGTGGCAGATATGTCACATGAGCGCCGAATGCCGATCCGTCTCCAACCGCCTCGATGACCTGCGCTGCCGTGTCCCCGGTAATGATTCCGATGTCGGTTATGCCCGCTTCCACGAGTTGATCCAACGCGTAGAAAAGGACCGGCTTGTTCGCGACAGGAACAAGCTGTTTGGCGCCAGTCGCCGTCAGAGGGCGTAGCCGAGAACCCTTGCCGCCAGCAAGGACAAGTCCCTTCACCCGTTAAACACCCTCCCGGAGCACTGGCACCGTTCCCAAAGCCGCCGATAGCGGCAAACGGGAAGGATAGAGCATCTTCCTGATTGGACATCCGCAAATCGGGCACTTGCGGCGGTGCTATAGTCCGTCCGGCCTGCGCGACGCCGCCATTCGTCACATCCCGGCCGCGATCTGGAGTAGCGGTTGACACTTCGCCATTCAACTTCAGCGCACGCGGCAATGAAACGCGGCCTGCAAGGCGACCCTGAGAATCCTCCTGTTCATGGACGATTCTGGGAAGCGCTCTCGCTTCATCCCATTTTTCGCTCTCTCTGGCTTGCGGCTCTCTCCTCCTCGGTCGGGCAGTGGATGCAGCAGGTTGCCCTGGGCTGGCTCGCGATCGTGATGACCAATTCACCTGGCTTCGTCGGCATCGTAACCTTCGCCAGCGGCGTTCCGTTCATTGCCATCGCGCCATTTGGGGGAGCATTGATCGACCGGCACGACCGCCGAAGGCTCATGCTCGCTTGCCAGTTCCTGGCGTGCATTCTGGCGGTGGCGCTTGCCATCGACATTATTTCTGGATTTGTCCGGCCTTGGCATCTGGTCGCGGCCGCTGGGCTGAATGGATCGTTGCAGGCTATCCTCTCGCCAACCCAGCAGTCCATCGTCCCCTCTCTCGTGCCGAGAGAGGCGCTGACAAACGCAATCGGCCTGATGAGCGCCGGTCAGAACATGACGAGGGTCGTCGGCCCGTCAATCGCCGGCATAGTCATTGGCGTCGCGGGTGTAGGTCCCACCTTTCTGGTTCAAGCCGCTGCGATTGCCCTCTCATTTGTCCTGGTCTTTCGCATCGCACTGCCTCCTCGATCGGCCCGCGCGACCGCGAGTAAGGACATGTTCGCCGGAATTCGATTGTTGACCTCCCGGCCAGATCTCAGGGGCCTTTTTCTTCTTGTCGCCATTCCGATGTTCTTCGTATTCCCCTACATCGGGTTTCTCAACGTCTTCGCCAGGGATATTTTCAACATTGGCGCTCAGGGCCTGGCTTTGATGATGGCCGTTTCGGGATGTGGAGCGGTCGTCGGCTCACTTGTGGTGGCATCTGCAAAGCGCCTGGAGGGCGCTGGGCGGATGCTCATTGGGATGTCGCTCGTCTATGGTTTCGTCATCGTTGGTGTCGCCGCATCGCGAACCCTCTGGCTGACCTTCCCGCTGCTCTTCACCGGAAGCCTGCTCGGCGCCGCCTTCATGAGCGGCAACAACGTCCTCGTCCAGCGCGACATCGATGATGGCATCAGGGGCCGCGTGATGGGCGCCTACATGCTGACCTGGGGCCTGATGCCAATTGGGGCATTGCCCATGGGCCTCGTGGCTGACCGCCTGAACACGCCGATCTCAGTTGCCGCCGGAGCCGTGATCTCGACGCTCCTTGTCGCGGTGCTCGCGGCCACGTCACCGGAGCTCCGGAAGCTCTGAGATCCGATCAGCCTCTGGACGACCAATCCCCGCGAAGTCTGTGTTGGTCTCACTTGCTTCCGCATCCTGGATGAGTTCAAGGACGATTCGCTCGAACTCCGCTTCCACCCGCGGCGCGACGTCCCGGCCCGCTGCCGCGACGAGCTTGAGCACGCTCCCCAGATTCTCGACTGGGGGAGAGATCGGCCCGACCCTGTCGCGCAGTTCGCCCCGATACCATGCGCCGAGCCGCCGGCGAACCTGGTTCGCGGACGGCGGCTCCGCGCCAGCACGCTCGGCGATGCGATTGGCCATGGACCTCAACTCGCGGCCAGGAATCGGTAGACCCGCCACCTGTTCCACGGCGGCGCGTTGATTGCGGATCGATTCAACGTCCGCGTCCCAAGCTCGGATCAGCGCGATTGCCGAGCTGGCATTGCCAGCACGCGAAACAGCTTCGGATCGTAGCGCGCGTTCATCGAGGCGGGGTGTGTCGTTGCAGAGAAGCAGCGGCTTTGTCGCATCGAGCCAGAAACCCGCGACAGCCCGCGCCAGGCGGAAGTAGTAAAGCCCCGAAAGGAGACTTGCTTCCGGTGCCGGGGAGATCGCGTCGACTTCGGCCAATGGAGCAATGACGGACGCTCCTTCAACACCGTCCCAGAATGTCTTCGGGTCCACTGGCACGAGGACGACTTCATGCGGTCGAACCGTCGACCGCAAGATGCCGCGTCTGACGCGGCGGTCCTGTTCCAGCATGAGATGCGTTAGCGGATAGTCCGGCGAGAGAAAAATCCCCGGCTCGATGTGGAAACTGCCGTCCAATTCGGGAAGCAACTCCGGAAGGTGCTCGCGCAGCCCGATGAGTCCAGCAACAACTTCAGGACTCACCTGTTTTGAACGCGCGGTTTCTATTGAGAACTTCGCGTCCGCGGCCTGCACCGCGCTACGGCCGTCGAAGCGCCCAACGAGCAACAGGTCCGGATTCTGCAGACCACGGCGGGATGCCAGCGAGGCAATACGCGGCATAGCATCGAGCCGGTCCACACGAACGACGGGAAGCGAATCTCCGCTTTCTCCCCGAATCGTACGGCTGCCGTCTGCCCACGCCGCGGCGTAATTCGCCGCCAGATCAGCCCAGCGGTCCCCAACGAGGTTGCTGGCCAACCCGCGATCGGCGAAGGACATGACCTCTCGGTCAAAGAGCGCGCTTACCAGGTCACCACCAGGTAGCCGCGCTGACCGCGCATTCTGAAAATTCATTCAGCTCTATTTCTCATTGCATTCCATCACTCTTCATTGCTCTGGTCACCTCTTCTCCCGGCTGAGCATACCAGTGATGACCATCAACTCTCGGAGTTCTCGCGTTCCTGAGTGGGACAACGATCCCGAGGATTCCAGCGATGGCCAGCAGCCGCCCGATCCAATCAGTGGCAGTAAGCGCATACGTCAAGCTCACGGAGCTGATTGGGCTCAAAGTCGTCAGATTGATGGACCCATCAATCGCCCTGGCCACGGTTGCGCCGCCATCTGGTTCAGTTGCCTTCCACCGGGGAAACCAGTTGG
>CAYSXO010000127.1:0-11131 GCA_964434995.1 uncultured Sphaerobacteraceae bacterium
CAAGCGTGATCGCGGTGGCGAGCAGGATGTACCAGACGGTGTTGAGGAAGAGCCTCGGTAAATCGAACCGGTAGTAGACCGCCACGAAGTTGTCGATGTACGAGAATCCGCTTGGCCAGCCGATCGGATCTGCAAGGTACTCGAACGACGTCTTGAAGCTGCTCAGCCCCATAAAAGCAATGGGATAGATCGCAATAGCCGCGATCAGCGACAGGACGAGCACGATGCCCCAGCGGGTCACCCGCGAGAGCGCACGTTGCCGCAACGACTGTCCCGGTCTGGGCATGGCCGCTATTGCCAACGGTTCAGACATCTGTCGTCAGGCGGTCGAAGGTCCGCAACTGGAAGACCGAGATAGCCAGCACGATGAGAAAGAGGATGACCGAGAGCGCCGAAGCGTATCCCATTTCACCAGCCTCGAATGCCTTGCGGTAGATCATGAGATCGAACGGCGTCGTCGCATAGCCGGGGCCGCCTTTGGTCACGGTGAAGACGAGCGCGAAAAGGCCGACGAAGATCCAGATCACGTTGGTCAGCACGAAGTAGGCGATCGTTGGCGTCAACAGCGGGACGATGATCCGCGTCAGCCGGTTCCACCAGCCCGCGCCATCCAGGCGGGCCGCTTCCAGGAGGTCGCCAGGGATCGCTGCCATCCCCGCCAGGAAGATAAGCACCCCCTGTCCCAGCGTCTGCCAGTAGAAGGCAAAGATGAGCACCATGAACGCGGTCGGCGCCGCGCCGAGCCAGTCATGCTGCAGCCGCTCCAGACCAGCCCGGCCGAGGACGTCGTTCGCGGCCCCCTGCGCCGAGAACATGATGCGCATCAAGGTGCCGACAACCGCCGCCGAGAGGATGGTCGGCAGATAGTAGACCGAGCGGAAGAAGCGCCAACCCGGCACTTCTTCGAAGAGGAGGACCGTCACCACCAGCGAGAGGAGCAGAATCCCCGGCACGGCAAACACGAAGATCAGGTTATTGCGCAGCAGCAACCACAGCTCGCCATTGGTGACGATCCGCTGGTAGTTGTCCCACCCGACCCAGGTCGAAACCGCCCCGTTCCAGTCGGTGAAGCTCTGGTAGAAGGTGCGCGCCACCGGATACCAGATCACCGTGGCTACCAGGAGAAAAGCGGGGATCAGCGAGGCATAGGCAATCAGGTTCTCGCGGCGCTTCAAGGTGAGCCCGCCGCGCCGCGCGGCAGGCAATTGCCGCGCGGCCATCGGTTTCGTGTCGCTCCGCGATGTGCCTGGCTCGATGTGAGCGCGCGCCATCTTACGAGCCCAGGAGCTCATCCCGTTTGGCGTCCGCTTTCGCCAGGAACTCCTCGGCGCTGATCTGCCCGGTCCAGGCCAGTTGCGATTGCGCCTTGATCTCCGTTGCCAGCTCTGTTGGATAGAGGTTGTCCAGCCAGAAGACCGTGCTTGGCTCAGCGCCCCATTCCTGCTGCATCTGCTTCAGCGGATCGTAGTACTCGGCGGTATCGACGTCGGTGACATTCAGCAGCCGGCCCTCTCCCGACTTCGCCTTGAGCGTCTGCTCCTCCTTGCTCATCAGAAACTTGATGAAGGCGATCGCTTCCTCCTTCACCTGAGAGTAATTGGAGACGACGAAGGCATTGCCCACGCCACCGATGCCGCCATCCTGAATTGGCGCCTCCGGGCTGTAGTTCGGCATCTTGATCATGCCCAGCTTGTCACCCAGCGCCTCCTGCACGCTGGTGATCACCCAGAATCCGCCAGTCGTCATCGCCACGTCGCCCGGCAACATCAGGCGGAAGGCAGAGTCACCCGGCGTCGTCTCGGCGCCAGGCACGGTGTACGCGGCGAGCTTCTGCCAGTTCGCCACGATCCCCGGCATTGGCGCATCACTGAAGTTGCGCTGCCCGGAGACCAACTCTCCCACCACGGCGGCGCCGCCGAGCTCCTGCGCCTGCCACCAGGAGAGGATCTGCCAGATGATGGCAAACTCGTCGAGCGCCATTGGCGTCACGCCGCTCGCCTTCATGGCCTCGAGCGCGCCGACAAACGCATCGAAACTCGTTCTCCAGTCCCCCTCCGGATCAACGTTCGCCTTTTCGAGCAGTTCCCGGTTGTAGAAGATGCAGGTGGTTCCATCGGAGCTGGCTGGAACGCCATAGAACTGCTCGGACTCCGCGTTGAAATCGGCCGAGACGGCATCCCAGCCGAGAATCCGGGAGCGCTCCTCTGCCGTAAAGAATGGCGCGATCGGCTCGAGGAAATCCTTCAACGCGAGCATATAGGACCCAGACCAGACGCCCATGATGTCCGGCCCGTTCTGCGCCACGCTGGCGGTGCGGTATTTGGTGAACGAGCTGGTGTCGCCGGGCAGCGACTCCATCTCGACCGTGATGCCCGGATTGGCCTCCTGGTAGCGGGCAATCGCCTGATAGATGTAGAAGTCTTCCGGCTTCTTGGTCTTGTCGTTCGGATCCTCGACGTCGTAGATGCCCTGAATGTTCCAGTAGGTGATCGTCTTCTCCTGCGCGGCCACGCGCCGCGTGCCCGGCAGGAGGGTCAGCCCGGCCGCGGCCGCGCCGATTTGCAATGCCTTGCGCCGTGAAAGGGTGCTGTCGATCATCGGTCGTGGCCTCTCTCGAATGCCGCGCGCCGCTTCGGCGCGGCGGCCCTCCGCGTGACCCCAATGTCCGCGGCATCAACGTGCGACAACCCACGCGTTCCGGGTGACCTTCCCAGCGCCTCCTCTCCGATGGCTATCGACTGTTGGTTCCTGGCTCCTGGCTGCTGGCTCGCCGGGTGCGGCTCACGACGTGACGTCCGCGATGGCCTCCTCCAGGATGGCCGCGATCTCGTCGGCTTCGTCGCGCGTGGTGCAGAGCGGCGGGGCGATTCCCACCCAATCCCCGCCCGGCCGCGTCAACAGGCCTAATCGCCGCGCCGCATCATAGACCTGATGTCCAATCGGCGCGGTGAAGGCCACGCCGCGCAGCATGCCGACGCCGCGCACCTCGCTCACCGCCGGCAGCCGCTCGGCCAGATCGTTGAGGCGCTCCGCCAGGTAGTTCCCGACGCGCTCCGCGTTGCCAACCAGGTCGTGGTCGAGCATGTAGCGCACCACCGCCTCGCCCACCGCGCAGGCGACCGGGTTGCCGCCAAAGGTGTGCCCGGCCCAGAACTGCACTCCCGCCTCCGGCTCCCCCCAGAACGCCTCGGCGACGCGGTCGGCAATGAGGATCGCGGAGAGGGGCGCGTAGCCGCCACTGATCCCCTTGCCGCAGCTGAGGATGTCTGGCCAGGCGCCAACGCGCTCTGCTCCGAAGAGGCGGCCGGTACGCCCGAAACCGGTGATGATCTCGTCGTAGATCAGCAGAACGTTGTGGCGGTCGCACAGCTCGCGCAGGCGTGGGAAATACTCCGGGTGCGGCACATGCACCCCCGCCGAGAGCATGACCGGCTCGGCGATCACCGCCGCTACCGTCTCCTCATGCTCCTCGACAATCGCCTGTTCGATCAGGTCGACGCAGGCCAGGGTGCAGCCGTCGGCGCGGCGGCAGGCCGCGCAGCCGGGCCGCGCGGGCGGGGTCACGTGGATGAAACCCGGGGCAAAGGGCTCAAACTTCCATTTCCAGGCGGTCTGCGCCGAGGCCGCCATCGCGTTGCCGGTGCCGCCATGGTAGGAGCGATAGCGCGAGATGACCTTGTACTTGCGCGGATGTCCCGCCTGCATCCAGTACTGCCGAGCCAGCTTGATCGCCGCCTCGGTCGCCTCGGAACCGCCGCTGAAGAACTTCACGGTCGTGTAGTGCGGCGGGGTGATCTCGATCAGCAATTCGGCCAGCTTCAGCGCCGGAGGATTGGTGGCCATCGTCGGCGCGGTAAAGGAGATCTTGCTCCCCTGCTCCGCGGCGACATCGACGATCTCCTGCACCCCATGGCCGATATTGACCGTGAAGACCCCGGAGAGACCATCGATGTACGTCTTCCCAAAGACATCGGTCACCCGGATGCCCTCACCGCGCTCCAGGATCAGCGGATCCTGCCCAAACGACTTCATCTGCGTGAAGTCGACCATCACGCGCGCTGTTTCGGGAACCGTCTGCTCGATCATCATCTCCCCTTGTCCTATTCCTGGTCTGAGTGCGCTTCGGGTTCGTCTGGCTCCGTCTCGCCGCCATACTGGGCGCTGAGGGCACGCGCCACGGCAAGCATTTCCGGCACGCAGGCCTCCAGCCGCTCCGGGGTGAACCGGCCGGAAGGCCCTGTCAGGCTGATGGCGAAGAGCGGCCGGTCATCCACGCCGCGCACGGCCACCGCCAGGCAGCGTACGCCCGGCGATGATTCGCCGTCATCAATGCTGTAACCCCGCTGGCGGGCCAGCGCGATCTCGTCGCGCAATGCCGCGAGGTCACCGAGCGTGTACGGATCGGGGCGCTTGCGCGCCTGCGCGATGTAGGTCTCCAGATCCTCGTCGGAGCCAGCCGCCAGCATCGCCTTGCCCAGCCCGGTGAGGTGCGGCACGGCGCGGGTGCCCACGCGCGACGAAACCCCGACGATTTCAGGGCTATCAACCTTCTCGATATGGAGCACCTCGTGGTTGTCGAGCACCCCGAGATGGACCGTCTCGCGGGAGAGGAGCGAGAGCCGCTCCATCGTCGGCCGCACCTCGTCAATGAAGTCGCGCCCATCGAGCGAGGCGCGAACCAGCGCCAGAAACCGCGGGCTCGGGCGGTACCCCGCCGCCACGCGCTCGACCCAGCCGCGCCGGTGCACGGAGGCGAGCAGGCGATGCGCGGTGGTCCGGTTGATGCCGGTGCCGAGGGCCACCTCTCGCACCGAGCGCGGCTCGCCGCTGCGCAGAAGCAATTCGACGATGGCCAGCGCGCGATCAACCGACTGTACGGTTTCGCTCTCACCTGCTGGCAATCGCGTGCCGCGCACATCGTTCACGCCACGAACAGATTTCTCTTGCCGGTCCACCATGCGGGCATCGTACTCTTCTACTGGCAGATGGTCAATGGGGGGGTTGGGTGTCGGGCAGAACAAAGCACCAAACACCCTGTCACCCCGGCGCCCACAACAAAACATCCGGGGAGAGCGGAGTTCCGCTCTCCCCGGATGTTGTTGCTCGAGATCGACCGGGGAAACCCCGGGCGCGCTCTAGCTGACGAACGCGAGGTTGTAGCTGCCGCCGGAAGCATCGGCGATGCCGGTGCCGCCGTTCGCCGAAACGCTCAGCGAGGTGCTGTTGGCGGACGCGCCGCCGTCGACCGCAACGGTGCCGACCGTGTCGCCGACGCCGATGGCGCTCCCAGCGTTGCCGCCGCTGTTGACGTCGCCGATGGCAACCGCGCCGCCGTTGGCGGAAGCGGTCGCAACGCCGCCGTTACCAGCGGAAGCGGTGTCGATGTACTGCATTTCCTGTCGCCCTCCCTATCGGCCCCCCTCGGAGCCCTTCCACGTTGTGCTCCGAACCCTTGCGGATTCGAATTCCGGTGCGCCGGCGCCCGCTCGGTTCAGTCAGTTCGCATGACCGCCCATCGCGCGCAAACCACACTGGCGGTGCAGAGAATATCAGGTTCTCGCGGATCGCTCAACGCCTTGCGTTTCTCGGCAACCACGCGCCGCCCTGATCGTCTCCCGTCGGATTGCTCTGCCAGTCCAGTTTGCCGCCTAACCATGGGCGGCGAGAAAGAACCTCCTGCCCCTCCCGAGAGCCAAACGTTGACCGCAAACCCAAATGCGGGGCTTCCCCCTCAGTGTACCGTATCAGCCTAGCTGACGAATGAGATGTTGTTGTTGCCGCCGCTGGCGTCCGAGATGGCCAGGCCTTCCTGCTCGCCGAGATTGATCTCGTTGTGCTGGACCTGCGTGCCGCCAGTCGCCGTGCCGCCACTGTTGGTCGCGATGCTGGAGACCGAGCCGGTCACCGAGTCGGCGATGCTCCCGCCGAGATTGACGGTGCCGCCGCTGTTCTCCTGCGCCTGGGCGACTTCCGCGCCAACGACAGCCGCTCCCGCCGCCGCGCCACCGAACAGTCCCATGATACGTCGGTAATTCATGATCGCTCTTTCCCTCCCTCTCTGCCTCCGGATCGCTTGCGGATTCCGGTGGCGCATTGCTCCAGCCAGCGTGCATCCAACTGGCGCTGCCTCCGCCTCCCGGGGCGTGGCCGTTCAAGGCAGCGAGAGTGCATATTCTACGTTCTTCGGCCCCGCTCGGCGGCATGAGCCGCACCAGCCCCGGGGCCTGGCAGACCTATTTATTCGTCGCCGAAATGTTGGTGTTGCCGCCGCTGGCGTCGGAGATGGCCAGGCCTTCCTGCTCCCCGAAGGACATTTCGCTGTGCGTCGACTGAACCCCACCGCTCGCGTCTGACGATGACGAAATGCCCGCCACCGCCCCGGCGACCGTATCGGCGATGCTGCCGCCGATGCTGATCGTGCCAGCCTGATTCTGCTGCGCGAACGCTTGCTCTACTGGGGCGACACCCATGAGTGCCAGAGCCAAGCCCGCCGCTGGCACGACCACCGCCAGGATGCCACGCACGCGGCTACGAATGTTCATTCTCTCTATTGCCCTCCCTGCTACGCCCCAGGCTGCCCGTGGCCGCGGGCAACTCACGGAACCATACCGGACTAGACCCGGATGGCTGCGCCTCGGGCGTCCCCAGGTCACGCTATCATCGGATCCACCCGGTGTCAACCGTGGATCAGGCATGCATCCGTCCTGTTTCCGTGCAACACGACTCGTGGAGATGCCCTTGCATTTGCAACGCCCGGAAGTCACAGCCCGTTTCACGTCCGACCCCGCCTGAAGGAGGGCTGTCGTGGCCGTTTCACCGGTTCCGGCCCTCACGCCGGCCCAGATGGCAACGATCGATCGGATCATGATCGACGAGATCGGGGTCGACGCGCTGCAGTTGATGGAGCTGGCCGGTCAGGCGGTCGCCGCGTGGGCGCGCCAGAAACCTCTTCAGGGCGACGCGCGCGGCAAGCGAGTGCTGATTCTGGCGGGCAGCGGCGGCAATGGCGGCGATGCCCTGGTGGCGGCCCGCCTGCTCCATGCCTGGGGCGCGGCGGTGACCGTGCAGCTCAGCCATCCAGCCGACGCCTTGCGTGGGGCCGCCGCGCATCAGGCCAGGGCACTCGCGGCCCTCGGCCTGCCAATCGCTTCCTCAGCCGCCCCTGCCGAACCAGACCCGCTGCCAGAGGCAGATCTGATCATCGACGGGCTGCTCGGGTTCAGCCTGGATGGGCCGCCACGCGCCGCCGCCGCGCGCCTGATCACCGCCGCCAACGAGCATCCGGCGCCGATTCTCGCCATCGATCTCCCCTCCGGCCTTGATGGCCTCAGCGGCGAGCCGTACGAGCCCTGCATCTGCGCCGACGCCACCCTCACCCTGGCCCTCCCCAAACGTGGCCTCCTCGCGCCCGCCGCCCGCGCCTTCATTGGCGAGCTGGCGCTGGCCGACATTGGCGTCCCCCCGGAAGCCTACGCCCGCCTGGGCCTCGACGTGCCGCCGCTCTTCGCCGAAGCAAGCATTGTGAGGGTGGACGAGGGTGATGGGTGATGGGTGATGGGTGACGGGTGATGGGGAGAACGACGGGAGCCATTAGCCAAACGGCAAGAGCCAATAGCCAGCGGCCCGACACCCATCACCCATCACCCTCCAATCCCGGCAGCGGCTGCTGCTCGATCGGCACGCGCGACGAGCGATGGCGCAAGTCGTCCAGCAGCGCATCGACGATCAGGAAGCGCTCCGGCGTCCAGGTCACCTGCCGCACCTTGGCCACCAGCGTGGCCACCCGCGGATCGTCATCGCGCGGGGTGCGCGGCCGGTGGCCAGCCAGCGTCAACAGGGCGTCCAGATCGACGCCAAGCGCCCCGGCGACCCGCTCCAGCGAAGCCGGGTCGGGCCGCCGCCCCTGCAACCAGCGTGAAACCATCGAAACGTCGATTTCTACCGCCCGCGCAAAATCGGCCTGGCGCCACGCCCGCCGGCGCATCTCGTCTCGCATCCAGGCACTATAGGAAGGCTCCGGGTTTGCATTGTCCACGGCGCTGCCTCCTCCACTCCACCCTCCCCAGGGCGAAACTTCCCACCATCATTATCATCGGGATCGGCGGCTATACTCGGCTCGCGAACGGGACGAGAGCGGATGGCGCCTCGTGGAGGGCGGTCAGTGACCGAATGCCAGGGGTGCGGGGCGTGGAACGACAGCAGCCGCACCGTGTGCGTGCTTTGCGGCACTCCCCTTGCCGAAACCGATGAGTGGGATGCGGCAGCCGAGCTGCCGCCGCTGCCCCCCCTGCCCGATGGCGGCCTGAGCGCCTCGATGCCCGCCTGGCTCCGCGAGCCGCTTGCTCGCGAGGCCGAGCCCGGATCCATCGCCGCGCACGCGCCGGAAACGGCTCCGGCGACCGTGGAAGCGCCAACCGCGCCCCCGCCCGCCCAGACCGACCCGCGCCTCTTCCTGACTGACGACGATTTTCCGCGCTGGCTGCGCGCTCTCGCCGCGGCCAGGGCCGCCGCGCGAGCCGCCGACGCGCCGGCGGCTGTGCCCCTTCCGCCTCCGCCCGCGCCCTGGACCGGGTGGAGCGGTTCTCCGGCAGCCTCGCCGCGCGTCGAGTCGCCATCTCCGGCGGCCGCTGCCCCGGCCTCCGAGCCCCCGGCTGCCGCGCTTGTTGGCGCGCGCGCGCGCGAGGAGCGTCGCCCCCGCGCCCCGTGGGAGACCATGCTTCTGGTGATCCTCTTCATCGGCATGGTCGTCGCCGCGCTCTGGGCCCTGGCATCCAACGGCGTCTTCAGTCCAGGTATGTAGACGCACCGGGTGGGTTCCCTCATCGTCTTCACATTGCTATCCTAGAAACATCCTCGCGGGCATTGGGGAATGCCATGCGGTCGCTGGGGTTGGGGCAACGATGACTGAGCAGACACGACGTGCGGCTTGCCGGAAGGAACGCCGTTCGCGCGCGCGCTGGCGGCGTGGCGTCGCCATTGCGCTGAGCGCGCTCATGCTGGGCGGGCTCCTGGCCGCGCTCCTGCCCGCGCCGGCAGCGCTGGCGCAGGACGACGCGCTGGCGCAGGCCAATGGCGAAGAGATTGAGTTCGCCGCGATCAGCTACCTCGGCAACGCCGAGCTGCCGCCGGAGCTTGGTCAGGCCAGCTTCTCCGTTTACATCGACGAGACCGGCCACACCCTGAGCGGCGTCTTCCTCGACTATTGGCGGGCCACCGGCGAAGAGGCGATGTTTGGCCTCCCCATCTCGGAGCCGTTCGCCACCGAGGACGGCGAGTATGTCCAGATCTTCGAGCGCGGCATGTTGCAGTACCTCCCGCTCATGGTCTGGACCGTGGAGCCATTCGTGCGGCCGATGCCAGTCGGCCGCCTGCTGATCAACGAGAGCTCAGGCGGATTCGGCAAGGTCGCGGGCGGCAAGAGGCTGACAGCCGGCAGCCGCGCCACCGGGATGCGCCCGCTGGCGCCCGACGATCCGGCAGTCACGAGCGCATTAAGCGCGGGCGGCATCTACGACAGCACCGCCGGACACACGATTTCCGGCGCGTTCCTGGCGTGGTATCAGCAGCACGAGGGGGACTTCTATCTCGGTTCCCCCCTCTCCGAGGTCGTCACGGTCGATGGCCAGCCCGCGCAGTGGTTCGATGGCGGGCTCCTCATCGAAACCGCCGACGGCGTGCGCCTGGCTCCGCTCGGCGAGCGCCTCGCCGCGCGCTTTGGCATCAGCACCGACGCGGTTCCCGCGGCGGGGCTTCCTTCCTATGATGAGGCGCTCTTCATGGAAGTCGCCAACCCCGCTCCCGTCGGGGAGGTGGTCGGCTACGGTCCCAAGCGGATCGAAGTCAGCATTGCCGAACAGACGCTGCGCGCCTACGAAGGCGATACCCTGGTGCTGCAGACCTACGTCAGCACCGGCCTCGACCCGAACGACACCGAGACGGGCCGCTTCCGCATTCGCTACAAGGTTCCGCTCGAGGACATGCGCGGCGCAACCGACGCCGAGGGCAACGTCGTCTGGGTCGTTGGCGATGGCGGCAAGGAGCCGCCGGGCAGCATTCCCTACGGCGTCGCCGACGTCCCCTTCGTCATGTACGTCAATCTCGATGCGGAAGCGCTGCATGGCGCTTACTGGCACAACAACTTCGGCCAGCGCATGAGCCACGGCTGCATCAACCTGCCCGTGCCGGTCGCCGAGTTTCTTTACGGCTGGGCGCCCCTGGGCACGCCCGTGACGGTCTACTAGGCGAATAGAGGCACGGCCGCGGGAAATCGACCGCCTCCCGGCGTGTGGCCTTCGGCGCTCACCCAGCCCCGAATCGTACCCTGGTGATCCTGAAGAGCGGAGTAGCTGGCAGGCGTGCGAGAGTTTTTCAGGATCGTGCCTGGAGCAATACCGACGGTGGACGACTTCAGGCCGATTGGGGCAACGGGGCGGCGCCTACGATTCCCGGAATACCGAAGAGAATTTGAAGAGGGGATCTCAGTCTATGATGGATTTGATCACGCCTGCGCCATGGCGCAGGCGAATCGCTTTCGTCATGGCTCCTATATCGTCAGAATCGTCCTACCTGATAACAGCAGCGTGGAGTTCAGGCAGACCTTCGCCGAACACCACTTCACGATCTATGCGACTCCAGAGCAGATCCTGGCGTATGCTGATCCAGTGGCGGTTCGGATTCCCGGCGCCCGGGAGAAAAGACCATGAGCACCTCTTCCTACGTTCTTTTCGACCTCATTTCCGGCAATGCGCTCACAGGTTTCTCGTCAGAGCGCGCGGCGTGGCAGGCACTCCGTGAGATGGCCGCCAGCGATGGCCCTGAATCGCTCGAGCATCTGTCCCTGGTGCGCGTGCACGATGGAACGCCAACGCTTATTGCCATGGAAGAGGAGATCGTTCGACGCGTGGTTCAGGAGTTGCGCCAGGAAGTTATTGCCAGCTGATCGCATCGGTAGTGGATGCGCCCCCGCGGCTTCTCCTTCACCGTGGGCTTGAGTTATGGCTGCTTCAACTTGCCCGTGCCGCTCGCCTCACGGCTGGAGGGCTCCGCCGCGAACGTTGCTGGGGCCCTCTTCGTGCCGAAATAGAGCTCGATCGCACAGGCAAGGTGGCCGGTCTTCACGATCGCGGCCTGG
>CAYSXO010000128.1:0-11120 GCA_964434995.1 uncultured Sphaerobacteraceae bacterium
AGCGGATGCCCGGCGCGGGCACCGACGGCGGCACGGTGCAGTCGAGAACCATCTCAGCGGCCCCGGCGAGCGGGGCGTCCGGGTTTGCCGTCATCGCCACGGTCAGAGCGCCATTCTTGCGCGCCAGCGCGATCGCCTCCCGCGTCCGCGCGACCGTCCCGGAAACCGAGATGCCGATGACAAGCGGATTGCGCGGGAACATCGTGTCGAAATAGGGCGCCCCGTATCGGCCCTCCTGCATCGCGGTCATCGGCTCGACCGGGATGCCAGCGACCTCCTCGAAGGCCAGCTCGGTCGCGAGCCCGGCCATGTGCGAATCGCCGCAGCCGGTAATGACGATGCGCTTGACCGACAGCAATTCGTTGTGATTCAGGAGCCGCCGCACGCGCATGTCGAGCGTTTCGAACTCGTCCCGAATCATGCCGGGCAGGCTCTCGACCTGCGTGATGATGTGCTCCGCGTTCTGATCCATCTGTTCCGACACGGAATTCCCTCTTCCTCAGCTCAGGCGACGCTGCGCCACGACCGTCCGCTATTCGTACGCACGCATGAAGGTGATGACTTCCTCCTCGTCAGGCAGGTGGCCGCGCGGTCCCAGCGCCGTGACCGAAATCGCGGCGGCGGCATTGGCAAAGCGCAAGCCCTCGCGAAGCGGCATTTCAGCCAGCAGCGCCCGGGCGATCGCGGCATTGAAGGTATCGCTTGCCCCGGTAGTATCGACCACGGCAACCCGATACCCGAGAGCTTCGGCGCTTTCCGCCGTGGTCACCGCCAGCGCTCCCCTTGCTCCGCGTGTGACGATAACCGCGCGCGGGCCGAATGCGAGCAGCCGCCGCGCGGCCGCAATCGACGGCTCTTCGCCGGTTGCGGCGATGAAGCTCTCCTCATTGAACGAGACGATATCGATCTCACTCAGGAATGCCCCGATGTTGGGCACCCCATCGAGGATGGTCCTTTCCACATCAATCATGACCTGGGCGCCGCTGGCATGGGCGAGGTTGACCAACCTGCCGAAGCGTTCCCGATCGTGCGGCATGCCGAAGAGCAGCCGGGCACGCGCCAGGGCGTTGGCGGCAACGTCGAGCGGGTAGTTGTCGGCCAGCATCGGAACGACGACCATCGCTTTCTCGCCGCTCGGGTCGATCAGGCCGATTGTGAAGTTGGAGACCGCGCCCGCGATGACCTGGATCAGCGACGTATCGACGCCGTGCCGCGCAAAGTCGGCGATGATGGTTCTGCCTGGCCCGTCGTCGCCGACCTCCGCCAGAATCGCGGCGCGCAGGCCAAGCCGGCTGGCGGCGCAGGCGAAGTTCCCCGCGGGGCCGCCAGGGAGAAAGCCTGCCAGCGTGCCAATGACCTTCTCGTCGTGGGCTGGCAGGTGGTCGAGCGTGATGATGGTATCGAGCGCGGCTCCGCCGACCGCGAGAATGTCGAGCCTGCTGTTGCCCGTGTCCCGCACAGCCATCGCCTAGCACGCCAAGCCGGATTGCATCTCGCCCACGACGAGAGGGACGTGGGCGCGGTCGACCGCATTGACGAGCCCGCGATCGGTGATGCGCAGGCCGGTGCTCACGGCGAGCGTATAGGTTGAGAGACGCATCAGGAGATGCGGGTGCTCGACGCCCAGCAGGCGTAGCGCCTCGCGTATAGCCCGGAATTGATCCGCGACCACGGTGGGCGGCTGATCGGAAACGACGCCCGCGAGGGGCAGGGGCAATAGGGTACGCACAGCATCGGCGACGGCGACCGCGATGCCCCCTTCGGCTCTGATGACCGCGTTGGCGGCGGTTGCCATGCTCTCCCGGTCGCGGCCAATGACCGTCAGGTTGTGGCTGTCGTGCGCGTGCGAGGTGGCGACCGCGCCGTGACGCAAGCCGAGGCCGCGCAGCAGCCCTACGAACCGGTGCCGGCCGCCTCGCGCCAGCACGGCGATCAGGCAAAGATCATCGTGGCTGCCGAGATCTGGATCGCCATCGCGCAACGCGACCTCCATGATTTCGGCGCTGGTTGTCGTGCCGGGGCTGTGGGACACGATTACGCGGAGGCTGGCGGCCCCTTCGGTGACCGGGAGATCGAGGCGAAATTCTTCCGCCGTCACGGGCGGCAGGGCCAACGAGCCGCGCAGTGCATCGAGCGAATCGTGGGCCGGAGTGCGCCACAGGGGTTCTCCGGCCTGCGCCACGACCTGGCCGCCGGCAATGGTCGTTGAGACGGAACAGCGCTCGAAATCGTCCATGAGGATGATGTCCGCGCGGTATCCGGGCGCAATGGCCCCCAGGTCGTGCAGACGCAGGCGGCGCGCGGGCTCCAGGGTTGCCGCGCGCAGCGCCGTCATTGGCGGCAGACCGAGCGCGATGGCACGGCGGATCACCTGGTCGAGGTGCCCAGACTCCTCGAGGTAGTCTGGAGAGACATCGTCCGTGACGAGACCGAAGCGCGGCATCTCCGGCAGTCGAAGGAGAAGGTCGATCAGTTCCTCGCTGAGGTAGCGCTCCTGAAGCTGGACGAAGACGCCCAGCCGAAGCTTTTCGAGAAGCAGAGCGGGCGACATCAGCGTGTGGTCGCTATCGATGCCCGCGACAATGTAGGCGTTGAGCTCACGGCCTCGAAGCATCGGGTTGTGACCCTCGATGATGCCCCCGGCTTCGCGGCCAGCCGCCAGAATCGCGCTCATGCGCGGCGCTTCGTCGATCACCGCGCGCGCGTCCATCACTTCCGCCAGCCCCAGAACCCTCTCCCATCCGAGCATGTCGGCCACGTCGGCCGCGCCCATGTCGCCCTGGCACGTTTCCAGGCCCTCGGCGGCCGGCACGCAGGTCGAGACGAGGAAGTAGACGCGAAGCGGAAGCCCCTTGCTTGCTTCCCAGTAATGCCGAACGCCGGCCAGCCCCGTGGCATTGGCAATCTCGTGCGGATCCTCGGCGATGGCCGTTGTTCCCCGTGGCAGAACCGCCTCGGCGAAGTGGGCTGGGGTCAGGAGCGAACTCTCGATGTGAAGATGGCAGTCGACCAGACCCGGCGCCGCGATCTGCCCCTCCCCATCCAGGACTTCCCGCGCGGTGCGTCTTGGCAGCGCTCCGGGCGCTTCCACGGCAACGACGTAGCCCTCGCTCACGGCAATCTCCGCCGGATAGATCTCCCCGGTGAAGACATTGGCAAGCCGCGCATTCTCGATCAACAGATCGACCGGGGCGTTGCCAAGTGCGGCCTGAATGAGCGACACGAGTACCCTTCCTCGAATCCCGAGCTGGTGCGAAGCGGAACGATCGCCCTTCAGGGATAGGTAGCCAGAGTGTCCAGGAACATCTCCCAGAACCGGTCAGCGTTGACCGCGACCGCAACCTCGGCGTTCGGTGGCTCTCCACGTGGCTCCCGCGCGCGTCCGGCCGCGGGGTTGTCGGCGCGGAGGTGGCGAGCGTCGCAGAGCGTCATGCCGTAGGTGTGCGTTCCGCGCAGCTCGATGGCGACGTGCATTGGCTCGAAGCGGAGCACGTCGGGATCGACCAGAGCCGCCACGGCCAGCGGGTCGTGCATCGAGCCGCCCGGCAGCCCCGACAGAACGCGCAGGCGCTCGCTGTAGAAATCGAGCATGTCGGCCACGATGCCGGCGGTGCGAGTGCGCATGGAACGGATCTGCTGGCGCCGCTCGGGCGTGGCCGCGACCTGACGGGTGACATTGAGGCCGACCATCTTGATCGGGATGCCGCTGGTGAAGACGACATGCGCCGCCTCGGGATCGCACCAGATGTTGAACTCCGCCGCGGGCGTGGCATTGCCGAACGTCAGCGAGCCGCCCATCAGGCTGATTTCCCTGACGCGCTCTGGCAGGGTGGGATCGCGATAGAGGGCGGCCGCGATGTTTGTCAACGGGCCGATGGGCACGAGCGTTAGCTCGCCCAGTTCAGTCGACTGATTGATGATGAAATCGGTGGCATGCTCTTCCGCCAGGGCGACCGCGGGCGGGGCGAGCGTTGGGCCGTCGAGGCCGGTTTCGCCATGAACCTCGGGCGCATGCGTGACCTCGCGCACCAGTGGCCGGCCAGTTCCGGCCGCGATGGGAATGCCGGTCAAATTGGAGAACTCGACCGTCTGGCGCGCGTTGCGGGTCGTTTGCTCCAGTGAGACATTGCCGAAGACCGTGGTCAACCCGCGCAGGTCGAGGACGCGCGCGCCAAGCAGAATGGCCATCACGTCGTCGTGGCCTGGATCGCAGTCGATGATGGCGGCCGGCCTCATGAGGCAACCTGTCCGAGGCGCTGCCGGTAGAGCTCCAGGAAGCGATCGCTATCGACCTCGAGAGCAATGTTGACGTTCGGGGTCATCTCCCGTTGACCGCGCCAGTCCGCGACGGTCTGCCCACTGTGGTGGGGGCTCTGGTGGTCGACGTCCGTGTAGACCAGTCTGGTGACGAAGAGCGTGGGGTCGATGACATAGGCCATGGCCGACGAGTCGTGCACGGGCATGCCGTCGGTGATGCCGACGCTCCGGTAGAACTCGAGATAGTGGTTGGTGATCTGGTGGATGAAGTCGGTCCAGGGATAGTTGGTTTCGCGCAGTGCGTCGAGATATTCCGGCGACATGACCGATTTTGTCGTCACATCAAGGCCGATCATCGTGATCGGCCATCCGGCGTGAAAGACGATGTTTGCCGCCTCGGGATCGTTGTGGATATTCGCCTCGCCAACTGGTGACGCATTGCCGGCCACGGCCGCCGCGCCGCCCATGAGGACAACGTCCTTGACGTTCTCGGCGATGCGCGGCTCGGTCGCCACCGCCAGGGCCACGTTGGTCAGCGGCCCGAGTGGCACGAGGGTGATTTCGCCCGGGTTTTCCATGATCGTGTCAATGATGAACTGCGCGGCTCGCCGGGGGTCTGGCTGGGCCTGTGGCTCCGGCAACTCGACTTCGCCCAGCCCGTTGCGGCCGTGGACTCTCCAGCCGAGCCCCCGGTAAGGCCGGAGGAGCGGCTTGCCGGCGCCCATGGCCACGGGGATATCGGTCCGCCCGGCAAGTTCCAGAAGGCGCAGGGCGTTCTGCGTGGTGATGTCGACGCCGACGTTGCCAAATACCGTGGTCAACCCCACAACCTCGATGTCTGGCGAGGCCAGGGCGAGGAGGATGGCCATTGAGTCATCAACGCCAGGGTCGGTATCGATCAGCACGCGCTTCTTGGTCGCCTGGTTCACGTCCGTCCTTTCATGGTAATTCGCGCGAGTCCTCTTCCGGAAAAACCCTCACCTTCTGGCCCCCTCTCCACATGCGCGCGGGGAAAGGGGACGCCATTTCTGGGAGTGCAACACCGGCAGCGATCGGTTGTCTTCAGCATCATCCCTTGATGCCGGTCGCGGCGACGCCACGCACGTAGTACCGCTGCAGGGCCAGGAAGATGAGGATGACGGGCACCGAGGCCAGCGCCGAGCCGGCGAAGGTACGGCCCCAGTAAGTCTGGTCCTGGGTTGTCTGGGCGCTGATGGCCACCTGCAAGACCTGGAGATTGTTGTCCTGCACCGCGATCAGTGGCCAGTAGAAGAGGTTCCAGATGAACTGGAACTCCAGTAGCGAGATGGTGACGAGGCCGGGAATGGCCAAGGGGACGATGATGCTGCGCAGGATGCGGAACTGGCTGGCGCCGTCGAGTAGCGCGGCCTCATCGAGCTCGTACGGGATATCGCGAAAGTACTGAATCAGCGCGAAGATCACGAACGGGCTGGCGAACCAGGGAACGATCATCGCCCAGTAGGTGTTCTGCAAATTCAGGTTTCGGATGACGATGTACAGGGGCACCATCGTCACCTCGAATGGGACGAAGAGGGTGACGAGCACGAAGGCCAGCAGCCAATTCTTCTTTGGAAACTTGAGGCGGGCGAAGAAATAAGCGCCCATGGTGTTGAAGACCAGGCTACAGAGAACGACACCCACCGATACGAATGCTGAATTGAACAGGTTGCGGCCAAAGTTCAGTCCAAACCGCTGCCCTTCCGGGCTAATGCCGAGAATGTCCTGGTAGTGCTGCAAGGTCCACTGGATCGGAAAGAAGGTGTGCCAACTCAGCGGATAGAGGTACTGGAATATTTCTGACTCCGCGCGCAGGCTGCCGAAGATCATCCAGATGAACGGGATCAGGAAGATCAGCGTCAGCACCGCATAGAGGACCCAGCGGAGGACCGTTAGCGCCCCGCGCTTCAGTGTGGCGTTGGCGCTCGTCTCTCTCGGTGGAGCAAGTGCCGTTATGGTCTGTTGTTGACTGGCGACGGCCATGGCGTTTCTCCGCCTAGCTTACGTCTGCGGCTTCAGCCAGCGCATCAGGATGTAGCTGATGACGACCAGGATGATGAGGGCCACCACCGACAGCGCGCTCGCGTAGCCCATGTCCTGGAAGCGGAACCCCTGTTGGTAGATGTAGTAGACGAGCACCTTGGTGGAATCGAGCGGCCCGCCTCGCGTCATCTGGTAGACGGGGACGAAGACCTGAAACGAGAAGACGGCCTGCGTGACGACGACAAACATCAACACCGGCATCAGCAGCGGAATCGTCACGCGGCGGAATGCCTCCCAGGCATTGGCGCCATCGACGAGGGCGGCCTCGTAATAGGTCTGGGGTATCGCTTTCAACCCGGCCACGAGGATGATCAGGCTGAAGCCGAGATCTTTCCAGATCATCATCGCTGTTATGGCCGGCAGTGCGCGGTTGGGGTCTGAAAGGAAGGCCTGCCTCGGGATGCCGACCGCATTCAGGAAGCTCTGAATCAACCCCTGCTGCGAGTGATACATCATCGCCCAGATGATCGAGACAACGATCACTGAGGTGACCATGGGCGTCAGAATGGCTGAGCGAACGATGCCCGCGCCGATCGTCTCCCGTTGCAGCAGGAGGGCCAGGGCGAGGGAGAGGACGATCTGGATAGGCACCTTGTAGATCACAAAGAGGAAGGTCACCCTGAGAGAATCCCAGAAGGTAGGATCGGACATCATGTAGCGATAATGATCTAACCCGATGAAATCCTTGAACCCGCCCAACAGGCTGTATTGGTAGAAGCTGGCGCGGACTGCCTCGAAGATGGGAACGTAGCGAAATATCGTGAAGTTGATCAATGCGGGAAGGATAAAGAGAAAGGCAATCAGCATCTGACGGGTTCGCCAGGAGAAGAGCCCTCGCGTCCGTGTCTGTGTTATCGCGGTCGGAACGACGTCGGCGCTGGTTGCCATGAATGATCACCGCCGCCTGCTGGCCGGGGAGCGGAACGGCCTGCGTCCCGCTCTCCGCCCAGTGGCGCTAGACGGGTGCTAGTCCTGCCAACCTTGATACTTGCGCAGGGCGCCTTCCATCTGAATGGCGGCTTCCTGGACAAGCATCGAGACTTCGACTCCCTGGCCCTGAGCGACGTCCTGCAGCATCTCGGCGAAGACCTGCTGGTACTCCGTGTAGCCTGGGGTCTGGATCCGCGGAATGCCGATGGTGCTCAGGCCCTCGGCAAACATCTGCTGCGGATACTCGCTGTACTCTGGCAGCGTGTTGAGCAGATCATGCCGCGCCGGGAGCTGCCGCACCGCGTCGTACCAGATCTTCGCGCCTTCGGGTCCGGCGAAGAATTTGGCGATCGCGACTGAGAGCTCGAGGTTCTTGGTCTGCGGCGAGACGCCGAAGTGCCACGAGCCGGTATGGCAGATTTGTGTGCCATCCGCGTAATACGGGATACCGGTCACGCCGTAGTTGAAATCGCCATCCGGGTAGAGCCGGTCAATTTCGCTGATGGCGTTGTCCGGGCTGATGTAAAAAGCGGCCTGCTTCGAGGAGAAGATGTTCGGGATCGGCTCGACTGGCGTAACCGGCTCCTCCCCCAGGTGCCACGACCGGAAATCCTCGAAAGACGCGATCGCTTCCGGCGTGTCGAGATAACCCTGGAACGTGATGCCGTCCGGACAGATGCCCAGATAGCTTGGGCTGTCCTTGGCGCCAGCCGATCGGCGCAGAATTCCAGCTTCGTAGTCGCCCCACCAGGTGCCCTGGCCCCAGCGGATTCCCCAGACGTCGGGCACGCCGTCGCCCGACTCATCGACGGTCGTCTTCTTCCAGGCGTCATGGGCCTCGTCCATGGTCCAACCCTGGACGGCCTGCGGCGGCTCGAGGCCGGCCGCGTCGGTCATGTCCTTGTTGTAGAACATCAAGGAGCAGCTCTGCATGATCGCTGGCGCGTAGAAGGTGCCCTTGAAGGAGCCTTCCTCCACCGACTGCGGCACCAGCTCCGCGATCTCATCCTCGGTGTAGTCCTCCTGCAGAGGAAGAATGGCGTTGTTGTAGGCGTAGTGCTTGATGTCCGGCCCGTCCGCCAGGAAGAGGTCCATTTCGGCGCCCGACGCGACCGCCGTTTCGATGGTCGGGAAGAGCTGCTCGAAGGGGACGGACTGATACTCGATGGTCACATTGGCGTATGCCGGGTCGCTCAGCTTGAACGCCTCCGCCATGGCTTCCAACGCGATGAGTTGATCGGGATCGTTAAGCGTGAGGAACTGGACTGTTACGGCATCGCCCTGGGCGTTGCTCGGCGCCACTGCCGGGTTCTCGACGCCGGTCGTGCCAGACGCCAGAACCGGCGCCCGCCCGCCATAGGCCGCGAGGAGCAGGGCCGCGATGACCAGCAACATCATGCCGTTTCGCTTCATGGGAGCTCACCTCCACTGACGGCGCCGTCGCCGTCTACCGCCTGCGCCGGATCCCCTGGGTGTCAGCCAGATGCCGGAACGTCATCCCCCTTTCCGGGGTGCTACCCCTCGATGAACTTGACCATCACGCGCCGCTTGCGCGGACCGTCGAAATCGAAAAAGAGAAGCGACTGCGAGTGCCCGAAGACGAGATCTCCCTCGTCGATCAGGACGGTTTCCGTGTTGCCGATCAGGCTGGCCTTGACATGCGCGGCCGCGTCGGACGGCGTATCGACGATGTGGTGAAAGTCGGTGCGGATCGGCACCAGGCGGCGGACGTCGTCGACGATATCCTGCACCGTGGCAGGGTCCATGCCACTATTGATGGTGATGGCGGCAGTCGTGTGCGGAACGACCAGGAAGCAGACGCCGCTCTGGACGCCGCTCTCCTTGAGGAGGGCGCGGACTTGCTCGGTGATGTCTGTCATCGTGTCGCCGATGCCCGTCTCGATCGCCACCGTCTGCACCATCAAGCAATCCCTTTCCTGAAATCATGCTCGTTGCCGAGCGTCGAGGCGCGCGCGACGACCCGAGCTGGAAACGTCTTGACGCGGGCGATGGCCGATCCATCGCCCTTGATGCGGTCGATCAACATTTCGACCGCGGTTGCGCTCATCTCCGCGACGGGCTGTTCGACGGTTGAAAGTGGCGGATAGGTGTGCTCGGTCAGCCCGAGTCCATCGAATCCGATGACCGCGACGTCAGCGGGGATCCGCAAGCCGCGTTCGGAGATGGCCTGCATCGCCCCGATGGCCATCAGATCGTTGAACGCGAAGATGGCCGTTGGCTGGCTGGGAGCATCGAGGAGGCGGCTCGCGAGGCGATATCCTGCCTTGGCGGAATAGTCGCCAGCGTGGATCAGTGTCGGGTCGAAGCGAATCCCACTACAGGCCAGCGCGCTCTGGAATCCGCGGATGCGATCATCGTTGAGCGACGACTCCTGGATGCCGGTGATGCATCCGATGCGGCGATGGCCGAGGCCGGTCAGGTGCGCGGTTGCGTCAAAGGCGCCCTGAAAATTGTCGATCTCCACCGCGTCCAGCTCAATGTCAGCCATTATGCGCTCGAAGACGACAACCGGCGTCCGTTGCCGCACGACAGGCGTGACATGCTCACCAGTGAGGGCAAGCGTGATGCATACCAGGCCATCGACGCGCCGGGCGAGCAGGTTCGTCAGGTAATGGCGCTCGCGGTCCAGCGACCAGTTGGAGTTGCAGAGAATGATGCTATATCCCGCGTCGTTGGCGGCGGCTTCGATACGGGCCGCAACTCTGGCGAAAAAGGGGATCTCGATGCTTGGCACAAGGAGGCCGAGCGTCAGCGTTTCGCGTCGGCGCAGGCTCCGAGCGACGACATCCGGTTGGTAATCGAGCTGCTGCATGGCATCGAGGACGCGCGCGGTCAATGAGGCGCTCACCGCGCGCGTGTCGTTGATAACATGGCTGACGGTGGCCGTTGAAACCCCCGCAAGATCGGCGACGGTGCGCATTGTCGCCATTCGATCGCTCCCCGCTCGTCCTCGAGCCGCAATCGTTTACGCACTGGAATGTCGCGGGATGGTATCAGTGGCCCAATTGGCTGTCAACAGCGATTTTTGCCAGGGAGCGCGTCAGAGCCATGCGCGGCGAGAGAGAGAACAGGAGGACGGCAGATTTGCCTGGTCGACACCGCTGAAGCGACCTGACATGTCTCGTCATTTTGCCCCTTAGCGGAGGCTACAGGCGGCGGCCGAACGCTTTGCCGCGTTGGATGCCAGGTGGTATGCGCGGCCTCAGGCCGCTTTGCCTGAAATCGAGGGACCATTGGTATCAAGCTTGGGCCGTTGCACGCGCGGATGTTTGGCGAGGCCGCAATGGCCAGCGACGCGGCCGATCTGGGCGGGCGGCGACTGGCCTGCCCAGATCGGCCGCACGGGTGCATGACGCCGGCGCCCGCCGCTGACAGGTGCGCGGTAAAAAGTCCTGATCCTGTTGGCATTCGAAATGCGTTGTAAGTAATAGGCCCGCGTCCATCCCAGCGAGGAGAGTGCCATGCGACGAGTCATCCTCATGACCATGCTGATACTCGTGTTCAGTCAGGCGGGCGTCGCCGTCGGCGATGCGCAGGAGGAGCGCCCCTCGCGCGGTCGCTGCGAGGAGGCGGTCCGCGAAGGTTTGGCGGCGCTCACCCTGAAATCTGTCGAGGAGGTCGACGCCATCCTCGAGGATTGGGGAGGTCCGGAGACGGCTGAGGCGTTGGGGTTGCCCGAGGGATGCGCGGTGCCAGAGATTGCGCCGGGTATCCAGCCGTTACCTGATGGCTCCTTCCAACTGTGCATCTGGTGGAATCCGAAAACGGGTGTATTGGGCGAGATTCTGGACTCGGCGCCGTACTGGGACTGGGGCTGGCAGGAGTGCATCGGCCCGCCAGCCGCCTGACCG
>CAYSXO010000129.1:0-11097 GCA_964434995.1 uncultured Sphaerobacteraceae bacterium
ACCCGGTTGATCAGTGCCTGATGCGCGGAGAGCGCCCTCACCCCAACCCCTCTCCCAGGGCGATGGGAGCGGGGAGCGCGGCGTCCGAGGCACGCGGGCGAAAGGGGGATGGATCATCCGGAGTCCGTACCCGCCAGCGACGCGCAGAAGCCGGACCATTTCGGCCCGGCTCCTCCATTGCTTCGACGCGCTGACGAGAAGTGCGGCGAACCCCTACCCCTCTTCGACGGTGCGCTTGAGCTGCGTGCCTGGCTTGAAGGTTGGGCTGCGGCGAGCCTCGATCTTCATCGGCTCGCCGGTGCGCGGGTTGCGCCCTTCGCGGGCAGCCCGTTCGACGACCTTGAAGGAGCCGAAGCCGCTGATCTGGACTTCGACGTTCTTGGCCAGCCCGTCCTGAATGGCGCCGAGGAACGAATTGATCGCCTTGCCCGCCTGCGCCTCGGAGAGGCCGGTTTCGTCAGCGACGACCTTGATCAGATCCTGCTTCCGCATCGATATGCTCCCTTCCGACATCGCACCTCGTGCGACCGTGTTGACCTCGCTCCTCGGCAAGTCGATAGCCCCATGGAGCGTGCCTTGACGTTACAGTCCTTTGTTCCGGGCGCGGAGTCTACCATCCGTTCGCGGCCCCAGTCCACGAAAACCCGCGAACATACGCGGATATTTGCGGTATTCGTGCTGGCCCAGCCCCTTCAGGCGACCCCGCCCACCGCCTTCAGGCGACGCTGGCGAGCGGCCTCGAAGAGGATCACGGACCCCGCCACGGCGGCGTTCAACGACTCCACGCCGGCGGCCAGAGGAATGCGTGCCGCCTCGCTGCCCCACCCGCTCAGCCTGTCGCTGACCCCCTCCGCCTCGCCGCCAACGATCAGCGCCGCCGGGCCGGTCCAGTCGATGGCGTCGTATGCCCGTGGGGCATCAGCACGGGCCACGACACGCAGTGGCGCCCGGTCCCCCAGGTCCCGCAGGGCTTCGTCATCGAGCGGCAGGAGCGGCAAGCGGAAGTGCGCGCCCATTCCGGCGCGGACGGCCTTTGCATTCCAGGGATCAACCGTTTCTGTCGAGAGGTAGACCGCATCGACCCCGGCGCCGGCCGCGGCGCGCAGCAACGTGCCCAGGTTGCCCGGATCGCGCAGGCGGTCGACAACGAGCACGAGTGGCGTCGCTACAGAAGGATCCGGCCGGACATCGGGGAAGGGAAAGACCGCCAGCACGCCCTGGGGCGCCTGCACCTCGCTCAGGCGGTCGAAGAGCCGGCGCTCAACCAGCCGCGGGCGCACGCCAGCCGGGAACGACACCCCCATCGCCCGGTGGTCGTCTCCCTGGCGCAGCAGGACGAGCCGGGGCACAGCCCCCGTTTCGAGCGCGTCGGCAATCGCGCGCACCCCGTCGACAACGAACGCCCGCTCGGCCGCGCGACGGTCGCGCCGGCTGAGCGAGCGCACAAGGGCAATAGCGGGGTTGGCCGCCGATGAGATGACGGCCGCGTTGCTGCCGGGAGAAGTCTGCAACGATGACGCGGCTGGACCTACTTCGCCGCCAGCGCCTGCTTCGCCACGTCGACGACAGCGCTGAAACCAGCGGCATCGCGCACGGCGAGATCGGCCAGCATCTTACGGTCGACCTTCACGCCGGCCAGGTTCAAGCCGTTGATGAAGGTGGAGTAGGAGAGGCCGTTGAGGCGGGAGGCGGCGTTGATGCGGATGATCCAGAGGCGGCGCATGTCCCGCTTCTTCGTCCGCCGGTCGCGGTAGGCGTAGGCCAGCGAGCGCATGAGCGATTCATGTGCGCGCTTGTAGAGACGGTTGTTGGTGCTGTAGTGGCCCTTGACCTGAGACAGAACCTTCTTGTGGCGCCTGTGGGCGGTAACGCCGCGCTTGACGCGTGCCATGGTGCTCGTTCACTCCTCGTCCCGGCGGTCTTATCGGGGCCGCCGCGGCCCGGCGTGGCAACTCCACGCGCGCTCCCCCGTTGGGCAACGCCATGCCGGGGAGGAGCCCCCGGCTAACGGTATGCCTGGCGATCAGGCACCGTAGGGCAGCATGCGCCGCACCTGCTGCTCGTTGGCGCTGTCGAGCTCCAACATGCGGTCGAACTGGCGCTTGACGCGTGGGGCCTTCTTGCGCCGGTTGTGGCTCTTCATCCCCTTGGCGCGCATGATCTTGCCCGTCGCGGTGACCTTGAAGCGCCGCTTGGCTCCCTTATGGGTTTTCATCTTCTTCGCTGGCGGCTTGCTCACGTTCCCTGTTTCCTTCCTTATCGCGTTCTCTTTCCGCTTTGTCTGCCTTCGCCTTCAGCGGGGCCATGAACATGATCATCGTTCGGCCTTCCATCCGCGGCGGCTGTTCAACCGTGCCGTGCGGACGGAGTTGATCGGCAAGCTGATCGAGCAATCCCTTGCCGATGTCCGGGTGAGCCATTTCGCGGCCGCGGAAGAGGACGGTCAACTTCACCTTGTCGCCGGCATCGAGGAACTTCGCGGCCTGCCGCCCCTTCGTTGACAAGTCGTGGTCGTCGATCTTCGGTCGAATACGAACTTCCTTGAGTTCGACGACATGCTGATTGCGGCGGGATTCGCGCTCTTTCCGGCTCTGCTCGTAGCGGAACTTGCCATAGTCCATCAAGCGACAGACAGGCGGCATGGCGTTCGGCGCTACTTCAACCAGATCGAGACCACGGTCGCGCGCCATTTGCAGCGCTTCGAAGGTCGGGACAATGCCCACCTGCTCGCCGTTCTCATCGATCAGCCGGACCTCGCGGATCCGGATGCGCTCGTTGACGCGGGTCTGGACCGGTCTGGAAATAATCTGCCTCCAATGCCCATGTCGTGGGCTTCGTCCAACACAGGAACGCGCCGGGCCATTTCACCGGCGCGATTGCCCCAAATCCAGACCGCAAGTTTAGCATCGCTGCCGGGAATGGGTCAATTGTTTGATGCCTCTCTGGTTCCCAATGGCGCTCAGGCTACCCGTTCCGGGTCAGGCGCTGGGCGGCGATGCGCTCAAACGCCGCCTGCTGCTGCGCGGAGACCGGGAGCCCCTCGATAGCGTTGCGCAGTGGCGGCCAGTAGAAGACGACCTCGTCAATGCCGATCTCCCGGTAGGCGCCCACATACTCGTCGAAGGCGTTCAGCGAGGCGAGCGGGTTGGGCACAGGGCGGTAGGCCAGGACACTCCGGCGCAGCGTCGCCGGATCTCGGCCCGCCTTCCGGCAGAATTCATCGAGGCGCTCGGTCAGCCGCCTGGTGTTGGCCACCGCGGCGGCCAGGGAGGCTCCCTGATCCCAATCCTCGTCGCCGGGATACGGTTGCCCGCCAAAACTGTTCCAGCCGTCGGCATGCCGCGCGGCGACTTGCAAACCTCGGTCGCCGTGGGCGGCAACGACAAGGGGCAGACGCGGCCGTTGCACCGGTAGCCGCGGGAGCCGCGCACCTTGAGCGCGATAGTGGCGCCCTTCGAAGTCGACGATCTCGCCACGCAGCAGCGGATCGAGGATCGTTACCTGCTCCTCCAGGCGCTCGGCTCGCTCTCGCGGTCCCCAGTCATCGAGCCCGAACGCGCCGTACGGGTTGGGCGGTCCCCCGGCGCCGAGCCCCAGCTCGGCTCGCCCGCCGGAGATGTGGTCGAGGGTTGCCGCCTGGGCTGCCAGAAACGACGGGTGACGAAAGGCAACCGACGTGACCATCGTTCCCAATCGAATCCGCCCAGTGTCCCGAGCGAGCGCGGCAAGCGCCGTCCACGGCTCGAAGTCGGCGTACCTGGTCAGGACGTCGTCGTCGAGCCAGGCGCTGGCGAAGCCAAGTCTCTCGGCCTCCCGGAACCGCCGGGCCAACTCCTCATAGGGCCCCGTCGCGAAGCTGAGAATGCCAAAGGCGATCAGGCTCATGGACGGCCTCCGCCCAACCGCGCGGCCGAGGAGATCCGCTGGGCGGCGATGCGCTCGAACCGGGCCTGCAACTTCGGTGGCGTCGGGACCCGGCGGACGAACAGGTCGATCGGCGGCCAGTAGAAGATCAGCTCGTCGATGCCAATCTCGGTGTAGGCCCCGGCGTACTCATCGAAAGCGTCCAGCGAGACGAACGGGTCAGGCACTGGCAGCAACGCCTGCACCGAGCGCCAGAGCGTCGCCGGATCGCGCCCTTCCTCCCGGCAGAAGCCGTCCAGCCGTTCAGACAGGCGCTTCGTTTCAGCGACGGCGACAGCCAGCGGAACCTGGCGGGTCTCTTCGCCCTCGGCCGAGTAGGGTTGGCCACCCAGGCTGTTCCAGCCGTCGGCGTGGCGTGCCACGGTTCGCAGCCCCCGGTCGCCGTGGGCGGCGATGATGAATGGTGGGCGCGGCCGCTGCACCGCCGGCGGCGCCTGAGCGCCGGCAACCGGGTAGTGATGCCCCTGACGAGCCACCACTTCACCGCGCAGCATGGGACCGATGATTGCCGCTTGCTCCTCCAACCGATCGGCCCGCTCCCGTGGTGTCCAGCGGTGCTGGGAGAACGCCGCGTAGGGGTGGGGGTATCCGCCAGCGCCCAATCCGAGCGCGGCACGTCCCTTGGAGACGTGGTCAAGAGTCACGACCTGGGCGACAAGAAAGGACGGGTGTCGAAAGGTGATGGCGGTGACCATCGTCCCGAGCCGGATGCGCCTTGTGTCGCGGGCAAGGGCGCCGAGCAGCGTCCACGGCTCGAAGTCCGAGTAGTGCGGCACGAGCAGGTCGTCGTCAACCCAGGCACTGGCGAAGCCGAGTTCTTCGGCAAGTTGGAACCGCTGGGCCAGCTCACTGTACGGGGCACGGCCGAAGCTGAAGATGCCAAAGCGCATGCGCCTCTCCCATCCTCGCTACCGATTGCGGCCGCAGTCCGCAACGAGCCGCATTGTCGCACGAACAGGTGGAGCCGTCTTCCGGAATCCGCGGAACGCGACGAGCGATCCACCCCTTCCCATGGGCCTGGCTCTCATCCGGAGGCCGCTGACACTCGCACGCGATTGTTTCCCATGAGGGCGGCGTGCCTCTTGTCAGCGGCTGAACGTCGCCGTACAGTCCGCGCGACGAATCGACAGTGTGACGTGCGATGCGTTCACCCGCGATGGGACGCCCGCTGGGGCTCATGCCGTGGGTCGCGGACCTGGGCGAGATCGTTCGCTGAGGAGGCTATGGGAGACGCCATCAAGACCGTCGTGCCACTCCGCTGGAGCGACATGGACGCCTTCGGCCATATCAATCATGCGATCTATCTGACCTTTCTGGAGGAAGGGCGCGACGCCGCGGTCCATCAGGCACTCGGCGACGTTGGGTATGTGGTCGCGCATCTGGCTATCGACTACCGGCGCGAGCTGACACGCCACGACGGGCCGGTGACCGTCTCCTGCTGGTTCACCACCCTCGGCAACTCCAGCGCGGGTACGCGGGAGACAATCCGCAACGCGGCAGGCGACCTGATCACGGAAAGTGAGGCGGTCATCGTCCGGTTCGACCCCGCGGAGCGCCAGTCGCGGCCCTGGTCAGTTGATGAGCGGGCCGCGTTGATCGCCGCTGGGGCGATACCGAGGGTGACGGGTGACGGGTGTATGGGTGATGGGGAGAACGATGAAGCCAAAAGCCAGTAGCCAATAGCCCATCACCCTATGACCCTCTGACCCATCACCCTCGTCGACGGGAGGAAGCTCGTGGAAGTTGGTCAGGTCTCGGACCGCGCGAAAGAGATCAAGGCGCAAGCGGCGCGGTTCGTTGTCGAAGAGCTGTGGCCGCTGGAACGGTTAGCCGCCGAGAGCGGCGAGCTCGATCCGGCCCGCGTCGACGCGGCGCGCGCGAAGGCCCGCGCGGCGGGCTTCAGCAACCTGAACATGCCGGTCGAGATCGGCGGCGCGGACCTGCCCATGCTCGATCTGGTCGCGATCGAGGAAGAGGCGGGCAAGGCGACCAATGGCCTCGGCTTCATCATTGCCGATCGCGGCCCGCGCGAACTGTTGGCGTCGACGACGCCGGAGCAGACCGCGCGCTGGGTGATGCCGGTGGTGCGCGGCGAGACGCGCGAGGCCTGGGCCATCACCGAGCCGGGCGCCGGTTCGGACGTGGCCGGCATCCGGACCACGGCCGTTCGCGACGGCGAATCCTGGGTGCTGCATGGCGAGAAGTGGTTCGTCACCGGCGGCGATCTGGCCAGCTACTACATCGTGCTCGCCAACGCCGAGGGAGTGCAGACGCTCTTCCTGATCGACAAGGGAACGCCGGGGTTGGATCTCGTACGCGAGCCGCGCTTCATGCACGATCCCTACACCTCGAAGCATCAGGAGGTGCGGTTGGTCGATTGCCGCGTGCCGGAGGCGAACCGGGTTCCCGGCGCCGGCGGCGACGATGCCCGCAAGTGGTTCTCGCTGGAGCGGATCATGATCGCGGCCCGGTGCTGCGGCGCGGCAGAGCGGCTGCTCGATCTCTCGCGTGACTGGGCGCTGGAGCGGGAGGCCTTCGGGCAGCCGATCGGGGCGTACCAGGCGATCCAGTTCATGCTGGCCGATTCGCTGACCGAGCTGGCTGCCGCCCGGCTGCTTACCTGGCACGCGGCGACCTCCTGGGATCGAGGCGATGACCCGAAGATTGTGCATGGCAAGGTGGCGATGGCGAAGCTTTACAGCTCGGAGATGGCGAACCGGGTGGCCGACCGCGCGGTGCAAGTCTTTGGCGGGCGCGGCTACATGACCGAGAACCCCGCCGAGCGGTACTACCGCGAGCTGCGCGTCGACCGCATCTGGGAAGGGACCAGCGAAATCCAGCGCTCGATCATCGGGCGCGGGCTGCTCAAGCGTGGCGCGGCGGCATACCTCGATGGAGCGGTTGGCGCCCGCTAGCAGATACTCGGCGATTCACAATACCAGGATGATTGGCAAGGACCGCAGGACCCATCGATTCGGTGTCACCGGTTGGGGACATGCCGCGAGATGAATGCATGACTCGATACGCCGAACCGGAGATCGCTCATCCCGACACAATGCACGGCCCACTTGATGCGCTGTTCGATCCCCGTTCGCTGGCGGTCGTCGGCGCGTCCGATGACCCCGCCAAGTGGGGCAATTGGATCGCGCTGAACGCGCTCAAAGGCGCGCACCGCCGCCAGGTCTTCCTGGTCAACAAGCGCGGCGGGAGCGTGGCCGGCCATCCGGCCTACACCTCGCTGCGCGATCTGCCCATCGCGCCGGAAATGGTCGTCCTCTCGGTGCCGGCCAGCTCGTTCGAGGCCGCGGTCGATGATGCGCTGGCCGCCGGTGGTCGCGTGCTGGTGGCGATTACCGCGGGCTTCGGTGAGCTGGGCGGCGATGGCCGCGAGCGCGAGGCGCGCATCGTGGCCAGGGCGCGCGCGGCCGGGGCCCGCCTGCTCGGTCCGAACTGCATGGGGGTTTCCGACGGCGGCGCCGAGTTGTTCGTGGCCAGTTCGGCGGCGGAGATCGGGCCCATCGGCCTGATCTCGCAAAGCGGCAATCTCGGCATCGAGCTCGGCATCCTCCTCGGGAAGGAAGGGCTCGGCTTCTCGCGCTGTGTCTCGCTCGGGAATCAGGCCGATATCGAAGCCGTGGAAGTGCTGGAGGCGATGGTCGGTCACCCGGAAACACGGGCGATCATCCTCTACCTGGAAGGGATGCGCGATGGCCGCCGTCTGGTCGCGGCCGCGCGGCGGGCGCACGCCGCCGGAAAGCCGGTGGTGCTGATCGCCGCTGGCTCAAGCGAGGCCGCGGCACGCGCGGCGACTTCGCATACGGGTGCGTTGGCCAGCGCGGCCGGCGTGATCGGCGCCGCCTGCCGCGCTGGCGGCATCGTCGAGGTCAGCAGCCCGCGGCAGGCCGTTTCGGCCGTCACGGTGCTGCTGCCGCACGCCCGGCCGCGAGGTCCGCGCCTTGGCATTGTGGCAGACGGCGGTGGCCACGGCGTGCTCGCCTCCGATCTCGCTGCCGCCGCCGGTCTCACCATTCCGCGCCTCTCGGCCACAACGGCGTCCGCCCTGGCGGCCGACCTGCCGCCGACCGCCAGCACGACAAACCCGGTCGATATGGCCGGTGGCGGCGAGCAGGATTTTTCCTCTTACGGGCGCGTCGTCGAGACAATCCTGGCATCAGGCGAGGTCGATGCCGTGCTGCTGACCGGCTTCTTCGGCGGCTACAGCGTGAAATCGGACGAACTGGGCGCGCGCGAGCGCGCCGCGGCGCTGCACATGGCCGATGCGCGTGATCGCCTCGGCCGTCCCCTGCTGGTCCAATCGATGCACTTCGATGCAATGCCGAACGACTCGTTGCGCGAGCGCGAAGTCCCGGTCTTTGCCGCCGCCGAGGACGCCATCGAGGCGTTGGCGCGCGCCGTCCGCCGAGGTCACCTGCCCGCGCCGCCCCTGCCAACGCCCGCGCCGATGCCGCCGGTTGCCGGCGCCGACTACTGGACCGCGCGAACCCTGCTGGTGGACGCGAAACTGCCGTTGGCCGCCGCGCGGCTGGTGGCCCAGGGGGAGGAGCCCGACGCAACAGGGCTGCGCTTTCCGCTCGTCGCCAAGGCGCTCGGGCCGCGGCACAAGTCGGACGCCGGCGGCGTGCTGCTGGGCATCGCGGACAATGCGGCGCTGGCCGGGGCCGTGGCGGACTTGCGGGCGCGGCTTGCCCCTCCCGCCATCGTCATCGAGGAACAGGCGCCCGTAGCCAATGGCATCGAGCTGATCGTCGGCTGCCGCCGCGATCCCGCCTTCGGGCTCTTGCTACTGGTCGGCTTCGGCGGCATCTTCGCCGAGATCCTGCACGACACCGCCATCGCGTTCGGCCCGCTTGATGCCCACGAGGCGGAGGAGTTGCTGCTGTCGTTGCGCGGCGCGCCTTTGCTGCGCGGCGCGCGCGGCCGCCCGCCACTCGACTCGCGGGGCGCGGCCGAGTTCGCCTCCCGCTTTTCTCTGCTGGCCGCGGCCCATCCGGAAATCGCCGAAATGGAGGTCAACCCACTCCTCGTCCTGCCCGATCGCGTCGTCGCCCTCGACGCGCGGATCGTGCTGGGAAGCGCGGATTGACTGGGAGCCCAACCGCCTGCATCACACCCTGACGGGGTAACAAGAAACCCCAACGAGGCCGCCAGCCGCTTCCCCCCGCGAGCGACTGGTCCCGACGATTTCGGCCGGTTCCTGGCGTGTTTCCTGCTGGGCGCGTGCCGCGAGCTGTCAGCGCGAGGGCAAGCATTGGGCATCCCGGCATACCGCGCTCCGTGTGCATCGGACGCGCCTCTTGCTTGACACTGTTCGTGCATCCCCGTAAAGTCACCCCATGTAAATGAGATATTGTCTCATTTACTGGCTGCCCTTGGGTATTTCTGTCTCGGCGCGTCTCACACTCCGCCGCCAACGGCGTTTTGCCAGTGAGAACCGGCTGACTTCTGGTGGAGGCCGCGATGGGGCAGGCAACAGTTCCAGACCGCTTCCGGGTTGCCGGCGGGGTTCTCGCGGAGGAGATTTCACACTGATGCGCGCGAGTTTGTGGTTCGGTCGGCACGTCGCCCTGTCGTTCATCCTGCTGGCGCTGGCGGCTCCAGCCGCGGCGCAAACGCCATCATCGAGCAAGCCGTTGCGCGTCATTGCCAGCTTCAGCATTCTTGGCGATCTGGCCGCGGACATCGGCGGCGACGCCGTAGAAGTGACCACCCTCATCGGTCCCGGTGTCGATGCCCATACATTCGACCCGGCCCCGGCCGGCCTGGTCGCTCTGGAAGAGGCCGATCTCATTCTCGAAAACGGGCTGGGGTTCGAGCCGTGGCTCGATCGCTTCTTCGACTCGACCGAGACTGACGCTACCCGTGTGATCGCGACCGAGGGCATCGCGCCGCGCCACGCCGATGATGGACACGAACACGACGAGGGCGACGAGGTCTACGAAGGCGAGGTCGACCCCCATGTCTGGCACGACGTGGCGAACGCCATCGTCATGGCTGGCAACATCCGCGACGCGCTAATCGCCGCCGACCCAGCGCACACCTCGGTCTACGAGGAGAATGCCGCCGCGACGATCACCGACCTGGAGGCACTCGACGCCTGGATTCGCGAGCAGGTTGCTGCCATTCCGGAGGAGCGGCGCAAGCTCGTCACCTCGCACGACACCTTCGGCTACTTCGCCGACGCATACGGCTTCGAGGTCGTCGGCACCGCGCTCGGCACGATCTCAACCGAAGCGGGCGATCCATCCGCTCGCGAGATCGCCACGCTGATCGGCCAGATCTCGGACGCCGGTGTTTCCGCCATCTTCGCGGAGAACGTCATCAACCCCGATCTGATGGAATCGCTCGCGGCAGAAGCCGGGGTGACATTGGCGCCGCCGCTCTATAGTGACGCGCTCGGCGCGCCGGGAACCCCGGGCGACACCTACGAAGGGATGATGCGCGCCAACGTCACGACGATCGTCGAGGCGTTGCGGAGCGAGTGATACCGCCTTCGATGCTGAAGGGTTGGGTAAGGGAGGGTGGCGAGAGAAACAATCGGGCAGGCCGGGGAACCCGGCACGTTGCGGACCAGAAACGCACGCATGAAGAACGACGGCGCGCGGCGCCGGGAGCAAGGGAATGCCAACAGGTACAGTGAAATGGTATGACCCCGACAAGGGGTATGGGTTCGTCTCGCGCGAGGACGGCGGGAACGACCTCTTCCTTCATCACACCATGATCGGCCAGGAGGTGCTGGCCGAGGGTGACCGCATATCCTTCTCGGTCGGCTATGGCCTGAAGGGTGAGCGCGCCGAAGACATCACGCTGCTGGAGCGCTCCACGCAGCCGCCACGCGCGCGCCGGCCGCGAGAGAACGGCAACGGCGGATCGTTTGGACAGTCTGCGGTCGATCCGCTGACGCTGCCCCGGCTCGAGGGCGTCGTGCGCCGGTTCGATCCGGAACGAGGGTTCGGCTTCATCAGCTCGCCCGGCTCTCAGGACGACGTCTTCTTCCATGGCTCGATCGTCGTCGGCAGCCCGGTCAACCCCGGTGACACCGTCGAGTTCCGGCTTGGCGAAGGGCCGCGCGGGCCGCGCGCGCAGCAGGTGCGCCTGTTGCAAAGCGGGCGGTAGCTTCGCTCTACCTCCCGGCCCCCTTGCCACGTCGAGCCG
>CAYSXO010000130.1:0-11094 GCA_964434995.1 uncultured Sphaerobacteraceae bacterium
GCATGCTTCTTCGTGGACCGAGGAGATGTTGACGATGCGGCCGCCCGCGCCGCGCTCCACCATGCGTCGCGCGGCTTCGCGCCCGCAGAGGAACGGACCGTCGAGATTCGAGCGCAGGACCCGATCCCACTCCTCCCACGACGTTTCGTGGAGGGAGGCGCCTGCCAGACTTTGACCGGCATTGCTGACCAAAATGTCGATCGGGCCAAACGCCTCGTCGAATGCGCGAAACATCGCCTCGACCTGAGTTGGCTCGCCGACGTCGGCCTCGAGTGTCAGCGCCCGCCGTCCGTGTTCGCGCACCCGGCGCGCGGTCTCTTCCGCCCCTGGTTGGTTGGTGCGATAGTTGATGCCTACGTCCGCGCCAGCAGCGGCCAGAGCGTCCGCGATTCCCTGGCCAATGCCACTGCTGGCGCCGGTCACCAGCGCGGTCTTGCCATCGAGACGAACATCCACTGGCCCGAGTCCTCCCTGCTAGCCGCCTATCAGATCAGTCTGCAGAAGCGGGCTGAAATGCCGCGTCGTGCCGCTTCTCGCCTGACTTTACCGCGAACGAGCCGGGATTCTGAATCTGAAGCGCAATCGCGGCGCCGATCAGGCAGACCACGACACTAACGGCGAATGTCTCGTGCATGCTGATGGCGAACGCCTGCTTGACCGAGTCGAAGATCGCGGGCATCAGAGGAGCGCTCTCGGCCGGCACCGCATCCGGAATGGCTTCAACACGGCCCGATGCAATCAGATCGGCGAGCGTCGCGCCTACGTCCGGATCGAGCGCGGCCAAGCCGGACAGCGATTCCGCCGCATGCATGCCGAGCCGGGATTGCAGAATCGACCCCAGGAGCGCGATGCCAAGCACCTGACCAAGGTTCCGGGTGGTGTTCAGGACGCCGGAGGCGCTCCCCGCGATGCGAGGCGGGACTTGCAACATGGCGGCCGCCGTCATCGGCGCGAACGTCATGCCCATGCCCAGCCCGGTCACCATGAGCGGGATGACGAGTGACCACTGGGTCGTCGTGGGCGAGATTTGCCGAATCATGAGCAAAATCCCGATGCTCATGAGCGAGAGGCCGGTGACCAGTATCCATCGCGCGCCAAAGCGGTCGGTGAGCCGCCCGGCCATTGGCGCCGCAAACATCAGCACCAGGCCGTTTGGCAGCATAGCGACTCCAGCTTCGAAGGGGGTCATGCCGAGCGCGCCTTGCAGGAAGATGGTCATGGGAAAGAAGATGCCGAGCATGCCGAAGGAGACAGCCAGACCCAGAACATTGGCCACGGAGAAATTGCGGATGCGGAACAACTCGAGCTTCAGCATCGGATCGGCCGCTCGACGTTCCCACATGATGAACGCGAAGAGGAGCGAGGCGCTGGCGACGAGCATGCCGAGAATGATCGGGCTCGTCCAACCGAGCTTGTTCCCCTCGATCGCCGCGTAGACGAGCGTGAAAATGCTGGCTGATGACAGGATCAGGCCTCCCCAGTCAACTCTGCCGCTGGCCAGGGGATCGATCGACTCAGGAACGATCGCGATGGTGGCGGCGATAGCGATCAGCCCAACGGGCAGGTTGATCAGGAAGACCCATTCCCATGCGTAGCTGGTCACCAGCGCGCCGCCAACGATTGGCCCCAGAACGGCGCCGAGGGCGACCACGCTGCCCCAGACGCCCATCGCCGCCCCGCGCTTGTGCGGTGGGAACGCGACAGTAAGGAGCGAGAGCGTTTGCGGCATCATCATCGCGCCGCCAACCCCCTGCAGCACGCGCGCGCCAATCAATGCCGCTGCCGGAGGTATGCCCGCGGCCTGGCCGATGAGCGTCGATGCGGCACAGAGGCCCGACGCCAGCGTAAAGATCGACATGCCGAGAATGAAGAGCTTCTTGCGGCCGAAGACATCGCCCAGGCGGCCGAACGAGAGGATCAGGACCGCGTAGGCCATGATGTAGCTATCCAGAATCCACTGGATTTCGGAGAGATCGGCTCCAAGGGCGATCTTGATCTTCTGCTGGGCCACATTCACGATCGTGGTGTCGAGCAGCAACATGAAGACCGCGCCGCAAAGGACGATCAGAACCAGCCACGGATTTCGTTCCCGCGCTGGTGGAGGCAGCGTGGACGGGCCCCCGGTGACCTGACGTGGCTCAGTCATGGGTTTCTCGGGGTGAAGCCGCTCGTGGTGGCTCATCGGAAGCATGGGCATTGCCGGTTGCGCCGTCGGCGCTCGGCGTCCACTCCGCGACGTTCATATCGGGTACAGAGCAGTGTTGCAGCCCAGTTGCCAGGGCCTCCAGGGAGCGGATGAACATTGGCCGCTCTTCGGGCGTGAATTGCTGAAGAGCGCATCGGAGCTGGGCGCGCCGCAGATTGCGCAAGTCCATCGCAATTTGCCTTGAATCGGGCGTTGCGGTAACCAGCACGCGCCGGCGGTCTGCCGGGTCGGAGGAGCGGGCCAGGCGGCCCGCGTCAACAAGGCGGTCGACCAGCTCCGACGCCGCGGGCATCGAGATTCCCAGCCCGGTCGCGATTTCGCCGACGGTCATCTGCTCGCGAGCGCTGAGATTGAGCAGGACCTTCATTTGCGTTGGGGTGAGCCGGTAGACCTGACCAAGCTTGGCGATGGCGGCATAGAGCGTGCTGCCGATGACCGGCACGAGCTTGAGCCCTGCTTCGATCAGCGCCTCATCAACGTCCTGTTGCGGAGAAACTTCGATATCCGAATACTTCATATTCCGAAGTATCTCGTAGATCCGAGGAGGCGTCAAGCAGCGACCCGGTGCACAAACACCGGGTCGCCAGGAAGTTCGCCGCGCCCCAGGATTCCTGAAGCGAGTGATCGGCGGTCAGGAGGGGAGCAGCCCTTCGACCTTGAAGAGCTCTGCATTCAGGATTGAAGCTCCCGCCGCGCCCCGGATCGTGTTGTGGCCAAGGAGGACGAATTTGGTGCCGAGCAGGGCACACTCGCGCACGCGCCCAACCGTGGTCGCCATCCCGTTTTCCGCGTCCCGGTCGAGGATCGGTTGTGGGCGGTTCGGCTCCGCACGCACGATGACGGGCCGCTTCGGTGCGCTTGGCAGGCAGAGCTGCTGCGGCTTGCCCTGGAACGCCGCCATGGCTTCGGCCGCATCGTGCGGCGATGCCTTGGTGCGGAACCGGATGGAGACACACTCGGTATGCCCGTCGCGCACCGGCACGCGGTTGCAGTGCGCGCTCATGACCAGATCGGCGGGCCGGAACTCGCCGTCGAATCCGCCGAGGAGCTTCCTGGTCTCCTCGGTCATCTTCTCCTCTTCCGTGTTGATGAAGGGCACGACATTGTCGACCATGTCGAGCGATGGGACGCCAGGATAGCCCGCGCCGGAGACTGCCTGCATGGTCGTCACGGAGAGTGCGTCAATCCCGAACGCATCGTGCAGCGGCTTGAGCGCCAGAACCATGTGGATGGCCGAACAGTTGGGGTTGGTGACGATGAACCCGCTCCAGCCCCGATTCTTGCGCTGGACGTCGATGGCGGCGGCATGCTCGGGGTTGACTTCGGGGATCAGGAGGGGTATGTCCGCGCCCATGCGGTGAAACGAGGTGTTGGAGAAGAGGGCACGGCCCTCCCGCGCCATGCGCTGCTCGATTTCTTCGGCAACTTCGCCGGGCAGGGCAGAAAAGACGACCGGGCTCTCCAGGGAGGCATCGTACCCCTTGACGGCCAGATCGCGTGCGCCCTCGGGCATCTCCGCGCTCAGCCGCCAATCGGCCGCCTCGCGGTAGGGCTGACCCGCTGACCTCTCGGAGGCCACGACCTCAGCCAGGCGAAACCAGGGATGGTCGGCAAGCAATTGCACGAACCGTTGCCCGACGCTTCCGGTTGCCCCAAGCACGGCAACCGGGATTCTCGACTCGCTCATGGCTGGAACTCGGTAACTCACCACATGTCTCCTTTTTCGTCACGCCACGGTCGACAGAGCGCGTGACGACCACTCTGGGAATTCGACTCACGATCCCTCTGGTCAGATCACCCGACCCGCAGGCTCTCTGCCTGGAGTTGCGAGCGGCGTGGACGGCGCTCACGAGCGCGCTCCGGCCGCGTGTCAATGAAGGCTTTGTGAAGCTCCTGCACGGCCCGCGCGGCATCCCTGGCGAAGACCGCCACGGTCATGGCCACATTCGAGAGCTGCTGATTCGTTGTGAGGACCGGGATTCCAGCACGTCCCAGCACCGCCAGAAGCTGTGAAAGCGCTTGCGGCACCGCCGCCGCGCCCGCACCGACCGCGGCGACGAGGGCGACGTCCTCTTCACAGCGAACCTCGGCCTCGACCTCGGCAATGCCGAGTGCGTCGATCATGCGCTGCCGAACGCGGGTACACCCGCCGTGGCTGGCCGCATCGACGACATAGGTCATGCGGCGGCGGGATGACGCCTGCGACGCGGAAACGACCTCAATGCGAGCATCGTGCAGCGCGCCGAAGACGGCAGCCGACGCCGCCGCGAGATCCTCCAACTCGGGAACATCGACGGTGAGGAGCATGAGGTTATTGAGCGCGGTCACCGCTTTCACGCTCTCACCGAGCGCCTCTCGCGTTACCAGCGTGCCGGGTTGCTCGGGTGAAAACGTGGAGAGGATACGGACCGGGATCCCGAGTGCAACGGCGGGGCGAATGGTGCGCGGGTGAAGCACCTTGGCCCCAAAGTGGGCCAATTCCTGGGCCTCATCATAGGAAATGCCCGGCACGACTTTCGCGTCCCTCACCTGCCTTGGGTCGGCCGAGAGGACGCCGGGGACGTCGGTCCAGATTTGTACTTCGGACGCATCGAGGGCGGCGCCGAGAAGGGTCGCGCTATAGTCCGAGCCGCCGCGTCCCAGCGTGGTTGTTGAGCCGTCCGGAGCGCGGCCAATGAACCCGGTGATGACAACAGTAACGCCCGCATCGAGATGCGGGCGGACTTCCTGTGCCGCGAGTTCGCGCGTTCGCTCGCGGTCGGGGCGGGCGCTTCCGTGGTTGCCATCCGTGGCAAGCACGCTATCGGCCCAGACGTGGACCGCGGGCGTCCCGTTCGAGCGAAGGATGGCGGCGAGCAGGAGGCTCATGGCCTTTTCGCCGGTGGAGACGATGCGGTCGGAATTTCGCTTGCTCAGCTCACCCGCGCGGGCGACTTCGGCAAGTGCCTCATCAAGCGCGGCGTGAAGTTGATCGAGCGCGGCAACGGCGGCCGCGCGTTCCTGCTCATTGGCGATTTCGGAGGCAATGCCGTAGTGCCGGCTCCGAACGTCGCCCGCGAGGTGCGCGCCAAACTCCTCGCCGTCGACCGCCGCCGCGCGGGCCGCGTCGAGGAGGAGATTCGTCACGCCGGATGCTGCCGACACGACCGCGGCCCGGGGGAGGGGCTGGGCCTCGACGATGGCGGCAACCTGGTGGACGCGCTGGGCATCCGCCACCGAGGTGCCTCCAAACTTCATGACTATCATGCTGCCCGCCTTCTCCGAATCCGATGCGCGTGTCAAGTGCAAAAAAAGAGGCGGGAGCTTTGTCTGCTCCCGCCTGCCGATCCGTCCTTTGAAGCTTGCGACCGTCAGTCGCGTCCCTCCGGACCGGCAGGCAAGGTAATCTTGGTAATCTCGGTAATCGAGACCACGAAGATCATGCTGCTAGTCATGGTGGGGCGCACAATGCCGCTCATGCCGTGCATCATAGGGCATGATCCGCATATCCGCAAGTCCGAAACTCGCGCCAGACGACGTCTGCTCTCATGCCCGACGATGCTGCCCAGACTCACGCGGGGTGAGGGACGGAGAGTTCTAACCATTTCCGTGTACGCATCCTCGGGTCTGGTTGCGGTCTGGAGCCAGTCACGCAACGCCGCGGCTGGCGTACGCTAGCGGTCTGGGAATGTGTCGGGCCGTTGGCCCGTTTGAGGAGTCATCACATGGCGCATGATGCACCGCCGCACGCTGCTGAGACCTCGGCCGAAGCGGAGTCGCTCCCTTGCTGGGATCTAAGCCCGCTCTTTCCTGATCTGGAAAGTGAGGAGCTCGCGGATGCATTGAGCAATCTTTTCCAGAGCATCACCACGCTTGCCAGTCTTTATGATGAGCTGGGAGTTCATGGTGCGGCAGCGCCGCCCATTGATGACGGCTTCATCGAGAAGTTCGAACGCGCGGTCAACGGAATCAACGACGTCGAGCAATCGTTTTCTTCGATCTCCGCCTATCTCTATGGTCAGGTGAGCACCGATTCCCGAAATGACACCGCCCAGGCCCGTTTGAGTGAGTTGATGATCCGCCGCGTCGCGCTGAGCACGTTGCAGACGCGACTCACGGACTGGATTGGCGCGCTCCCCTTGGACGAGATTATTTCTCGGTCACCGCTGGCCGCCAACCATGGCCACCCACTGCGCTGGCGCCACGAATACGCTCAACATCTGATGAGCGAAGAGGCCGAGGCGCTCGCGGCGGAACTTTCGCCCTCGTCGGCGACGGCGTGGAACAAGCTTCACGGCGATCTGACATCGCAAATCACCGCCACGATTGATCTTGGCGGCGCCATGCGGACCATGCCGATGAGTGAGCTGCGAAACCTGGCGATGGATCCTCGGCGAGAGATTCGCCAGCACGCCTGGGAGGTGGAGCTTTCCGCGTGGGAGGCCAACGCCCTGCCCCTGGCCGCCGCGATCAATGGCGTCAAGGGGCAAACCATCGTTCTGGGCGGCCGGCGCAACTGGGCAGATCCGCTCGATGAGGCGCTGTTTCTCAATGCGATCGACCGTCAGGTGCTCGACGCCATGATCGGGGAGGCGCGGGCGGCATTCCCCGACTTTCGGAGATACCTGCGCCTGAAGGCGAAAGCGCTTGGCGTGCCTCGCCTCGCCTGGTACGACCTCTTCGCTCCTGTCGGCCGCGCGGAACGTGCCTGGCGCTGGGACGAGGCCACTTCATTCATCGAGGCCAGTTTTGCTACGTTCAGTGAGCGCATGGCCAGCCTCGCTCGGCGCTCAGTCGCCGAGAACTGGATCGACGCGGGGCCCCGGCCTGGGAAAATCGGTGGCGCCTACTGCATGTGGCTCATCGACGACCAGTCCCGAATCCTTGCCAACTACTCTCCGAGCTATGACGGGGTTTCGACGCTGGCGCACGAGCTGGGACACGCCTATCACAACCTGAACGAAACTGGCCTGACGCCAATGCAGCGACAGACCCCAATGATCCTGGCCGAAACGGCGAGCACGTTCTGCGAAACGATCGTCAAGGAGGCGGCCCTGGCAGCGGCTCCTGCCGGGGAGCGGCGCTATATCCTGGAGCAATGGTTGCAGGGAGCCTGTCAGATTGTGGTTGATATCGTGAGCCGATTCGACTTCGAGTCCGCGCTCTTCGCCCGCCGCCGCGATCGTGAGCTCTCGATTGGCGAGTTGAACCAGCTTATGCTCGATGCCCAGGACGGGACATATGGCGATGGACTCGACCCGAACGCGCGTCACCCGTACATGTGGGCGGTAAAGGGGCACTACTACCGCACGGACGAATCGTTCTACAACTTTCCCTATCTGTTCGGGTTGCTCTTTGGCCTGGGCCTATATACCGTGTACCAACGCGAGCCAGGGTCATTTCCGGAGCGCTACGACGCGCTTCTGGCCTCGACAGGTCGAGCCGGCGCGGCCGAATTGGCAGCAGGGTTCGACATCGATCTGCGGTCGCCCGCGTTCTGGCGCATGAGTCTCGACCTGCTTCGGGCAGACATCGACCGGTTCGAGGCGCTGATCTGAGCCTCGAACCGGCAGCATGGCACGGTGCGCCTGGAGGCGGTGATTGTGCCTCAAGAAGGGCGCGCCGCGCGTCCGATCAGCGCCTTCTTGGTCTTCACGCCGCCATACGATTCGTCGAGCAGGTCCGCGATGTGGCGGACGCGGGCGGTGCTGCCATTGCGCTTGAGCGAGGCCTGAACCTGCATGAAACAGCCCGGATTGGCGGTAATCACCTCGGTGGCCGGAGTCTCCATGGTGTGCAGAGCCTTGCGGTCGCCAAGCTCGTTGGCCATATCCTCCCGGATGATGTTATAAATGCCGGCGCTCCCGCAGCAAAGGGCCGATTCCTTCATCTCGACGAGTTCGAGCCCGGGAATCGCCGCCATCAGGTCGCGCGGTTGGCGGCTGATGCGCTGCGCATGCGCCAGGTGACACGGCTCCTGATAGGTCACCACCCGCCGGACCGGTCTTGTGGGCGGGACCAGCTCGCGCTCGCCGAGATACTCGGTAAGGTCGCGTACGCGGCTGCTGAACGTTGCCGCGCGCTCGGCATAGCGAGGGTCATCCTTCAGGAGATAGCCGTACTCCTTGAGGGCGGCGCCGCATCCCGCGGCCGTCACGATGATGGCATCATCCCCCGAGGCCTCGAAAGCATCGATATTCTGGCGGGCCAGGACGCGCGCCTCCTCCATCATGCCGGCATGGACATGAAGGGCGCCGCAGCACTGCTGCCCGACAGGGACGTCGATGTCCGCGCCATTGCGTGCTACGACCCTCGCGGCGGCGCGGTTGGTGTTGGCGAAGACGGTCCCCATGACGCATCCATTGAAGAGATGCGCCTGACGGGGCGCGCCGCCAACCCGGTCCGCTGCCCAGCGCTCGTCTCCCGGCACGATGGCCTTGCGCGAGATCTCCGGCGTCAGGGCTTCCAGATCTTCCATGCCCAGGAGCTTCAGGATGCCAAGTTTGCGTGCCAGCGCGCTCAGGCCGCCCTTCTGAGAGATGCGCAGCAGTGCGACCAACCAGCGCAGGCGACGGCTATCGGCAAAGAGCCAGTCGAGACCGACGCGGCGCAGGGCTCGCTCCGCGCCCGGCCGGGGCCGATGCTGCTCCAGTTGAGCGCGGGATGCCTCGACCAGCGGCCCGTAGTGGACGCCGGACGGGCAGACTGCCTCGCAGGCACGACAGTTCAGGCACTGATACATCTGCTCGTCGAACAGCGGATCGAGCAGCTCGAGCCTGTCATCGGCAACCGCGCGCATCAGCCAAAGGCGGCCGCGAGGGGATGACATTTCCTGGCCGGTCAGGCGATACGTTGGGCAGGAGGAGAGACACATTCCGCAATGGACGCACGCGCGCAGCAACTCGTCCTCGGGCATGTCTGGGCCGGAAAATCCACCCAGGCGCAGGAGATTTGCGTCCAACTCAACCGCGACGGCCATGCGAGATTGTTCCTCCGGGGACGCCGTTGGCGTCCCGATGCGGGCGGCTAGAGAAATCCGGCATAACGACCGGGATTGACGGTGCGCGCGGGGTCGAACTCGGCGCGCAGCGATTGCATGACGTCGAAGCCCTCGGGGAGCCGGCCCCACACGTCGATCCCACGCTTCCACTCGGGTGGCGCGGCAAGGATCGCCGTGGTTTCAGCCAGTCCAAGCATGACAGTCTGCAATTCAGCTAGCCTGTCTGCTGAACCGCCTGGCCCCAACTGGAGTTGCGCAAAGACCACGCCGAGCCCAGGTGACGCCGCGAGATGCGAAATGCTGACATCCAATGGCTCGAGTGCGGCGAGCAGTCCTTCGGCGAGGGTCGCCGTGTCCCGGGGGCGAATCCCGCATCTGACCAACACCGCGTCATCGCCCGACGGCTGCTGTTGGCCGACGTAAGATGTCCACCAGGCCGCGCTGTCGCTCCCATCGAGACGCGCCGTGTCGCCCGCGATCGTGGCCGCAACGCGCGCTGCCAACGAATTGACCGTCGACTCGCGCCCTTCAATGCGAGCCGCCAGGGTCCAGACACCATCCATCCTGGCGATGTCCAGCGCCGCCAGCGGCTCCTGACTCATGTGCAATTGCCGCGCCGCCGCAAAGGCTTCGGCCGCGACGGGGAAGGCGGCAACGATCGACGCTTCGGCGCGAGGCTTGGGCAGGACCTTGAAGTTCGCGGAGACGATGACGCCCAACGTGCCGAGCGAGCCAAGGTAGAGGCGCGGCATGTCGTAGCCAGAGACATTCTTGACGACCATTCCGCCAGCTTTGGAGACCGTGCCGCTCGGGTGGGCTACGGAAATGCCGATCAGGAGATCGCGCAACGTGCCCGCGCTGTAGCGGAGCGGGCCCCAGCGCGCGGTGGCGATGAGGCCGCCAATCGTGGCCGCCTCCCCACCCGGGGGGTCGATGGGCAGCCGCTGGCCATGCTCGCCGAGGACCGCTTGCACGTCCGCCAGGCGGGACCCGGCCCCAACGGAGAGGACGAGATCTGTCGGCTCGTAGTCGATGATGCCGGTGAGTCCGCTGGTGGAAAGGGCGAAGTCGATCCGCTCCGGAGGATTCCCCAGCCCGAGAGCGCTGCCCCCTCCCACCGGGGCAACCGCGTGGCCATTGGACATGGCATCGGCAAGAACCTCGGCTGTTTCCAGCGCGCTGGCGGGAACAATCGTCCTCGGAACTGACAGGCCGTCTATTGAGGTCACGTGGCGGTTAGAGAGCATGGATACCCAGTTTCTGGGCCAGGACCTGCATGCGCAGGGCACGAACCTCGCCGCACATGTACCCCTTGGGGAAGACCTTTTCCGGGTTGAACATGCCGCGCGGATCGAAGCTGTTTTTCAGCCCAGCCATTGCCGCCAGATCGTCCGCGCTGTAGACGAGCGTCATGTACCCTCGCTTCTCCGTGCCAATGCCATGCTCGCCCGAAAGCGCGCCGCCGACCTCGACGCAGTATGTAATGATCTCCTTGCTTGCCTCGAGCACTCTTTCGGTCGCGCCCGGAGTGCGGCGATCGAAGAGCATCAGCGGATGCAGGTTGCCGTCTCCCGCGTGGAAGACGTTGGCGATGGGGAGCTTGAAATCTCTCGAGATCTCTTCCACCCGCTTCAGCGTTGCCGGCAGCTTCGACCTCGGGACGACAGTGTCGTGCAGGTAGTAGTTCGGCGCCAGGCGCCCCATTGCGCCCAGCGCCATCTTGCGCCCTTTCCAGAGGAGGTCACGCTCGCCTTTCTCGGTTGCGCTGCGAACCTCTGTCGCGCCTGATTCGACGCAAATGGCCGCGATCTCCTCGCCAGTGCCCTGGACATCGTCGGTGATGCCGTCGATTTCGATGAGGAGGACCGCGCCGGCATCCATCGGGTAGCCGGCGTGGTAGGCCGGTTCG
>CAYSXO010000131.1:0-11082 GCA_964434995.1 uncultured Sphaerobacteraceae bacterium
TGATCAGGCGCACATAGCAGGCCGGAAGAGATACGCGAACTCGGTGCTGTTCGTTTTCATCCCAACGAGAGCGTTAGGATGGCCCCGGTCCCGATCGCTCGTTGGACAAGAGAATGACGAGCGAGGAGGACATGGCAGCATGAGCGGCACCATACGAATCGATCGCCGGCGCGCAATCATGCTCGCGGCATTGTCGGCGGTCGGACTGAGTGGTGGCCACTTTGCCGAAGATGGCGTTGAAGCCGCCAGGAAGTCCGTTGGAAGGAAGCACTCAGCATCAGCACGGGCGTCAAAGAGGAACGGCAAGAAGAAGAATGGCAAGCACGGTTCTGGCAAGTCCGGAGGGAGCTCAGGCCAGGAAATCGTTCGCGTCGCCAAGAAGTTCAAAGGCAGCAAGTATGTCTGGGCTGGTGCTTCGCCAAAGGGCTTTGATTGCTCCGGCTTCACCTGGTACGTCTACGATCAGGTCACCGGGAAGGACATTGGCCGCACTGTCAAGGGGCAATTCAAACAAGGTCAGTCGGTGAGCCGGGGATCATGGAAGCCTGGCGACATCGTCTTCTTCAAGAACACGTACGAGAAGGGACTCTCGCACTGCGGAATCTATGTTTCCGGCGAGAAGTTCATCCATGCTGAGAACGAAGATACCGGCGTGGTGATCTCCACTCTGACTTCGGGATACTACAAGGAACACTACGCGGGCGCCCGCCGCCTGGTTTAGCGCGGAGCCGTGGCCCGGCAGCGTGCCGGGCCACGCGCCATCACCCTACGAAAACTCGTCGTCGTATCCCTGCAGGTCGCGAACGAGTTCCTGTACTTGAATCGAAGCCTCATTTGCCAGCCGAATGAACCGCTCTCGCCTATCGGCGTCGAGCAGTGCATATAGGGCCAGGCCAAGCCCGGCGCCGCCCCAGAAAAGCCCGGCTTTGCTGCCGTGCTCTTCACGCTCCGCGAATACGTCATCCGGAGTCGTCACCAGCTCCACGACTTCGGCCTCCGTTGGCCTGGAATGCCAGAATCGATGCTTGCCGTTCGCAGCCGCGGGCGTATCGCCAGAATCGACCGCGTGCAACACGTCGGCAAGTCGTTCCTGGTCCTCTTCACGGCCCTCATGGCCGGATGGACGCAGGCGCCGGCCTGCGTCCTGTGCCATGTCGCTGACTTGGCGTCCGGTCTCGGTCACTTGGCCGCGCGTCGAATCCCACGCCCCGAATGCCGCGGCGGCGGCCTTGACGAGGGAATCGCGCAAGATTGGACCAAGCTCTGCCTGCACGATCTCGATCATCTGCTTTCGGTCGCGGGCCGCGAGGAGCGCCGGCCCCCTGGCCTTGAGCGACTTTTCGAGCTGGGCAATTGCCGTTGAAACCGCTTCAGTTGCGACGGCCTCTGAAACCGGCCCTGCCTTGCTTGTCAATCTGGAGACGAGCCTGGAATAGTCCTTTTCGGACTTACTGCCGCTGGCGCCCAACTGACGTCGAAGCTCCGCGACTTCTTCGCGAAGTCGCTCCAGCTCCTCGCCTTCGTCGTCACGATGGCGCAGATGTGACACTCGCTCCTTGCCCTCACCAGCAAGGGCGCGCGCCTCATGGCCGACCCAGGTCGCAATGTGCGCGGCATCCTCCATCACCTTGCCACGCGCGGCGCGAAGCCTGCTTTCGGCGGCCCGGGCTTCCTGTTGCGCATCCCATGCCGCTGCTTTCAGGTCCCGCTCGGCCTCTTTCACATCAAACTCAAGCGAAGCCACCTCCGGGCGACTCCGATCACCCTTGTGCCCGGCATGCTCGGCCTTGTCCTTTGCAAACACCATCAGCTTCTTGCCGGCTTTTCCGGAGTCGTGGCTCGTCGCCTCGACACTACCCTCGGCTTCCTCGCTTTCTCCGCGGCGGGCGAGGACAAACAGGAGCCCCGCCAGCGCCGCTCCACCGATGGCCAGCCCAATGGCCTTCACGTTGAGAGTTACGTCTTCGTCGTCGTGCATGGAACCCATCCAATTCTGCCCGGGCGATGCATCAATCGCCTAAGGGTCGGATCAGTTGCGAACTGCCATCAACACGAATTGTACCTGCCAGCGCGTCCGGCCCAAGCGTTCCGCACGTACCCTTGTTTGCAATTCCTGGACCACAATGGTGATCGCGGCGCTTCTGCCATGGAACCAATCTGATCGTTGTGGATCGTGCCAGTTGCGTCGCGGGCCCCGGGCTCCCCGTGATTGCCAATCTGCCGACCATGTACGCGCGGAACGATCGGACCCGTTGCGCTCTCCCAACAGCCATACCATACTTTCGCGTCGCTCAGGATCATGGTCGAGGGAGCGGCGAGCCAGATCCGAGGGTCACTATGCAGGGCGCATTTGAACGATTGGTCGTTCCGGTCGCTGGATACGAGATTGATGCACGTGTGTTTGACCTCCTTCCGGTGCTCCTCAGCAAGAATGGCGGAACGATCACTTTCCTCTATGTTGTCGAAGTCCCCCAGGCAATGCCCCTCGATGCCGAACTACCTGTTGAGATTGACCAGGGTGAGCGTGCCCTCCAGAACGCGGAGCGAACCGCGAGCGGCCGCCTTTCTACAAAGGGGACACACATCGTCACTGAGCTACTTCAGGCGCGAGCCGCTGGGCCGGCAATCATTGATGAGGCGGTCGAACGGGATGCTGACGCCATCGTCATGACCGCCGCGATTCACCGGAGGCACGGCCGCTCAACCCTCGGCGCGACGACCGATCACGTTCTGCTCAATGCTCCGTGCGAGGTTTTGGTGTTTCGGACAGTTCCGCCGGACCAGCGGCCAGAGGGAGCGAGTCGGCTATGAATGTTGTCATCATGGGCTGCGGCCGAGTTGGCGCGCGCGTCGCATCTCTCCTCGACAACGCCGGCAATAAGGTAACCGTCATCGACACGGACAGCCGTGCTTTTCGTCGACTCCCCGCGACATTTGGTGGCGACACGGTTATTGGCACGGGCATTGACGAGGGTGTGCTGCGCAACGCGGGCATCGAGGATGCCGACGCATTCATTGCAGTTACGAATGGCGATAACCGCAACATCATGGCCTCCCAGGTGGCGCGGCTTGTGTTCAACGTGCCAGAGGTCATCTGTCGAATCTACGATCCCGTGCGGGAGGACACCTATCGCCGGCTCGGGCTCGACACTGTCTGCCCAACCACAACGATATCCGCCATCATCCTCGATCAGGTCATGAGATCCAGCGGAGACGAAGCCCTCGGCCGTGGAGGTATGGACTAAATGAAGTACATCATTGTCGCGGGCGGTGGGAAGGTCGGCTTTTATCTCGCGCAGCACCTCCTGGCGGAGGACCACGAAGTCTTGTTGATTGAGCGGAACGCGCATCGGGTTGCAGACATCAATGAAGTCCTTGGCGCCGTTGCAATCGCCGGGGATGCCGCCGAAGCGAGCACGCTTGCGGCTGCCGGCGCACCTCGGGCTGACGTCGTCGTCGCCGTGACCGGCGAGGACGAGGACAACCTCGTCATCTGCCAGATGGCCCGGGAGAAGTTTCATGTCGGCCGCACAATCGCTCGAGTCAATAATCCGAAAAACGAACATCTCTTCCGCATGCTCGGGGTAGACGTGACGGTGAGCCAGACGAACCACATTCTCACCCTCATCGAGCAGGCAATTCCTGACCGCTCGTTCGTGCACCTCCTCAGCCTTCGGCATGAGGACCTGGCGATCGTTGACGCAAAAGTTTCGGAAACTTCAGCTGTTGCGCATCGGGTGCTCTCCGAGATCGAATTGCCAGCAAACACGGCCATCGCGGCGATCGCGCGCGGCCCGAACCTTGTCGTTCCTGGTCCGGCCACCGAGCTCCTTCCCGGCGACGACGTTATTGCGGTCGCCCACCTGGAGCAGGAAGACGAGCTACGGCGGTTGCTTGTCTAGCCCACGGTCAGCGAGGAACTCTGGCATCCTCAGTTCGCGGGAGAGCGGCATGCTCCTGGCTATCGAAGTCGGAAACACCAATACCTCTTTCGGAACATATGACAAGAGCGGCAAGAATTCGGCGTCCTATCGTGTCTCTACAGAACGCGATCGCATGCCAGACGAGTGGTACGCTCTCATTTCGACGCTTTTGGGAGCAGACGGGCACTCACTCGACGCCGCTGATGGCGTCATTGTCTCGAGCGTCGTTCCCAGCGTCACGACCTGGCTGGCCGAGATGGCCAGGAGGCGCCTGGACATCGAGCCAATAATTGTCTCCGGCAACCTTGATGTCGGGCTGAGGCTCGACGTTGAAGAACCTCGGCAGTTGGGTGCGGATCGAATCGTCGACTGCGTTGCCGTCAGAGAGCGCTATGGCGTACCTGCCATCATCATCGACCTTGGGACGGCGACAACGATTGACATCCTTGGCCCGGACGGAGCGTACAAAGGCGGGGCAATTGCGGCGGGCGTCGGCACCTCACTCAAAGCCCTCGCTGGAAATGCCGCGCAACTGTTCAATGTCGAGCTGAAGATGCCCGACCGCGTCATCGGCAGGAACACGGCGGACCAACTTCGTTCCGGCATCGTTGCTGGTCACCTGGCCATGCTTGAAGGGATGGTGAAGCGTGCGCGCGCCGAGTTGGGAGCCGATGCGCATGTCATCGTCACCGGTGGCCTTGCTCCGCTGTTTCTGGGAAGCAACCACTTTTACGACTACTACGACCCAAGCCTGACCCTCGATGGTCTCAACATGATCTTCGAACGCTTGCCAAAAGGCGCGCGGCCATGATCAGTTTCCCTACCCGGACTGTCTCGACTCGCGGATTCGCGAAGAGCGACGAGCCCTTCTTGACTGGCACTGCCGAGCGCTTGAACCCCGGAGCAACTACATCACCACGGGACCAACAGGATCTGCAGTCATACATTTCGAATCTTGACGGCGATGCATTGCTGGCCGAGCCAAACGCCGAGGCGTTCGTCGCCATGATTGGAACCGAGCCTGCTGGCATCATCGCGGTTCAACCCGACGCGGACTACTTCACGAACCACGCCCGCGCCCATGTCGACTTCCTCGTCGTTGCTCGCGAAACAGAAGGTCAGGGGTTCGGCCGAGCCCTCATTTCATATGTCGAGCGATGGGCCCGAGAGCGTCGCCTTGCAGAAGTCGTTCTCGATGCCTTTGGCGGCAATGCTGGCGCAATCGCCTTCTACGAGCGGTCAGGCTTTTCGCCAGACCACATTCGACTAACCAAAACGCTCGTCTGATCGATCAAGGTAGCATTCCCCAGTTGCCTGGAAGGCCGCGCCAGCGTCGAGACGCGCGATCTCCAGAGTGAGTGATTGTCTGGGAAATGCATGGAGGTCATGACATCGCGATGCCCGATTCCAACCCCGGATTTGAGCAGGCCCTGGCATCGTCGCCGACTGGCGAGCTGCCATTGAAGTTAGCCGTGCAACGGTCTGGCCGGCTGACCGAGCCAACCCTCAGCTTGCTCCACGCCATCGGGCTTCAATTCGAAAGCTATGGCCAACGGCTCTTTTCCCATTGCCGGAATTTTCCCCTATCAATACTCTATGGCCGCGACGACGACATCCCCGGGTACATCGAACGCGGCACGGTTGACCTTGGAATCGTCGGTCGAAATCTGATTCACGAGGACGAAGTTGATGTCGTCGAACTGGCTCCATTGGGATTCGGCTACTGCGAGCTTGTCATTGCAGCGCTGCGGGACGCAATCTACACGGACCCGTCACAACTCCTGAATGCCAGAATCGCAACATCGTATCCGAACTCGGCGCGCCGTTACTTCCGTGCGCTCGGTGGCGAGCCCGAGATCATTACCATCAGCGGATCTGTTGAAGTTGCACCGTCGCTTGGCCTGGCCGACGCCATTATGGAACTGACGGCCACGGGCTCAACGCTCCTCCTCAATGACTTGCGCCAGATCACAACGGTCCTTGAGTCGGAGGCGGTCCTGGCAGCATCGCCGTCGTCAATGAACGATCCTCGGAAGCGGGCGAACATCGATCGTCTGATGATGCGCATCAATGCCGTTCAGGCGGCGAAGCGATACAAGTACTTGATGATGAATGCGCCGGAGGAGGCATTGCCGGCAATTCGTGCCGTTGTGCCTGGATTGAAAGCGCCAACCATCGTGCCTCTGGCCGATCCGGGATGGGTGGCCGTGCATACCGCTGTCGAAGAAGACGCATTCTGGGAATCGATCGAGCGGTTGCGCGCCGCTGGCGCGACGGAGATTCTCGTTTCCTCATTGGAAAAGCTCCTCCTGTAGCGGCCGCGTCGGTCGTTCAGCCGTTTCTTGCTCGAGTCCCAATTTACTCTGTTCGTCGCGATTCGCCAGCACGAATGTCGTCGCGGTTCCATGGCGATGAAGCATGTTCACGTGACGTTGCGGGTGAGCGAAGGCGCGCCTGACAGGCTCGGCTATCATTCACATTGGCTGCAAGACATTTGCCTGGCCGCGTCTTCGTCGTCCAATCGTGTGGAGGCTCCATCGTGTCACAGAGCGTCGTGTCTCGGACTACCTTCGATCCCGCGAAGCTTGTCCGGCCGGCGATTCATCATCTCCCAGTCTATACACGCCAGCCTCCGCCCGATCAGAAGCCGTCGCGGGAAGTGCGTCTCGACTGGAATGAGTCGCCCTACGGCCCTTCGCCTCGGGCGATCGCGGCCCTGCAGGCCGTTGCAACACACAATCGGTACCCAGAGTTCGACGCTTGGCAGCTTCGGGAGGCGCTTGGCCGCTACATCGGCGCCCCTGCTGGACAAATTGTTGCTGGCGCGGGTCTGGACAATGTCATCGAGACGCTGCTCTTTCTGCTCATTGAGCCAGACGACCGGGTCATCATTTCTGAGCCCACCTTCATGGTCTATGAGGTTCTGGTCAAAGCCCATGGTGGTGAAGTGGTCAACGTTCCTCTACGGGAGGGTTTTTCCCTGAACGTTGATGGCATCCTCAACGCTGTCGACGACCGCACGAAGCTGATCATCGTCTGCAACCCGAACAATCCGACCGGCAATCTGTTCGCCCCCAACGATGTCGAGCGCATCGTCATGGAGGCGCCGTGCGTTGTCGCCATTGACGAGGCATATGCCGAGTTTGCCGGTGAAACCCATCTCGGCCTGATGGAACAGGCTCCGAATCTGGCGATCCTGCGCACCATGAGCAAATTCGCGGGTCTCGCCGGAATGCGAGTCGGCTATGGGGTATTCCCGGAGTCGCTGATCGACTATGTCACGCGGGTCATGCCAGGCTTCTGCAATGTGAGCGTCGCGGCAACCGCCGCCGCCGTTGCGTCGCTCGAGGACGAAGAATACAACCAGGCGACCGTCGCCAGAATCATCATGGACCGAGATCAGCTAGCCGATCGGCTTGCGGCGATTCCTGGGGTTATCCCTCTGCCTTCGGCGACCAACTTTCTGCTTGTTAGAATTCCAGTCGTCTCAGCCGCTCCAGTCGTGCGCGAACTGGCAAATCGGGGCGTCTTCGTGCGCCATTTCTCGAACCCGGCCTTCGGCATCGCCGATTGCATCCGCGTTTCAGTCGGCACGCCGGAAGACAACGCGATCTTTGCCTCGGAACTGGAAGCCATCTTGAGTCAGGGTGAGCAGGACAGATGACTGCCGGAGCGATCGTGGCCCAACGAGTGGCCCAGGTCAGTCGCACGACCCTCGAGACGCGAATAACCGCCACCGTGAACCTTGAGGGCGGCTCGGTCAGCGCGGCGACCGGCGTTCGCTTTCTCGATCACATGCTCGATGCCCTCGGTCGGCACGGGCGGCTCGGCCTGATCGTCGAGTGTGAAGGCGATTCCGAGATGGATCCGCATCACACGGTCGAAGACGTCGGCATCGCCATTGGCATCGGCATCCGCGATGCTTTGGGCGACAGGCGAGGCATCGCTCGCTATGGATTCGCTTATGCCCCGCTCGATGAAGCGTTGGCCCGCGTCGTTGTCGACTGCTCAGGCCGACCGTTTCTTCACTTCTCTGCCGAGATGCCCGAACAAGTGATCGGACGCGATTTCGCGTCAAGCCTGGTCGAAGAGTTCTGGCGAGGGCTTGTTGTCAACGCGGGCCTGACCAGTCACATCGATCTCATTCGGGCTCGAAACGCTCACCATGCAGCCGAGGCCATCTTCAAGGCTGGCGCTCTCGCATTGCATGCGGCTACCCGAGTTACGGGGGATCCCGACCAGGTTCCCTCCACGAAAGGAATCCTCGCATGAGCGTTTCGGTAGCAGTTGTTGACTATGGAGCGGGGAATCTCCGTTCAATTCGCCGGGCACTCGAAGCGGCTGGGGCCTCGGTCGCTGTTACCTCCGATCCCGATGAGGTACGCCGCGCGGACGGAATCGTTTTTCCCGGCGTCGGCGCGGCCGGTGCGGCCATGAACCGCCTGCACAGCCTTGGACTCGTTTCTGCAATCGAAGACGTCGTTCGCGCGAATCGTCCCTTCATGGGAATCTGCCTCGGTATGCAGCTCCTTTTTGGGCCACAAGAGGAAGGCAACACTCAGGGTTTGGGGCTGCTCGAGGGCAGGGTCCGGTCGCTTCCATCGAGTGTCAAGGTTCCCCAGATCGGTTGGAACCAGGTTCTTTGGATTCAGGATGGCGCGGGCTACGAGGCTGGGGAGTCGGCGGACTTCTATTTCGTCCATTCGTATGTCGTCGAGCCAAACGACCCTGCCGATGTCGTTGCCGTCGCTCGCTACGGCGCCATCATTCCAAGCATTGTCCGGCATGGCGAGATCTGGGGCATGCAATTCCACCCCGAGAAAAGCGGCCCAGCCGGGTTGAGGCTCGTAGCCGGATGGGTCGATTGCGTCCGCGCATCCCTTGAGGCGTCACTTGAGAGAGTTTCGGCGTGATTATCTATCCAGCCATCGACATTCGTCGCGGTCGCTGTGTGCGTTTGGTCGAGGGCGACTTCGAACGAGAGACGCTCTATGATGCGGACCCAACTGCCGCCGCCAGCCGATGGGTTGATGCAGGCGCCCGTTGGCTCCATGTCGTCGATCTGGATGGAGCGGTTGCAGGTCGTCCAGTGAACGTGGAGACGGTGCGGGCGATTCGCAAGACCGTTCCCGTTCCAGTTCAGCTCGGAGGCGGCCTGCGCTGCATCTCGGACATCGAGGCCGCGTTTGACGCGGGAATCAATCGGGCAATTCTTGGCACCGTGGCACTGAAAGATCCGGCGTTGGTTCGCGAAGCGGTTGATCGCTGGGGTGATGCGATCGCCGTCGGTCTCGACGCGAGGAACGGTTTCCTGGCCACAGACGGATGGCTCGGACAGTCAGACGCACGTGCCATTGAGGTTGCGGAACGACTTGCCGAGGCCGGAGTTCAGCACTTCATTTTCACCGACATCAGCCGCGACGGGACACTCTCTGGGCCAAATCTCGAGGCCCTCAAGGAACTCACGGTTGCTGTTGACCGAGACTTCATTGCATCCGGCGGCGTTTCGTCTCTCGCCGACATTCAAGGCGCCGCGGCCGCGGGGGCCGGTGGCGCCATCATCGGACGAGCGATCTACGATGGCCGCGTCAACCTGCAGGACGCGATCGCGATCGCGGACACGGACGGAACATCCTCATGATCGCCCCTCTCTCGTTGGCAGTCAGCGATCTCCCGAGCACAGGTCCATATCGCCGGATCATACCCTGCCTGGACGTTACGGACGGCCGCGTCGTCAAGGGCATCGAATTCGTCAACCTTCGCGACGCGGGTGACCCAGTCGAGCTCGCGGCATTCTACGACCAGGAAGGCGCGGACGAGCTCGTGTTCCTCGATATCACCGCTTCGTCGGACAGTCGCCAGACCATGTTCGACGCTGTCGAGCGCACGGCGGATCAGGTCTTCATTCCCCTTACCGTGGGTGGAGGAGTACGGACGGTCGCTGACATGCGCGACCTCCTGTCTGCAGGAGCAGACAAGGTTTCTGTCAACACCGCGGCGATTTCCAACCCCGGCCTGATCAATGAAGGCGCGGAGCGGTTTGGCCGGCAGTGCATCGTCGTCGCGGTTGATGCCAGGCGGAGAACAGATGGCTCTGGTTGGGGGGTCTACACCCACGGCGGAAGGCGAGAGACCGCGCTCGACGCGGTCTCCTGGATCGCTGAAGTTGCGCAACGCGGAGCCGGCGAAATCCTCCTGACCAGCATGGACCGCGACGGAACTCGGGACGGCTACGACATCGAACTCCTGGAGGCCGTGGGCGCGGAAGTCTCCGTGCCCGTGATCGCCTCGGGTGGCGCGGGCACGCTCGAACATCTCGTCGACGCACTTGCGCCCGGCCGCGCCGATGCGGTCCTGGCGGCATCAATTTTTCACTTTGGCGAGTACCGCATCAGTGACGCGCGCGCCTATTTGCGAGCACGCAACATCCCTGTCCGGCAGCCGATCTCATGAGCCACCTTGCTCTCGACATGATCGAGTTTGACGATAATGGATTGATCCCCGCGGTCGTTCAGGATGCTCATTCGGGTGAGGTGTTAATGCTCGCCTACATGAATCGCGAGGCTCTTCAAAAGACGCGGGAGACAGGCCGAACGCACTTCTGGAGCAGAAGTCGTGGCAAGCTCTGGCGTAAGGGAGAAACCTCGGGACACGAACAAATCGTCGTCGGCATTCGCATCAATTGCGAGCGAAACAGCTTGTTGATTGAAGCAATTCAGTCTGGCGCCGTCTGCCACGACGGCTTCGCCACATGCTTCTACCGCACACTTGGCAAGGACGGCGTCCTCACCACCATTCGCGAGCGCGCCTTCGACCCGGAGTCGGTCTACGGCTCGCCCGCTAGCAAAATTCCCGGCGCACCCCTTGCACAAGACCCGACGAGCATACAGTTCAGCGCCTATCAGTACCTGCGGGACCACGACCTATCAGAACAGTCAGGCACGGCGCGCCGCCTTCGAGCAAGCGGTGAACCCGTCAACGATCGCATCGCGGACGAACTCAACGAGCTGGCTGGCGTCCTGACCGGCGCGCATCGACACAACGATCTGGCCAGCGACGTTCGGCTCGAAGCCTCGCAAGTCATCTACTGGCTCCTTGTCGAGGTCATCCGCCTTGGCCTGACCTGGGAGGACGTGCGGCCCGATCGCGCGCTCCTGGC
>CAYSXO010000132.1:0-11079 GCA_964434995.1 uncultured Sphaerobacteraceae bacterium
TCGAGAAGGCCGGCTAGGCCGGGCGTCGAAGGGGGGTTTTGGGACTGTGATCGAGACCCTGCCCATGGTCCCGCTGCGGGACGTCGTGGTGTTCCCGCACATGATGATCCCGTTCGTGATCGGCCGGCAGAGTTCCATCAAGGCCCTCGAGCACGCGCTCGGCAACCTCCGGCGTGCCATACGCCGCGGCCGCCCGCGTGCCAGGCTCCAGGCGGCAGGGCCACAGGCCGAGGCGCATGGTTCCCCCCTTCTGCACGCCCTGCTGGTCGGGCATCAGGTCGATCACCGGGTACGGCGTCGTCGGGTCGATCTCTGTCGAATTGGCCCCGGTCATGCCCAGCACGTTGCGGGCCACGTCGATCACGGCCATGTGCAGGCCGTAGCAGAGCCCGAGATAGGGAATGCGGTTTTCGCGCGCCCAGCGCGCCGCGGCGATCTTCCCCTCTGTGCCACGCGCGCCGAACCCACCCGGCACGACGATGCCAGACACCGTCCGCAACGTCCGCTCCAATTCCACGGGCGTCACCGTCTCGGCATTGACCCAGATGATCTCCGGATCGACGCGATTCCAGAGGCCCGCATGCGTCAGCGATTCGAGCACGCTCATGTAGGCGTCGTGCAGCTCGACGTACTTGCCGACGACGGCAATCCGCAGAGGCGGCCGCGGCTGGCGCACCTGTTCGACCAGATCTTTCCAGACGTCCAGGTCGGGCTCTTGCGGCAGACCAAGCTCGCGGGCGATGTAGGCGCCCAGTCCAGATTCTTCCAGAATCAGCGGCACCGCGTAGATCGAATCGGCGGTCGGCATGGAGATGACCGCCTCGGTGTCGACGTCGCAAAAGAGCGCGATCTTCTCCTTGACGTCCACGGGGATCGGGCGGTCAGCGCGGGCGACGATGATCTCCGGTTGGATGCCGAGGGAACGCAACTCGCGCACGCTCTGCTGGGTCGGCTTCGTCTTCAGCTCGCCGCCGCCGATCTCCGGCACCAGGGTGACGTGGATGTACAGGGCATTCTCGCGGCCAACCTCACGGCGGAGTTGGCGGATCGCCTCGATGAACGCCTGCCCCTCGATGTCGCCCACCGTGCCGCCAACCTCGACAATGACCACGTCGGCGTCGTGCTGCCGCGCGGCGAGGCGCAGGCGGTCCTTGATTTCGTTCGTGATATGGGGAATGACCTGGATGGTCCCGCCGAGATAGTCGCCGCGACGCTCCTTGGCGATGACCGACGAGTAAACCTGGCCGGTGGTGACATTCGACGCGCGCGAGAGGTTCACGTCGGTGAAGCGCTCGTAGTGGCCCAGGTCGAGGTCTGTCTCCGCGCCGTCATCGGTCACGAAGACTTCCCCATGCTGATAGGGGGACATCGTGCCGGGATCGACATTGAGGTAGGGATCGAGCTTGATGATGGAGACGCGCGCCCCGCGGCTCTTCACAACACGGCCGATCGACGCGGTGGTGATTCCCTTGCCGACGGATGAAACAACGCCACCTGTAATAAAGATGTACTTCGGCACCAGGATTCTCCCTTGCGTCTGCGCGCGGATTCCATCACCAACGGCCAGCGCTAGCTCACACCAAGCACGACCAGCCGCATCGACTCGCCCAGATCGCTCGACCTCAGCGTCAGCTTTTCGACCGGCTCGGGAACGCTTTCGCCGAGGTTGCGGCAGAAGGTCTCCAGTCCAGCCAGGTTCCGGTCGCCAACGTCCGTCGCGTACTGCATTGGAATAACAACTTTCGGCGTCAGTTGGCTGGCGATCTCCGCCGCTCGAGCCGGACCGAGCGCGGTGCTCCCTGCCGGGACCAGCAACACATCGACATCGGACATCGCCTCTGCATGCTCGGCAGAAAGCGCGTGCCCGAGGTCTCCCAGATGGCAGATCACCATGCCGTCCAACTCGATCAGGAAGGCAGTATTGTGACCTCGTTCCTTCCCGTTCGCCTCATCCAGATGCGTGCGAATCCCGGTCAAGAAAACGTCATGGATCTCGTACTCGCCGGGACCGTCGATCGTGTCGAAATCAGGCTTGATGGCGGCAAGATTGGCATGCTCCGGCTGCTGGGACGAAATGGTCACCACATCGGCGGTCGTCTTTGCCAGCGTGAATCCGGTTCCCTTGCCCACCGGGTCGGTCATCACCACGGCATCCTTGCCCCGGATGCGGAAACAGTTGTGCCCATACCATCGGAACTCGGCCATGGCGCGCAAATCCTTCTAGACATGAAAAGGCTCAGCGAAAATCGTCGACCTCGTACCCGGCGGTGCAAACAGCATGGCATCGTGACACCTCAATTGGCGGCACGATTGGCGGCTTGTGGGGTCGAGGGGGAGGCTGTGCTCTCGCGCGATCGGGCGCACTCACGCCCTTTCCCACGGGCAGTCAGTATACCACGCGGCAGAGGATCGAACATATTTTCGGCTACGTCGGTTGCCTGGATTGAGGCGGCTATTCGTCCTCGACAAGCGGGTGCTCGGTCTCCTCGTCCGGCGCGCCCATCGCCCGTTCGAGCGCGGTGCGCGCGACATCGAAGCCATAGCCCCGGCGCGTCAGGTATCCCGTCAATCGTCGCCGCACCGTCATCGGATCCTCGCCCGCGTAGGCCGGAAGGCGACGTCGGGCCAGCGCCTCGGCGGCGGCTGTTTCGTCGAGATCCGCTTCGTCGATGATCTCCCGCGCGGTCTCGGCATCGATGCCCTTCTGCCGCAGCTCCTGGTGCAGTAGCCGCTTGCCGCGCGGGCGCTGGGTTGAGCGCCCCTCCACCCAGCGCCGGGCGAAATCCGCATCATCCAGGTAGCGCCAGTCGTGCAATCTGGCCACCACCAGCTCGATCGTCTCCACGCCGAAACCGCCCCGGCGCAGGCGGTCACGTACTTCACGCTCGGTGCGCGGGCGGTAGGAGAGAAAATGGAGCGCGGCATCCGTGGCCCGCGCCATTTCGTCGCGCGCCATCAGGTCAGCCAGCAGCGCCGCATCCAGGACGTCGCCAACCTGGATCCCGGAGCGGAGGAGAACGTCCTCCGAGAGCGTCAGGCCCGCCCGCCCGTCGATCTCGACCGCGAACCGACCTCGCTCGCGCCGCCTCGGGGCAATCCGGGTAATGATTCCCGGTTCGACCTCGCCTTCGGTGTCCGCCGGGTCTTCGCGTGGCTGAGAGAGAGGTGACATGGCGAGCAGTTCACGGAAGCCGCCGAGGCGCCGGCGGCCTTCCGTCAGTAGGGCGCCGGTTCGGGTACGGAGCCAGTCAGGCAGATAGGGCAGGAACCATCGTCGTGGACCTCATAGTCGCTGTTGAGGAGGCCGAAGACCCGGTGCCCGTCAATCTCGTCGTCACCCAGGTTCCAGAGCGTGGCAACGCCGATGATCTCGCCGTCGAGGTCGTCGATCAGTTTCATGAAGCGGGCCAACGTCTCGCCGGAGCGAATGATGATGTTATCGACGATCAGAATCCTCTTGCCACGCACCAGATCCTCGATTTGCGGCGCGATAATCGGCCCGGCATCGCTTGGCGTGGCGTAGGCGATCTTCGCCTTGGGATCGAGAAATCCTCCCACGAGCAGCGCCAGCCCGGCGCCCCAGATGGAGGGGGTGGCTACGGTTTCAATGTGGTTGGTAAAGAACTCCTTGGCGATGGCGTAGGCCAGGTGCGACGCCGTAACAGGATCGCTCAGCAGATGATCGCGGTCGATCAGCCCGCGGCTGTGCCCGCCATGCTGAAATGACCAGTGGCCCTCCTTGAGGAGATTCTCCCGCTTCAGATCGGCGACGATCCGCGGATCGACCCTTGGCATCGTGCTGCTCCACCTGATCTTGCCGGCGCGGTCGCCGCAGGATACCATGCCGCGCTTGACTGCCTGCCAAACCATCGCATCCCGGTTCAAGGAGACACGGGGAGCTCAGCCCTTGCGGATCGCGAGCCGCTCGACCAGCGCCAACAACAGATTCCGAAATACGTTGGGTTCCGCCGTCCCAGACGTTGCCTCCCGCAGCGCCCTCGCCGCTTCATCGTGATACCGCGCGACCTCCCGCGTTGTTTCCGCGCGGATTCCTTCTCGATCGAGCATGGCCAGCACGCGGCCGACGGCGTCCCCGCTGATTTCACTGGAGTCGTAGAGGCGTTGCAATGCGTCTCGCTCGGCGGACGAGAGCCGTTCGCGCAGGAGGAGGATCGGGTACGACTTCTTGCGTCGCCTGATGTCGTCTGCCGGCGCCTTGCCTGTTTCCCTGGATTCCCCCCAGATGCCGAGCAGATCGTCATGGATCTGGAAGCCGAGGCCGAGGGCGAGGCCGAATTCGGCCCATTGTTCAGCGTCTCTATCCGAGACCCCACCGAGCAGCGCGCCCGCCCAGGCCGCGAAGCGAAGAATCGCCGCGGTCTTCCCGGTGATCATCTCCAGGTACTCCGCTGGCGTCACATCCGAGCGGTCTTCAAAACCGAGGTCGAGCGTTTGCCCCTCGACGATGGCGATCGTCATTCGATCAAAGGCGGCCAGTAAGCGAAAAACCAGGTCCGGAGGCGTTCCGTATTCCGGCAGCTCATAAAGCGGTAGGTGCGCGGCAGCGAAGAGCGCATCGCCGGCGTTGATGGCCTGCTTCTCCCCCCAGATCGACCAGACCGTCGGACGATGCCGGCGAGTCGGGCTTTCATCCTGAATGTCATCGTGGATCAGGGTGAAGTTGTGCAGCAGTTCGAGCGCGGCCGCTGCTGGCGCCGCCACGTCAGGCGCGCCGCCAGCAGCGCCCGCCGCCAGCAGCGCCACTGCCGGCCGGACCCGTTTGCCGCGATCGATGCTCAGCGGATCAACTGGCTGAAACTCGCGGTCGACGAGGCCGAGATGGTAGCGAATCATCCCGGCGAGGAGGGAGGATGAACCCTCGAGCGAGCGCAACGCATCATCAATTCGCGGCCCGATGAGCGCGTCAATGGTCACACCGGTCTCTGCCGGCGATGTGAAGACAGGCGACACGGGTTGGACGGTATCCATCGGTGACACGCGCTGGCAATCCTCTCCTGAGCCCGGCAGCGAGCGCTACCCGGCCTCGACGAGCGCGGCGAGCTTTGCGATGGAATTACGCCAGCCGGCCTCGTTGTCGGCGGCTGAAACCCCGGCCGGCAGGCCCTCGTGCGTGGCCTCGACCTCGGTGTTGCCGTCGGCATCGAAGAGCGCATAGGTGATGGTCATTTCACCTCGCAAGGTGGGGTCATTCGTCTCGAACTCGACGGCCTCGACGACGAGCTCGTCCTGCACAAGTCTGACGAAGCGGCCGTGGAAGGTGTCGGTCTGCTCCGTTGTCTTCCCCGTTCCAGTTGGCAAGACGTAGGTGAGTGAAATGCGGAACTCACCGCCCTCCCGCGCATCGAAGGCATGCACCTCGCTCGTCATGTCGTCAGGCACCATCCACGACTGCACGGCGCGCGCATCAGTCAGTGCCCGATAAACCTTCGACCGCGGAGCATTGATTCGGAGTTTCATGCGTGTCGTGCTCATGCATGAACCGTAACATGCGCCGCCGGACGGCATCCGGTCCAATTGCCGCTCCGGATGCGACAACCCTTCCATTCCCGACCGCCACGGCCGCGCGAGCCGCGCGTTCGTGGCGCCCGCGTCTGGCCCGGATGACAGTCAGCATGGCAGCGCCTAGACTCGCCGTCAGGTTTCCTGCCAGCCGCTGGCGGGGAGCCGCGCAATCCGTAAGGAGCCCCAGATGCGCGTTGCCCGGTTGCTTGCCATCCTCGCCGCCCTGTCCGTGCTGTTCGGGTCGATGTCGATGGGCGCCGCGCAAGTCATCGGCAGCCGATGGACAGCGCCGACCTACGGGTTCAGCGTCTCCTGGGCGGACACCGATTGGGAAGTCGATCCGGCGGGCACGCTGGCGGGGGTTGGCCCGGAGCTTCTCGACCGCCTCCACCTGATCAACGGCGTCAGTTCGCTCTACTTCGAAGGCGCAACCCGGTACGAGGGCGATCTCGCGTCGTGCGTGGCCGAGGAGGCGAACATCCTCGCCCGGGAACCCGGGGTCTCGGGGGTCCGCCCGTACCTCGACGCGAACGGGATGCCGCTCGAGGCGAGTGCGCCAGACGCTGTTGCCGCGGCATTTACCCTCTCGCTCGCCGTTGGCGGGCAGCAGCTCGACCTGATTGACTACATCGAGTGCCGCGCGCTTATCCCCGGCGAGGCGGTCTTGATCATCACCCTTGTCACCGATCCCGCTCTCTTCGAGCAGGAGTCGGCTCTGGCGCTGGCCGTCATGGATACCATTTCTCTCCCGGCCGATATCCCTCTCAGTCCATTGGCGGCCTACGGCGGTTGGATGGCCGCCGCGCAAAAGCAGCCTAGCCTCGCGGGGCCCCTTTCGGGGAGCCTCGATTTCGGGCCGGGGACGCTGGCCGTTACGCGCATCGGCGTCGATGCGCCTGATTTCTACGCCATCATCGAGTTTTCCAACCCGGGGCCCCCATCACGTTCGGCGTGGGATTTTGGCCTCGGCTTTCGGGACAGCGGAGGAGAAGAGCAACTCCGGCTCATTATCGACTCGCGTGGCGCCTGGTTTCTGAAGGATGGCCTGGGGCCGGTGATCGACCAGGGAGTTCTGGTGGACGTCGACACGCGGTCTGGCGGCTCGAACATCATCGAGTTCGTCGCGGTAGGCGACGTCGGCTACTTCGGCTTTAACGAACGGCTCGTCACGGAAGTCGATCTTTCCTCGCGAATCTCGGGAGGAGATCTCTTCGCGGGCGCGGGGTTCTTCAGCGAAGACGCCGTTGAGCCTGGCAAGACGCCGTTCAGCCGATTCGAGGTCTGGTCGATTTCCGGCCTCGAAACGCTCGAACCTGAGGCGCCGACGATCGCGATGAATGCGACGGACTTCGCCGAGGTTTATGCCACTAGCAGCGCGGCAGCGCCGTTGGCCGGCCCTTCGTCCGGCGAGCTTGTCCAGCACCTCGGCGCTGCCGCGGTCGCGCCAGCAGGCGTCGAGGTCGAGGACTTCGTTACGGCGGCGACCTTCATCAATCCTGGTGACGCTTCGGAGGCGCCCTGGGACTTCGGTATCGCCTTCCGCGAACAGGAGAGCGGCGAGCACTACCGCATTACCATCTCCTCCGATGCCTCGTGGGAGTACCAAATCGGCCTGCAACCAGCGTTGGCAGGCGGGGCGGTTCCCGCGCTCAATTTCGGGGAAGGCGCCGCGAATACCATCGAGATCGTTGCCATCGGCGACGTCGCGGGCTTCTCGGTCAATGGCTCGTTCGTGGCGCAACTCGATCTTTCGGCGCTTTCGGGCGCGTCGGATATCTGGGTCGGCGCTGGATTTCACCGTGCTGCCGCCATACCGGACGCTGTGACCAACTACGAAGGCTTTGCCGTCTGGTCTCTCCCGACAGACATCTCCGAGTCCACGCCGACTGCACCACCCGAGCCACCCACCACGGAGGCTCCTCTGCCCTCTCCAGCAGCGACCCCTATCGCGGGGTCCGATGCCGTCCTGCGCGAGGCGGCCTTGCGGCTCCACGAGCGAGGTGATTCGGGCATCGATGGCCTGGCGACCTTGCGCGAGAACGGTCCCAGCACGATTGTCAGCATCACCGCACGCGATGCAAAGGGTGGGGAAGTCGTTGCCATCTACGAGCAGTCATGCGACGACCCATTGACCCTGCCCCTCTTCCTGCTCGAGCCGCTCGATCCTTCTGGCGCCAGCGAGACCACCATAGCAGCACCGATCGCGGATCTAACCGATGGCCGGCATGCCATCGCCATTCATGAAAGCCCGACGGAGGCCGCGGTGGTCGCGTGTGGCGACATCGCGGCCTCCGCGCCAGCGGGATAGGGCCAGCACGCGGCAGCGATGAGCGCCAGCCCGCGCTACGTCGCTCTGGAGTCGCCCGCGATCTTCAACGCGAGGAAATCGGACACCTCGACCCGGCCCAGGATCCATCGCACCAGGGGTGGCATCGCGCGGCGCGTCTCGTCGTGAATCAGGCGCGGCGAATCGAGGCGAAGCGTGAGTCCCCTGGTCGTGAGCGTGGCCTCGCCGGCGGCCAGCACGTTGCGCACCCAGTCCGCTTCCGGTCCGTAGGTGAGCGCCACCAGAAATCCGTCATCACGGCGAAAGACATTCACCGGGGTCGCGTACCGGTGTCCCGACGTGCGGCCCGTATGGCCGATGACGCCGAAACCGGGCAGATAGCGCGCGAGATTGCCAAGAACCCGGTTGGTCACCACGCGGTTGAAGCGCGCGACGGAGCGAGATGCTGGCAATTTCAAGCTCCTCTCACCTTGGAAGACGCGCCGCTGACCCGGCCGCGCGGCAGTTCGCGGGTCGAGAAGATCGCCGCCATCTCGGCCAGCCTATTCCCAAGGCACTCGTCCACTCGCGTGCCCTGGACATTGCGCTGACAGAGCAACGCATCAGTTGATCCGCGTTTCGCGCCCTGCCCATTCCCGCTCGCGCAGGACGAATTTCTGCACCTTTCCCGTTGAAGTCTTCGGCAACTCCCCGAACTCGATAGCCCTCGGCGCCTTGAACCCGGCCAGCCGCTCGCGGCAGAAGGCGCGCAACTCCTCGGCGGTCAGTTCCTGTCCAGGTTTGAGACTGACAAAGGCTTTCGGCACTTCGCCCCAGTAGTCGTCGGGAATGGCGATGACGGCCGCCTCCAGCACTGCCGGATGCGCGCAGATCGCCTGCTCGACTTCGATGGTCGAGATGTTCTCGCCGCCGGAGATGATAATGTCCTTCTTGCGGTCGCGGAGCTCGATGTAGCCATCCGGGTGCATGACCGCCAGGTCACCGGAGTGAAACCAGCCGCCGGCAAACGCGCGTTCGGTCGCCTCGGGATCGCGGAAGTACCCCTTCATGGTGTTGTTGCCACGCATGATGACCTCACCGAGCGTTTGCGCGTCGGCAGGAACATCGCACATCTGCTCGTCAACCACGCGGACGTCGTCGGCGATCAGGTAGCCAACTCCCTGCCTTGCCTTCACCCGTGCCCGCTCCGTTTCCGGCAGCGCGTTCCAGTGCGGTTGCCATTCGCAGACGGTGTATGGCCCGTAGACCTCGGTCAGGCCGTAGACGTGGATGATTTCCGCGCCAAGCGCTTCCACCTGGGCGATGATCGTCGGCGAAGGCGGCGCGGCGGCCGTGGAGATGATCAGGGGCGGCTCCAGGCGCTCCGCGGGCGCGTCCGGATGATTGACCAGCGCGATCAGCACCGTTGGCGCGGCACAGAAGTGGGTGACGCCCTCTTCCCGAACCAGACGCCAGACCAGGGCAGGGTCGGGCTTGCGCAGGCAGACGTGCGTGCCGCCGATGGCCGTGACCGCCCACGGATAGCACCAGCCATTGCAGTGAAACATCGGCAGCGTCCAGAGGTAGACACTGTCGGAGGACATCCGTGTTTCCAGCAGTTCGCCAAGACTGTTGAGGTATGCGCCGCGATGGGTGTACATCACCCCTTTGGGCCGGCCGGTGGTGCCCGAGGTGTAGTCGATGGCAATCGTCTCGTCCTCGTCGTCCAGAGGCCAATCGCGCGGCTCCGGGCTGCCGGCAGCCAGAAACGCCTCGTACTCCGGTCCGGGGAGCCGCATTCCGCCGGGTAGGTCCTCAACATTGATGACAAGGCGAAGATCGGGCAAATCCGCCAGGATCGGCTCGATAAGTGGCGCCAACTCGGTATCGACGACGAGCACCCTGGCGCCCGAATGCTCGAGGATGTAGCGAATCTCGGGCGACGAAAGCCGCGTATTGATGGCAACAAGGATCGCGCCCACCAGCGGCACGCCAAAATGCCCCTCCAACATGGGCGGAATGTTCGGAACGAGGTAAGCGACCCGGTCGCCGCGCTGCACGCCCGCCGCGATCAGGGCGGACGCGAGCCGATTGACCCGCTCCTCCATTTCGGGATACGTCCACGTCCTATCGCCGTACCGAATGGCGGGCTTCTGCCGAAAGACACTCGCGCTGCGCTGCAGAAACCGGAGCGGGGTCAAGTGCGAGCGATGCACCTCGGACGGGAACATCGGCATTGGCTGGCAATCCTCCAGCGACGACAGGCAGCCGCGCCAACACGGATGCTGCCCATGCGAGAGTCAAGAGGCCACCATGATAGTCCGTGGGACCGTATGATTCCGTATGGCGTTAACGCGAGCAAGGCAAGCCAATGATAGACAAGATCTCCACACTCCAGGAAGCAGTCTCGACCATCTCCGATGGCGCCCGTATCGCGTTGGGGGGAAACACGCTCCATCGCGGCCCCGGCGCGGCGGTCCACGAGATTGTGCGCCAGCAGAAGCGGGACCTCGACATCATCAAGACAGCGGGCGCTTACGATATCGACCTTCTCTGCGCCTGCGGGTGTGCGGCAGCAGTTTCCGCGGGGTTCGTGGGCTACGAAACCCCGTTTGGCATGGCCCAGGCCTATCGGGCCGCCGTGGAAGCTGGCGCGGTCGAGGCGCGCGAGCACGCCTGCGCGACGGTGATCGCCGGGCTGCGTGCCGCCATTCAGGGGGTTCCCTTCATGCCGGTCGCCGGCCTGCACGGCTCCGACCTCCCCTCCGCCCGCGGATTCGTTGCGTTGGAGAATCCCTATGGCGGCGGCGAGGTCTACGTGGTTCCGTCCATGATCCCTGACGTGGCAATTCTCCATGTCCAGGAGGCCGATCGTTTCGGGAACGGGCGCATCATCGGAACGCGATTCGAAGACGTCCTCATGGCGCAAGCCGCGCGCCGGGTCATCCTGACCACCGAACGAATCGTTGACGGCCAGGCCTTCGAGCACGTGCCGGAGACGGTCGCCATCCCGGGATTCCTGGTCGACGCGGTCGTCGCGGCGCCGGGCGGCGCATGGCCCCTTTCCTGTGTGCCGTATTACGACTACGACGCCGAGTATCTTGCCGCCTGGGTGGCCGCCGCCCGCGACCCGAATGATGCTCGCGCCTTTATTGCCGCGCGGATACTCGGATCGGCGGCCCTGTCGGCATGAACGAGCTCACGTCATCAATCGCGCCGTGGGACATGATGGCCGTTGCCATGGCGAGGCTCCTTCACTCCGGAGAGACGGTCTTTCATGGCGTCGCCTC
>CAYSXO010000133.1:0-11046 GCA_964434995.1 uncultured Sphaerobacteraceae bacterium
ACGATGACCGGAGCGACATCGGCCCCGCGCACGAGCGCGCGCGCCCAAGCCCGCGACTGGTCCCAAATCGAGCCTTCGCGGCCCCAGGCGACGGCTCTGGCCACGGTCGCCGCGCTGTCGAGATGGGCGCCGGCCTCGGCTGGAGTGAGCTGAAAGCTGCGTTCGCCGGCGTCGAGGGTGAGCGGTGTCGCGGCGTAGGCGGCGAAGTGGTCATCCAATAGAGCGCGGGCTTCTTCGGGCGCGAGCCCGCCAAGATCAACGCCCGCCACATTGACGCCCTGATAAATGCGGCCGTCATGGGAGGCGGCATAGAGCCCGAGGCCGGCCGCGCCCGCCAGGACAAAGAGGCCGACCACCAGTGCCACGACTGTCGCCAGCCGCGCGAGCCGATAGGTTGGTGGTGGCAATACGAAGCCCAAGCCGCGTGCTCCGGCACTGGCTTCGCCCAGCCGGTTGGTGAGGTTCATCGGGTCTCCCGCGGGCCGGATTGCGTCAACGTCTCCCCACGAGGTAGGAGTATAGGGAGTGGAGCAGAGGTGAACCAGCGGGCGACGGCACTAGTGGTCCCAGAGTCACAGCGGCTATCAGAACGACGTTCGAAAGCACGCTCAGGTAAACCAGCGTCTCTCAGCGCCGCAGCGCAAAGACGATTCCTGTTTGCTCGTTCGCGGCCAACAACTCGTGCGATCGTGTCAGGTAGTCCTCGACCAGTGGGTGATCGATGAGCCACTCCGCGGCGGATTTGGGGATCAGCAAATGTGTCCCTCCGGCGCCGATCGCCGCATCGATGGCATGGACAACACGCACGAGATGCACGGCGGCCATCTCGTCGTTCTTCCTATTGAGAACCGGAAACTCTCGCACTGTCGCCGGCGCTGCCACGACCTCATCAGGTGATCCGACGACATAGAAGACGGATGGAGCAAGGCCAAACGTGGTGCTGCTGGCCAGGGAATCCGCCGCGGGGATGCCTGACGCCTCCCTGAAGCGAGCCACCTCTGCCAGGGCTCGTTCGACGTTCTCACGAGGTATGCCAGACTCTGGTGACCCCATCACGCATTACGCCGATCGCGAGCGGCTCCCATGGCAGTCACGTCCTTCACTCATTTCCTAGCCAGTGGCTCGAGCTATGCGTTCCGGGATGGCAAACGTAGATCGTTGACGGGGTCTGGCGCTCATCGAGTTTGCAGCGGAACTTGGGCATGGTGACCCGGCTTACGACATGGTCGGCGAAATAGAGCTTCCCGTTGTTTCGTCGAAGATCGTTGTAGAGCTCCTCCGCAAAGGCCCGGTTGAATGCCATGGAGCTCGACATGCCCCCCGGGTCGTGGGCGCTGAATCGCTCGCAGGGCAGATAGGCGTACCCGGCCTTTTTCGTAAGCAGCATTCCGCAGTAGCCATTGATGACAAAGTCGCGGGGATCATCCTTGTCCGTGAGCATGTCCATGGTCCGGTCCACATGATTGGAGAGATAGATGTCGTCGTCGTCGCACCAGAAAAAGTGCGTGCAGCCGTCGTCAAGGAGCGCCTTCAGGGGCCTGCTGTACCACTTCTCTTGCGGCATCTTCTCTGACGTGTGAATCCACTTGACCACGAAGGGAAGCGTCAGGTCTTCTATCGCCCACTGATACGAATCAGGGTCGCCATTCTGATGAATGCAGAGAATGTCCGGCTTTCTCTCCTGCAAGGCCATCTGCGTAACCAGCGCACGGACCATGTGCGGGCGGTCGTGAGTGGGGGTAAGGACCCCGATGCGGGTCTCGGGCGCGTCGCCAGGGCCTGAGTGAACAGCAGGGATCAGCGCCGGTGGAGCGTTGGCGTCACCGTTCTGCTGTTCCTGTGTGGCCTCGCTCCCCTGCTTGCCCCGCCTGGGCCTGGCCTTCGGTTTCTTCTTCCCGGGTGATTCCTGCAAATGCTCACGCAGCACCTGATCGGCGACCGTGACGACAATATCGGCGTGCATATGCTCGGCGAAGTGCTCGAGCACCGGCGTGACATCGAGCCCAAGTTCGGTGTATCCGATGATGTAGTTCCGCAGTTTGTCCTCGACGGTCAGCGTGTAGGGCACGCCGTTGGGCCGGCCGAAGCGGTGGCCCCAGCGCAACCAGGGCAGGCAGAGGACGCGCCCACCCCGCTGCCGGACCTTTTCATGGATGTAGCCCTCTTCGCCGCCAAAGCCGCGAAACGCGGGATTGAACCCCGGCCAGGCCTTCCTGCGGCAACTGAAGACGCCCATCCCCTGCCCCCAGATCTCAAAGGGCTCACCCTCTGGATCGAGGGCTCGGGCATCCGTTCCCCAGATTCCCCACATCTGCCCGCGCCAGACGGGGTCAAAATGGGTGGAGACATTCTGCAGATCGTCGTAGACGAGGGGCCCCTGAAGAAGATCGTTGGTTTCAGGATGCTCCTGATAGTACGCCTTGAGGCGGGCTATGGTCCCCGGCGGAAACATGACGTGGGAATCACAGCAGAGCACCGCCCTGCCCTTTGCCTCGGTAAAGACGAGGTTCTTGGCGGCAGCGGTGCCGACCGCGTCCGTCGCCCGGACGTAGCGGCTCCGGGCGCCGCCTTCGACAAAATCCCTGGTCGTCTCGCAGCCATAGTTGTCGATCACCAGCAACTCGGTATCCTCGAGATCCTGGTAATACCGCAGCGATTGGATGGTGAAGTAGACACCGTCGAAATCGTTGTATGTCGGCATGCCGATCGTCAGTGCAACCATCGCGTTTACTCCGCAAACTGCCTGCCAGGTCTGCCGCCGCGGCCTTCGAACTCTCAATCATGTGAGGAGCCAATTATCCCGCTACGTGTGTCAGAAATGCCATGCGACCAGCGCGCTGCCCCTCCACTCGGCAAGAAGGAGGGGGAGGTAGTGACTCAGGCAACGGCGTTGCCGCGACGACCCCTCACCCCACCCCCTCTCCCATGGCGATGGGCGAGGGGCGTGTGACCGCCGCGATCGCGGAGAACCCAGCATACCTCCCCCGCTCAGCTTGGCAAGAAGGAGGGGGCGCTCGCGCCCCCTCCTCTCGATTTCACGAAGCCTTGCACCGCGGGGACTCCGTGAACACTATGCGGGGACGCACTGGAGATCTGCTCCACACGTGCAGCCCGCCCCACATGTCAGGGAAAGGCAGGGTCCAGAACACGTCGGAGCAGTGGTCGTCGAAGTCGATGACGTGGACGATGTCGAGGTCGACGACGTCGAGGACGTTGAGGTCGACGACGTGGACGACGTCGACGTCGTGGTCGTGGTCGTCGTTGTGCCGGTCACGCAGGTGCCCGTGCCTCCCGGCGTCGAGCTGACGCAGACGCAGTTGGAGAAAGCGCTACAGGCGTTCGGGTTCGTTCCGGCCACGCACGGCGTGCCGCTGCAGACCGTGCCACCCGTGCAGAAGCCGGCGGTTCCCGGCGAACTGCCCGCTGTCGAACGGCAGGTGCAATTTGTCCCAGCCGGGCTACACGGGTTCGACGCCCCGGCCGCGGGGATCGCGCAAGGCCGGCCGTCGCAGATTTGTGGCCGCGCCGTCGTGCTGGACGTCGTCGGCTGTCGTGTCGTTGTCGTGGTCTGCGGCGGCGTGGTGGTTGGACTCTTACACTCGCCTCGGTAGTCGTTCGGGTGCTCCCGCAGGTGCCGCCGCGCTCCCTTCTTCTTGGGATGCTTGGTGAAGCAGTTCGCCGGGTTGGTATCCGGACAGTGGCAAATGGTCCGCCGCCCATTACCTTCGCTGCCAACTCGATCGGCCTTGCGCCCGGCGCCTCCTCCGTCTTTCCGCCCGCGGCTCTTCCCACGATCCTTGCCTCTGTTCTTGTCCTTCCCTTTCCGGCCCTTGCCATCCCCTTGCTTGCGCCGCCGACGCTTGGCGTCCGCCAGCGGCCCCGCTCCCACTGAAGCGAGCGCCCCGCCAACGATGCCCAACACGGCGTCTCGACGGGTCGCGGCGTTGGCTAGCCGTGCAATGAGTTCGTCGAATGCGCGGTCGTCCATGACGACTCCTTCCCTTGTCGGTCCGGATCATCCCCACCCCGGCTCCCCACAAGCGCTGCCCCAGGGCCTACGTCATCTGCCATCCATGCCGACCCTCCAGCTTGTGCTCGCGGAGCGCCTGTACGCTCGGATGGGGAAGGAGCAACGACACATCGATCATTACTCAAAAACTACGCCAGAACTTCCCCAATTCTCATCCTTGGAGACATTGCCTGATCTCGAAAGAGAACTTCTACGTCTCCGACTAACGTAGATGGATTATTCCGAGATACCACTTCATTTCCCACGGTAATGCACTCGGTCATTGAAGTCAATACTCGGCAATACCTCGGCAGGTAGTCTCGGCGTCACCTGTCCGGCCACCTGGTCGCTCCTGGGGCCAAGGCAACCGGCTGGCGCGGCGGTGGGCTGCTTCACCACCGCCGCGCCAGCCGGTTGCCCACCGCGCCGGTCGCGCGGACGCCTACCTGAAGTCGGGGATGCCGAAAACCGCTGTCCAGTACCACTCGTATTCGGAATTCGCATTGAACGCCCGGCCAAGGCCCACCGCCTCGGATTGCGGGTCGAGCAGGTTCGCGTTATGGGGAGGGCTTGCCTTCCATGCGTCGAATACCGCCGTGGCCAACTCGCCCCCGGCATAGATATTCTCGGAAACAAAGCCCCGATACCCGGCCCGTTCCGCTCGCTGTTGCGGGGTGGTCCCCTCCGGGCTGTTATGGTCGAAGTAGTTCCGGCTCGCCATGTCCCGCGAGTGCTCTTTGGCCGCCACGTCGAGATAGGCGTTGCTCACCAGCGCGCGGGCGCCGTTGGCCGTCCGGTAGTCATTGATGAGGGTCAGCAGCGCCGATTCCTGCGCGTCGAGGACCCCGGGCCCGGGATCATTGCCGCCCCCGCCCCCACCCCCGCCCCCACCGCCCCGCTTCTTCTTCCGCTTCCGCCGAGCGTCGACGTCCCCGGGAAGGATGGCGGCCAGGAACGTGGCGAGCAGGCCTCCCCCAAGGCCAGCGAACGTGCGACGCGAAACGCTGTTTGCGAGCACATTGCGCATGCGCGCGTCCTGCACTGCTTTCATGTCACCAGACCTCCACCGGGCGAGTGCGATGAACTGGGCGTCGTTGACGAGGTCGAATCGTTGGTAGGTTAGGTGTCCCGGGTCGGCGCCTCAATCGGCCTGATCGAGCATATGAGCGTGGTCTGCCGAGGGACCACCGGGCTTTGGCGGGTGGCGGACCACGCCAGGCCCGCCACCGTTGCGCCTCAGAGCTGGCCGGCGACGAAATTGCTGATTGCCGGGTCGCTGATGCGCGCGTAGACGCCCGGAAAGACGGGGTCGGCGCACTCGCGGCCGAAGCTGACGATGCCGGTTTGCGTGTAGGTGTAGACATCGACCTGCCGCGTCTTCACCTTCCGCTTCTTGCCTTTGCGCTTCTTCCCCTTCTCCTTGACGGTCTGGGTTCCGGCGAACTCCGCGACGAAGAGCGGCCCGCCGCTATCGCCCTGGCACGAATCGCGCCCAGGCGCCCCGGCGCAAATCTCGCTGATCGGGTCGATCCCCTCCGGCCCCGCGCCATAGACGGCGATACATTGCTGATTGCCGATGACATTGACATCGACCTCGAGCAGGACGTCCGAGGGCGTACCCCCGGTTGAGGTCAGTCCCCACCCGGCCACCCGTACCGCCTGCCCCGCGCCATCGAACCGGGTGTCGCCGGGTCCAACGAACGGCACCGGCGTGCCGATGTTGGCAGGCACCGGCCGGTCGAGTTGCAAGATGGCCACGTCGTAGGCCACCGTCGATCCGATCGCCGGATTCCACTTCGGGTGGCGCACGACGCTGCTGACGCCGAAGCTGTTCTGCGTGCCCAGGCGCAGGCGATCGACCTGGCCGATGCCGACGTAGTACTCGCCGGCCGGGAACAAGGGCCCCTTGCCCTCGTTTGGGCCCGTGCAGTGCGCGGCGGTGAGCACCGTCCGCGGCCCGACCAGGCTGCCGCCGCAGGCATACGAGGAGTTGTCATAGTAAACCAGGAAGGGCAGCGCGCCTTGCGCCACGGGCCGGCCCCCAACAATCTCGCCATTCGTCCGGCGCGTTCGGCGCCGGCGTTTGGCATCGGCCCGGCTACCCGGAAGGCCGGACAACCCGCCACCGAGTGGCAGCACGGCCAGAATCCCAAGTGTGCGCCTTCTGGTGAGGAACGGTGAAAGTGATCGCGTAAACAGATCGAAGCGGACCGGATCCATGGGCCTGCCTTTCACCTCGGAGTTGACGCTTGCCGCGCGGTCGCACGCGCGCATTCCTTGCTGGATAACAACCATAGTACCGAACATATTTTGTATTGCAATACCCCACCATACGTCTATTTCGAGAACATGTCTGGCCACGTTTTCCGGATATCAATCTCTTACAATGGAGCATATGGTTTATGAGATATGTTAAGGTAATTACCGCCGTGTTACGGGGCTATCGCTGCATCGCTGATTGGAAGTGGCCTATTGGTCCAGGCGCGCGAGATGTCGCGGATGGGTACGGCACGGCCAGTTGGCCACGAACCGTTCGGCCGCGCGGCAATGGAATACGTGTGCAATACAACCCAGGACAGCGGCTTGAGGGGTGAGGCAAGCCAGCGATATCGGCCGTTTCGGGGCGATCGAGTGGGCGAGCTGCTCGCCACGAGGCGCGTCCCTACGCGCGAGGCATCCTCCGCGAAAACGCGGCAGCATAGCTCAGCGCCTGGCTCCTCTCAGACCGGGGCGAAGCCGGCCGATCAGAGCCAGACGCTGCTGTCGTGGAATCTCAGCGCGAACGGCTAGTCGTCGTCATCATCATCGTCGTCATCGTCGTCATCTTCCTCGACGATCTCCAGAGCTTCCTGGGAAACGCCATCCAGCTCGATCTCCAGGGTTCCCGACGACGTCTCGATGATGAGCGTGCGGTAGTAAGGCTCCTCCACATCCTGCTCGTCTTCATCGAGATCGTATTCCTCGATTGGGGTCACGCGGATGCCGGTTACTTCGCCGATCGAGATTTCCATCGCTCTCCCCTTACCTTCACGCGATAGCGGGTACGATGCATCTTCGCACAGTTCGATCCGTCGGAGCAGGCATGCTCAGCCCGCCAGAGTCGAAGGAGTCGCCGATGACCGAACAGAGCCCGTCCTCCCGCAAACCGAGCCGCCAGCAACTGCGCGCGCAGGCGCGGGAAAAGCGCGACGCCAACGGCTGGATTGCCGCCCTGGCAACCGATGACCCCTGGATGAAGCAGAGCATTCGGGCGGCGCTCGACAACCGGCGCGTCACCCGCGGAGAACTCGAGGAGGCGCTCGGCATGAGCCTGGCCAGCGCCATGCCGGCCCCCACGGAGGCCGCCGCGGCCGCTCCTCCCGCGGCGGAACCGGAACGCATTGCCCTGCAGCACATCCTGATCTCCTTCGCGGGAGCCGGGACGTCCGCGACGCGCACCGAGGACGATGCGAGAAGACTGGCCGCGGAGACGCTGGCGCAGGTCCGGGAGGGCGCTGATTTCGGAACCATCGTGCAGGAGCGCACCGACGATTCCTATCCCGGCATCTACCGCCTCTGCAACCGCAACGTCGCCCCAACCTCGGCCGACGAGTTCCCGCGGGACCAGATGGTGCCCGCCTTCGGCGACGTCGGCTTCCGCCTCGCGGCCGGCGAGGTCGGCATCGCGAATTACGACCGGCAAACCAGCCCCTTTGGCTGGCACATCATCAAGCGCCTGGAATGACCGCACTCCCCATGCTCCCCCGCGTCTCTGGCGATCGACGGCTACGGGCCGTCCGGCCCGGCGCCTTCGCCAGTCACGGCCGGCGCCAGCGCATGCAATCCGAAGACGAAGCCGGTTTCCAGGTCCGCCGCGATGAGCTCATGCTGCTCGGCAAAGTACGCCGCCAGGAGCGAATCGTCACCTAGCCAGTCTGCCGCATCACTCGGGACCACCAAATGAGAATTGCCGGCCGCGATCGCATCCTCGATCTGGTGCGCGATGCGCGCCACATACGCGATTTCGAGCTCATCGTCTTCTCGTAGCACGAGCGGGAACATGCCTACTGATGGATCTTCCGGACCAGGGGCAATCACGAGGCCAGCGGGGAACGGGCCAGGCTTCTCACTGGCCAGCGCCTCGGCGCCAGCGATCTCAGAAGCTCGTCCGCGGTGATTTTGACCTGGCAATAGCTCATTTGCCGAAAACGAGGCTGCATTAACAGCAGCCTTGCCACCGGCGCCATTCTGCCGGGCACCCGATATCATGGCCACTTTCGGGGCCTGGGACAGATCGGTCAGCTTGCCGTCCGCCTTCGCCGCCGAGCTTTTCGATTTCTTGCGCTTCCCGCTGTTCTTGCCCTTTTTCCCATCCTTCGGGTCGATGCCCTGACCCTGCAAAGCACGGCGCGCCTCCTTCCGAATGGCGTCGATCCGATCTTCTGGCAAAAACTCCGCGAAATGCTTGAGGGCCGGCTTGGCATCGAGCCCCAGTTCGCCATGACCGATCAGGTAGTTGCGCAGCTTGTCGTCGATACTCAGCGGGTAGGGCACCCCCTTCGGCCGCGAGAAGCGATGCGCCCAGCGCAACCAGGGCAGGCAGAGCGTGCGCCCGCCGCTTTGTCGGAACTTTTCGTGGATATAGCCTTCCTCGCCGCCAAAGCCCCGAAAGGCCGGATTGAACCCCGGCCAGGCCTTCCTGCGGCAACTGAAGACGCCCATCCCTTGCATGGGAATCTCGAACGGCTTGCCGTTGAGGTTGCTCGCCCGGGGGTCGCTTCCCCAGATACCGAACATCTGGTCGCGCCATTCGGGCGCGAAGTGAGACGCGAGGTTTTGCAGATCGTCAAAGAGCAACGGCCCCTGCAAGAGATCGTTAGTCTTCGGATGGTCGTGGTGGTACGCCTTCAGGCGGGCGATCACGCCAGGGGCAAAGAATATGTGAGAGTCGCAGCAGAGCACCGCCTTGCCCTTCGCCTCGGCGAAGACGCGATTCTTGGCGGCAGCGGTGCCGACCGCCTCGGTCGCCAGCACGTACCGGGCCTTCGTCCAACTCTTGAGAAAATCCCGGGTCGCGTCGCACCCGAAATTGTCGACCACCAGCAGTTCGGTGTCGTCCAGGTCCTGATAGAGGCGGAGCGCCTGAATAGTGAAGTAGACGCCATCAAAATCGTCGTACGTCGCCATCCCGATCGTCAGCGCAACCATAATGTCGTCCTCGTTATCCGCGCGGTCAGCATGTTTGAGCACCACGTTCGAGGCGGGGCAAATCTGCCGATTGCGCCGCTTCGCGTCGACTCGTCTTGAGATGGCTGGCAACACTCATGTGAGCCGCCTCCGCCGGTCCTCTTGCCGCGAAACGCTGCTGAATGAGCGCTATTCGCCAGCGTCACTGTCCCGCAGGCGGACCTCAACGTCACCCTGAGCGTCCAGACCGCCGATATGGACGCTCACCGGGTAGATTCCGCTGGCAGCGATGTCGCGCTCCTGGGCCTCAAGAACGACCCGGACGCGCTTGTCCGCCCGGACATCCCGGAACTCTGCCTCCAGCCGCACCAGCCCGGCGCTGCCGTCCCCATCCAGATCGCTGCATTCGACCTGAGCGCCGCCGCCTTCGCCCTCCAGCACTCGCCGCTCGGCATCGGCCTTCAGATGGATGGTGCCGCGCACGCGCGCCGTGCCATCGGCGGCGAATTTGACCTGAAACCTGGGCGCCAAGCCATCCGGCCCAGGGTCAGCCGCCTCATCGAACAGCAGCGGCCGCCCTGGTCCTGGTCCTTCCGGCGAGAGGCAGGTTGCCTGCCCGGCCACCGGCGCCTGCCCGACGAGCAGGGGGAGAGCCAGAACTGCCAGGATCAGGCGGCGGGGAACCCATGAATGCAAAGGAGAGGACTCCTTGTCGGTCGCACGGGCAGACTGATCTGGGACGAAGGAAATGTACATCATTGGCCCCCGATTCGCCAGACAGGTTATCACGCTTCGCCCTATCCGCCAGGGCATGATTCCTACCGCATCGCGTCAGCCCAGATGGCGGTGTTCTCGATTTCCTGTACAGTTTCGACATCGTCATGGAGCGCCAGGACCGCGCGATCGCGGCATGCGGCCGGACGCCGCGCCTCTTGGCCGGGAGCTCACGACCTGGAACGCCCGGGCGATCCCAAGCGGGTCAGTGCTCCGGCCACCCCGCGGCGATAGGCACAGCGCTGGCAGGCCAGGAGGCGATTTTTCCCGCCGCGACGGAAACGGGCGCCTATCCACGACTATTCTGGTAGAGCGGCCGATGCGACAAGGCAGGTCGAATGGAGCGAATGGCGAAGTCTGAGGCTGCATCAGCTCCTCGGGAGCATCAAGACCGACGCAGGCGGGAGGTTGCGCGGAGGTGACCCGGCGCGCGGCCCTTGAGGCACTGCCACAGCCACGGGACGACAGTCTCGGCCAGCCGGACCAGTTTCGGGCGTTCTATGCTGCCGCCCTGCCGCGCGTATATGGCTACTTCTACAACCGCCTCGGCGCGGACCGCGCCATCGCCGAAGACCTCACGCAGGAGACCTTTCTGGCCGCCGTTCACGAGCTGCGCCGGGGCGTCGCGGTGACGTCCCCCATGCCGTGGGTGCTCGGCATCGCCCGCCACAAGCTGCTCGATCATTACCGGCGCCAGCGCCGCGCCGGCTGGACGCTCCTCTCCTGGGAGGATGAGATGGAGCATCACGACCTGGCGCTGCCGGAGGCGGAAGAGGGGCGCGAGCGCGCCATCGCCGCCCTGAAGCGCGTCCCCTCGCCACAACGCGAGGCGCTGACGTTGCGCTACCTCGATGGCCTCACCGTGCCTGAGGTCGCCGCGGCGCTGAACCGCAGCGTCCGCGCCGCGGAATCGCTCCTCGCGCGCGGCCGGATTGCCTTCCGGCGCAGCGTTCTGGAGGACGGCGATGACCGCTGACCCCCTCCAGGAGATGCTCGGCGGGATCGATCGCCCGGTTACGCCGCGCCCCGAGTTCGCCGGGCCACTGCTGGTTCGCTTGCTGGCCGAGCTCGAAGCTGAATCCTCCCCCAGTCCCTCG